>JANXOP010000211.1 GCA_025357755.1 Kofleriaceae bacterium | reverse complement strand
GCGAAGCTCGATCCGAAGCATGCGGTCGGTAACGGTGGCTGGTTGGTGCTCGATCGCGGCGGCCAATTCGAGCGCATGATCAATGTCGAGACCCGCGACGGTACGTGCAAGGTCGAGCACCTCACGCACGCGGTCGGCGGGTGGAAGCTCGACGGAGCGACGCTCGCGCTGAGCGTGAAGCAAGCACGGGTCACGGTCAGCGATAGCTGCAAGCCTACGAACAATGGCGAGCACGATGAAGCGGTGAAGGACGAGCGCCGAGCGCTGCGCATGCCAAGTCCGAGAGAGCTCGCGATCACGGACGACGCGGGCGAGCTCCAGAGTTACCGGAAGCGCTAGCGGCCCGAGCGGCTAGCGGAACAAATCAACGAGCTTCGCCGGATCGTTCGTCATGATGCCGTCGGCGCCGAGGGCGAGCAGGCGCGCGGCTTCGGCCGCATCGTCGATCACCCAGTAATCGACGCGCAGCCCGAGGCTATGGCACTTCGCGATGAACGAGGCGCGATCGAAGTGCAGCGGCCCTTGATGCGTCGGCACCTGGGCCGCGGTGCCAGTCCACGGCAACTGGCGCCAGGCGATCGCGGGGAGCGCGAACAGCGCCGCCACCTCGCGCGCGGCGAGGCTGGTCTCGCCCGCGTACTTCTTGCGGCGCACGTCGACGAGCGTGCTGGTCGCGAAGCTCGCGATCGTGACGCGTTGTTCGGCGCGAAACTCGCGGACCAGCGCGAGCATCAGCTCGACGGAGCGCTCGCCCTTGATGTCGACGTTGATGTGGATGTCGCGAAACGTCTCGAGGATCTCGCGAAACGTCGGCGCGTAGATCTGCTTGCCCGCGAACGGACGTGTGCCGTCGGGTGCGACGAAGCCCCAGCCCGCGTCGAGGCGCTGCGCGGTCGCGAGATCCATCGAGGTCCATGCCATGGCGGCGCCCGTGGTGCGGGTCGCGAGATCGTCGTGCGCGACGAGGAGGTGCCCGTCGCGCGTGACATGGACATCCATCTCGAGCGCGGAGCAGCCGAGATCGAGCGCGCGTCGAAACGCGGGCAACGTGTTCTCGGGGAGCTCGGCGGACGCACCGCGATGGGCGTACAGCCGACGAGCGTGCATCTAAGGCTCTTCTTCGAGATCGAGCGCTGCGGTCGGCATCGGAGGCGGGCGAGGGTCGGTCACCTGCACGACCTCGACGGCGTACTTGATGTCCTTCTCGGCGAGCGGATGGACGAGGCGAACTTCGACGTCATCGCCCGAGACCTTCGAGATCTGGAGGATCACGTTCATGTGCGACTTGTCGCTCGCGGCCGCGACGAGCTTCTCGCCGACCGTGAGCTTCGCATCGGCAGGGAAGTCGGACTTCTTCATCTGCTTGATCGGGTGCATTGCGGGGTTGCCGAAAGCGTCCTTTGCCTTGAGCACGCCTTCACGCTTCGCCCCCTTCTCGAGCCCCGCGAGGATGTTCTCGAGCCCCAACAGCATCGAGCCACCGCCCTGGATGTACTCGACGGTGCTCTTTTCGAGCTGCTGCCCTCCATCCACGGAGAGGTCAACCTTGAGCGTGACTCGGCAGCCTTTCTCGATCTTCACGGGTCGAGAATAGACGAAACCGTACGGACCCGGGCGCGGCAGGCACGACAACCGTTGCCTCGGGACCGTGAACGTTGCTTGTCAGTTCGCTGAAACTTGTTCCAGGTCTCGCATACTTGCGTTTTCTTGCCTGCTGGCACAGAACCCGCACAATAGGTTTCCCGGAACGTCATGCGGTACCTGCTCGGACTCCTCCTCTTCACGGCCTTGGGTTGTCACCCTCAGCAACCGACCGAGCTGCGCGTGCTCGGCCTCGATAGCAGTGACACGCGCCACGATGTGGTGTTCGTTCAGGTCACCAATCCCGCGTCACACGCGATGCGGCTGACCAAGCTCGAGTACACGTTCGCCTCCTCGGGTACGACCGTGTCGGCAGGCGAAGTTCCGCTCGAGCGCGAGCTCGCGGCAGGCGCGGCGGTGGTCGTGGAAGTACCGCTCGATCAAGCTGATTCCTCGAAGCCGATGACCCTCCAAGGCAAGCTCACGGGCATCGTCGATCAGATCGTGCAGACCTATCCCGTCGAAGCGCAGATCGCCCCACACTGAACCTTGACCAGCCAGCCGCACGGGTTCTTGCTAGAGCCCATGCGAAGAACCTCGGTTCTGGTCGTGCTCGCGCTCGCGGCGTCATCCGCGGCGTTGGCTTCTGACGAACATCATCACCACTTCGGCCGGCAAGTCCGGTTCGTCGGGATCCATCCGATCCCGAAGAACGAGGGCGGCGGCATCTGCAACATCGAAGGCCCGCACGTCCACATCTACACCGCGAACAAGATCGAGTATCGCGACCACGGTGGCGATGCGTACTTCGTCGGCGATCCGGTCGCCTACAAATACGATGGCCCGAAGTACGCTTACAAAGGTCCGCATCCGATCCATGTCGAAGCGGTCGTCGGCGGCGATCCGGATGTCGAGTACTGCTACCTCGAGGGTCCGCACTTCCACTACTTCAAGCCGGCACCCACCGAGATGGATGCGGACTTCAGGGTGGTCGGTGACGCGTACTTCTACGTCGGCGAACCGCCGCAGGTGTTCATCGAGGCGCGCCCCACATATATCGGCATCAACGCGCAATACCGACCGCTCGCGTACGCGCGCCCGGTCGTCGAGGTCGAAGCACCCTCCGGCTGGATCGGTGCACGCGCGGAGTTCATGACGCCGAACATCGTCGTCCAGACTCCCGGCGTCGTCGTCGACGAACGCGTGCGTGGACGCGGTCGCGGCGGCGCGGTCGTCGTCGGCGGTGGTGGTGCCGTGTTCGGCGGCGGGATCGATGTCCACATCGTCGCGCCACCACCGCCTTCGATCCATATCGGCATCGGCATCGGGATCGGCGGCGAGGTCCGCGGTGGCGGCGAGGTCCGCGGTGGCGGCGAAGGGCACCGCCACGATGGCGACGACGACCACGGCGATCACGGTGGCCGTGGGCACGGGAGGCACTGAATGAAGTGCTTCCTGCTCTGTCTCGCGCTCGTCGCGTGCGGCAAAGGCGACGGCACCGGTGGTAGCGCTGCCGGTGGACCGCGCGAAGAGTTGCTCGCCGCGTGGAAGAGCGCCGGCCTCGCGCCCTCGGGCTTCGCCGCTGCGAAGGACTCGCCGGTCGGCAAGGACTGTCAGCTCGGCACGGTCAACAACGTCGAGGTGCTGGTCTGCGTGTTCGCTTCGGCGGACGAGGCGAAGGCCGCGCAAGATGCCGGCCTCAAGTGGGTCGGCGATACGACCGGCATCTCGACGCCGAAGGGCACGCTGTTGATCGTCGCTGCGGATCGCAAGAAGGCCGATCCCACGGGTGCAACGATCAACAAGCTGATGAAGTAGTCACCAGAATCGGTACGCGACGCCGACGCCGAGCTGCACGTAGCTCACGCCGCCCGTGCCATTCGAGTCGGCGTAGAGGCTCGAGTACAGCGCCTTGCCCCCGACGCTGAGGTGCTGATGCTCGTCGATGTCATAGACATCGACACCTGCCTCGAGGCCAAACGCGAGCGAGGCTTCGTCGTGATAGTCGTCGTCGGCATTGATCAAGAGGACCTTCTCGACCCCGACCCACGGCGTGAACCACACGCCAACATCCGCCACGTACGTGAGGCCGAGCCCGACTTCACTCGACATGTAACGGACCTGGTTGATCTCGTCCGGCACGGGAGCCCCGAAGTAGACCGTCCGGTGCGTGAGGCGGGGGGGCGAGAGCCCGACGTGAACCGTGATCGAGAGCGAATCGGTGATCAGGTAGCCGAGGTCGGCGTAGCCCGGGACGGTCACGTGAAGGCTCTCGCTGCTGCCGCCCCACTTGTCGGCGGCGAGCCCGATCCCGACGTTCGCGGTCAGCGGCGTGTCGCGATCCTCCGCAGAGGCCGTTCCCACCGACAGCAGCACCACCCACGTCGCTCGCATCACGAGGGACATCATAGGCCTGAAATTCGCGGCTACGACGAGTCGTGCCACGACGAAGGCCGCCGGATCGGGTAGGGTCCTCTCCATGGGATCCCATGGCGATAAGAAGCCCGCAGAGCTGGTGATGATCGAGCTTCGTCGGATCGTTCGATTCTTGCGGCTCGCCGAGCGAGCGAGTGGAGCCGGCTCCGGGCTGTCCGCGGCGCAGCTATTCGTGCTGCGTGTGCTGGTCGATGCGCCGGCGAAGTCGCTCGCGGAGATCGCGAAACGGACGCTGACCGACCAGAGCTCGGCCTCGGTCGTGGTCGCGCGGCTGGTCGCCAAGAAGCTCGTGCGGCGCACCATGGTGACGACCGACCGTGCACGTGCCGAGCTCGCACTGACGCGCGCGGGGCACAAGATCGCGGTGACCACGGCGCCGCTGCCGCAGGTCGCCATCGTCGATGCGGTTGAGCGCATGTCCCCGGCGAAGCAAGCGCACCTCGTCGCGGCGCTTGCGGGGCTGACCTCGGCGGTCGGTGCCGACACCGTGGCTCCGGCGATGTTCTTCGAGGACGCAGCGCCACGAAAGCGAGGCCAGTGATGTTGCGCAGGATTCGCTCGTTGATGATCGCTCCCTCGCTCGCGCCGACGCTGGCACACGACCATGCGGGACGCGCGCCGATCGGACTCGATCGGCGCGACATGTGGATCGCCTGCCTCGCCCTCGGACTCGGTGTCGCTGCCTCGGTGATCGCCGAGATCCTGATCCGTGCGATCGCCTTCGTCACGAACCTCGCGTATTTCGGTCGGCTATCATTCGCCGAGGCGACGCCTCGTGACAACCACCTCGGAGTCTGGGCGATCGCGGTGCCGATGATCGGTGGCGTGCTGGTTGGCTTGATGGCGCGCTACGGCTCGCGCGCGATCCGCGGCCACGGAATTCCCGAGGCGATGGAGCAGATCCTCACGAACGAGAGCCGGATTCCGATGCGGATCATGTTCTTGAAGCCGCTGTCCGCCGCCCTCGCGATCGGTACCGGCGGCCCGTTCGGAGCCGAAGGGCCGATCATCGCGACAGGCGGAGCGCTGGGCTCGGCCCTCGGGCAAGTTGTCGCGGTCACGGCGCGTGAACGCAAGACCTTGCTCGCGGCCGGGGCGGCGGCCGGTATGACCGCGATCTTCGGGACACCGATCGCGGCGGTCCTCCTCGCGATCGAACTGCTGCTCTCGGAGTACTCGGCACGCACGGTCGTTCCCGTCGCGCTCGGCTGTGGCGTCGCCGGGGCCGTCCGCGCGATCGCGCACGGCACCGGGGCGGTGTTCGTGATGCCCGAGCTCGCGAACCCCTCGGCGCTCACCATGATCGTCGCGGTGATCGCCGGTGGCCTGATCGGCATCGCGGCGACGTGGGTCACGCGTGCGGTCTACGCGGTCGAGGACGCGTTCGAGCACCTCCCGATCCACTGGATGTGGTGGCCCGCGCTCGGCGGCATCGCGGTCGGCGCGATCGGGTTGCTGGTGCCGCGTGTCCTCGGCGTCGGATACGACAACATCACCTCTGCCGTCGGCGGTCACTTCACGACCACGGCGCTCGCGATCCTGCTCGTCGCCAAGTTCGTCGCCTGGGCGCTTGCTCTCGGCAGCGGCACCTCCGGCGGAACGCTCGCACCCCTGATGACGTTCGGCGCGGCCGCGGGCTGGTTACTCGCCGCGGTGGCCGTGATGATCGTGCCGGATGCCGGCATCGACCCGCGGGTCGCGGCACTCGTGGGGATGGTCGCGATGTTCGCCGGGGCCTCGCGAGCGCTGCTCACGTCGATGGTGTTCGCCGTCGAGGCGACCCAGGAGATCCACGCGATCGTGCCGATCGTGGGCGGGGTGACCCTGGCCTACGTCGCCTCGGCGATGTTGATGCGCACGACGATCATGACCGAGAAGCTGTCGCGGCGAGGCGTCGCGACGGACGTGGAGATCGTGGTGGACGTCGCCGCGCCCGCGAATTTCGGGTAGGGTCCGCGGGATGTGGAGCTCACTCGCGGATAAGGCGCTCGCAGGCAGGTTGATCTCGCGCGACGAAGCGCGCTCCGTCCTGCACGCGCCACCGGCCGAGACGCTCGCGCTCCTCGATGCCGCGTTCCGCGTACGCCGCGCCCACTGGGGCATGCGGGTCTCGCTCCACGTGCTCGAGAACGCGAAGCTCGGCGCCTGCCCCGAAGATTGCGGTTTCTGCTCGCAATCGAGCAAGCATTCTACAACCAGTGGGGCCGCGAGCAGCCCGAGCGGCGAAGCGCCGATGAAGTCGGTCGACGAGCTCGTCGATGCAGCGCGCCGCGCACATGCGGCGAAGGCGAAGCGCTACTGCATGGTCACCGCGACCCGGGGGCCCTCGCAGCGCGACCTCGATACGATCTGCGATGCGGCGACAAAGATCAAAGCCGAGATGGACATCGAGCTGTGTGCCTCGCTCGGGATCCTGACCGAAGCCAAGGCGAAGCGGCTCGCGGAGTCGGGCGTCGATCGCTTCAATCACAACCTCGAGACCAGCGAGAACCACTACGCCAAGATCGTGTCGACTCACACCTGGCGCGATCGCGTCGAGACCGTGCGGCTCGCGAAAGCGGCGGGCATGGATACCTGTGTCGGCGGCATCGTCGGCCTCGGAGAATCCGAGGAGGATCTGCTCGATCTCGCCTTCGCGTTGCGCGACCTCGACGTCGATTCAGTGCCGGTGAACTTCCTCGATGCACGCCCGGGGACACCGCTCGCCGGCTATCCGCTCGTCGAGCCAGGCTTCGCGCTGCGCTCGTTGTGCATGATGCGGTTCGTCCATCCGCGCACCGATCTGCGCGTGGCCGGGGGGCGCGAGCTCACGCTGCGCCAGCTCCAAGTGCAGGCGCTGTATCCGGCGAACTCGATCTTCACGCAGGGCTACCTGACCACGGGGGGCGCGACGATCGAGAGCGATCACCAGATGATCAAGGATGCTGGCTTCGAGCTCGAGCTCGCGTCGGGCGAGGCCGTACCCGCCGACCCGGTCGCGATGAAGGGGATGCGGCGTCCGTCTCTGCTCCCGGTGGCGCGGTCGTGAGGGCCTGCTCGTGAGAATCGACAAGGTTTATACGAAGGGTGGCGACACGGGCGAGACCTCGCTGATCGGCGGCGAGCGCGTCTCGAAGGCGTCGATGCGGATCGAGTGCTACGGCACCGTCGACGAGCTCAATGCCGTGGTCGGCTTGCTGGTCGAAGCGCTGAACGGTTCGGCCGCGAGCGACTTCTTGATCCCGATCCTGCGCCGGGTGCAGAACGAGCTGTTCAACCTCGGGGCCGAGCTCGCGTGCGGTGATGCCGAGACCCGCTCGAAGCTCCCGCAGATCGAGCAGCGCCACGTCGCCGCGCTCGAGCGCGATATCGATGCAGTCAACGACGAGCTCCCGCCGCTCAAGTCGTTCGTGCTCCCGGGCGGCGGTTGGCCCTCGGCGTACGCGCACCTCGCGCGCACCGTGGCGCGCCGAGCCGAACGGCTCGTGGTCGCTCTGGCCGCGGCCGACACGACCCGCGTGGCAGCAGATCCGAGATTCGACATCCAGTACTTGAACCGCCTGAGCGATGCGCTGTTCGTGTGGGGCCGCTGGTGCGTACTCAAGGACGGTCAGGCCGAGCCGCTGTGGGATCCGAAGTCGACGTGAGCCGGCGCATCTCGTCGCGGCCCATCCAGTAGGCAACCAGGACGAACGGCGTGCACAGCACGTCGGTCCAGTCGGGGTAGAAGCCGGCCCGGTGCCCGAAGATGCTGATCGCGCGGGCGACGACGGTGCCGATCGAGGGCACCAGCTTCACGAGCACGAAGCCGACCGCGGTCGCCGCACAGCACAGGACCAGGCGGCGCTGGGTCAGGGTCGGGTCGCGGCGCGCGAGCTTCAAGACCAGCCCGATCGCCGCCGAGAGCACGACCGGGGCGAACACCATCCCGGCGATGTCGGAGAGCTTTCCGGTCACGAAGCTGCCGCGAAAGCGCGGCTTGAGGACCCAATCGTTGACCAAAAGGACGATTACCGCGAGCAGCGCGATCGGGTGGAGCGCTTCACCGATCGGCAGCACCTCACGATCCTCACCGCGCAGCGCTCGCCGCAGCCGTTCCACTCGTATATGGTGCCGCTCGTGTCGGAATCCGACAAGCCATCCGAGAAGCCGCCGTCCGAAAGCGCGAAGCAACTAGCCGAGGCGGAAGCCCAGGCGAAGGAGCGCTTTGAAAAAGCGATGACCGAGCTCCGCGAGGGAGCGTATCGGTTTAGCTCGAAGGCTCGCACCCAGAACGACATCATCGTCGAGGAGCTGATCGACCCCGATGGCGATACGGTCCCTCACCTCGCCGAGGTCGAAGGCGATGTCGGCGCGCAAGCACTCGCGCAATCGCTCGAGCTGATCACGTTCGATACGTGGCTGTTCGCTCAGATCGGCGACAAGGACGCCCTCGATCTCAAGTCCGAAGACCACTGGGAAGTGTGGTTCTCGTTCGGTGCCTGGATCGGCGAGACCATCCGCCGTCGTCATGGCGGCCACTGGCTGTTGATGGGCGATGATCCGCATACGTGGCGGATCGGCTTCTCGAAGGTCTTCCTCGAGATCGCGCCGTTCATGTTCGCGGAGCAGCTGCTGCGCACCGGCTCGGGCGCGACCAAGAAGATGGTCACCGAGATCGAACGGATCCGGCAGCAGCACGTCGAGCAGGAAGAGCGCGATCAGGGCAAGTCGCTCGATCGGTTCGTCGCGCAGCACTACATCCGGTTGCACACCGTGCCGCTGGGCCAGTGGATGTCGATGGACTTCGCGAAGCTCGCGAAGCTGTGGAACGAAGCCCCGGTCAGCGCGCTCGTCGCCGAGCTCAAGGAGAGCGCCACGCGCCTCGGGCCGCAAAATCTCCAGGTCATCGAGCAGGTCGTGCAGGCGCTCGCCCGCGCGAATCAGGATGCTCCGATCGCGAAGCAGACCAACGACCGCGGGCTGTTCGAGGCGATCGCCCAGATCATCGGGCTACGTCGCGCGACCGGTCCCGTCGCGATCGATATCCTCGAGCGCGTCGTGATGCCGGCGCTCCACGTCGGGATGCCGGAGAGCTTCCCGCCGCTCGACGAAGACGACCTCGCGAACCTCCGCAAGGGCATCGAGATGTTCGCGTTCTTCGTCGAGGTCGTGCCGCACAAGTTCCAGGCCGACGACGAAGGCTTCCTCGGCACGATCCCGCACGAGCAGCTCACCACGCCGTACGCCGATCGCAACGTGCTCGAGATTGGCAAGGGGGATTGGGTGGTCGTCAACCCGGTCCACTTCCTGCCGATGTTGCAGGAGTTCGACGCGCAGAAGCTCCTCGATAAATACGACGAGTTCGTGAAGTACATCGGCACGATTCCGGATGCGCCGCGCCGTCGCGATGATGGGCGGATGCTCGCCGAAACCGCGGTGCGTGCGCTCGCGGATCTCAAGGCGACGGTCGCGGTCGCGGCGCAGAACCAAGATGCGCTGCTGTTCCGCTTGTTGCCGCCGCCGGGCTAACTAACTAGGCTGGCGTCAACAGGTAGCAGATACCCGAGAAGCACGTCATGGCGCGCTTCCCGGCGACGAACATCACGAGCGGCGGTGTCCGCGTACTCGACGTGCACGCCAGCCGGTACTCGGTGACGGTCGCGGTCATCCCGAAGTTCTTCGCGGTCGTCCGGCGCTCGCCCGCGAGATCGACCTCCGCGGCGACATCCTCGAACGAGCGCGTGCGCTGATCGGTGGTCGAGCTATCGCAGCCGCCCTGGAACGGCGAGCGATACGAGCTCGCCGTGATCTCGATCGTGCGACCGTGCATCAAGATCGCATCGCCTTCGGTCATGCTGGAGTTGCCCGCGATGATGTGATTCTCGATCACCCACGGATGGGTGACCGTCACCGCACCCTCGGCCACCGGTGGCGGCGGTTTCATGGGCGGCGCCTTCGGCGTACAAGCGAACAACAGGACCGCGAACCACGACGTGCGCACGAGGTAATTCTAGCGCGAGCTACTGGACCTCGATCTTCAGGTTGTAAGTTTCGGCGGCACCAAGAGCGCCGCGCACGTCGAACGGCGTCGCTGCGGAGGCATCTTGCGTCACCGTGATGACCGCGTCCGCCGTCGGGGTCGCATTGCTCTGCTGGACGACGTTCTCCGCGGCGTCGAGCGTGAAGAGCTGCGGTGATTGGGTGGTCGTCGTGGGATGGACCGTGATCGTGACCGTCTTGCCCGGCGCCGCCGGCACGTAGTAGCGATGGCTCGCGTTCGCTGGCGAGGTCTCCGCCAGGAGGATCTGCACCAGGCCTCCCGTGAGGGCGGTGTAGGTCCGCGGCTCGAGATCGAAATCGAACGTGGCTGTCCCCGTCGGGGCCTGCGGGCTCGCCGTGAACAGGATGTTCGGTAGGCCGGGTCCGAACACGATGCCGCCGATATCGCCCGGTGCGTGAAAATCCTGCTCTGCGAGCACCGTGGCATCCGGTGGTGCCGTGCCACCTGCGGTGAAGCTCAGCGCTTGCAGTCGACCGTACGCGGTCGCCGCGGAGAAGAACGAGGTGTTGACGTCGCCGGTGTTCGTGCCCGTCAAGCTGATCGTGTTCCACGGGTTCGTCGTCGACGAGAACGTGTACGGCACCGCATCGAACGGGTTGTTCGCCTGCCCGGTGACCGGCGTTCCCGAGGCGACCGCGGTTGGCATGATCGCGGTCAGGGTGCTCGTGACGGTGAACGCGGTGCCGACCGGATCGGCGCTGTCGAAGACCGCGAGGTAGTAGCGACCGGCGTTCGGCAGGCGGACCAAGCCCGTGTAGTGCGTGAACCGCGAGCCAGGCGAGCTGGTCGCGAGCCCGCCAAAGCTCGCGACCGTGCCACGCGATCGGGCGTCGATGATCGCGCCCTGGACCGGGTGCGAGAACGTGAGGTTCATCCCGAACGTCGTGTCCGCGGCCGCGGCATCGAAGGAATAGAGGTTCAGATGCTTCGCGCTGGGGTCTTGACCGACCGAGGTCGAGCTCAGCGTGGTGCCCGTCGTCGGTAGTGCTTGCGCATCACTCGCGAGGTCGAACGCGAGCGCGTAGTTCGGCACGACGCCGTTGTTGTAGTTGTAGACGTAGTCGAGCGCGAACACCGTCGTGTCGGTGCTACGGATCCCTCCGAAGTGCGCGGAGCCATTTTGATCGGACAGCAGATACTGCTCGTTGACCAGCACGTCGAACGCGGTCGCGTTCTCGGCGGCATCGTCATCGGCCGTGACATCGATCAACCCGGTCGGTAGCGGGGCCGAGACGAACATCACCTTGTCGCCGGGCAGCGGCGTGGAGAGGCCGGTGGCCACCGTGATCGGGGTCGGCGCAGGGACGGCCTCCTGCGTGATCGTGACGTAGTAGCAAGATGTGCCATCGGGGTTGCCGGCGGCGGGGAGGGTCGTCGAGGAGCTGCCGGTGACGAGCGGGAGCAACGAGCGCGCATCGGTGACGACGAAGTCGTACGAGCCCGCCTTGGGCAAGAACACCTGGCGATGCGAGGTGTCGTTCGCGAGGTTCAGGCCGAACCGCTCCCAGCCGAGGTTGTTCGGATCTCGGTCGTGAACCAGGAAGCCACCATCGAGACCGTCGATGCCAGCGGCCGTGATCGCGAGCAATGTCGGACCGGTGACCGTCATCGTGTACGCATCGAGATCCGCGACGCCGTTGGCCGGCTGGATGCAGCCGTGCACGACGAAGCCGCCGGCACCGATCGCCTTCGGTGCGATCAGGCCCGCTGGCAAGGCGCTGGTCTCGAATCCATTCGGCTCCGGGCCCTCCTGCAGATCGATCGTGATGCCAGCATTCGGATCCTGACACCTACCGTCGACGAACACGGTGCCATCGCCGCACAGGCTCGGATCGACCACGCACGTGTTGCTCACCGGATCGAGCGTCGTGCCATCCCCACACAGCGTGCTGCCGGTGCCATCCCACACACACGTGCCGTCCTGCGACACCGTCCCCGGCCCACACTGCTCGGAGTTATCGCCGCATGCTGCGACGAAGAGGACGAGCGCCAGGCCGAGTTTGGTCACCCGTAAATCATACAAGAACGATCGCTTTTCGATCGTCTCGCGCACGCGTCGATCCGATCGCTGCGGCGGGAAGTCCCGCGGCGCGCAGCTCTTCGACACAGGCCGCGGCACGTGCCGCCGGGACGCACAGCAACAAGCCGCCGCTCGTCTGCGCGTCGCACGCGAGCGAGGCGAGCAACTCCAGCTCGCCCGATTCGGCGCCGGGTTCGGCGGTCAGCGGCGCACCATTCGCCCAGCTGGTCTCGGCGGCGGCAAACGCGCGGTTCGCTTTGCTGCCCGCGGGGCAGAGGTTCGCGCGCAGGTGCGCGAGCGCGTCGGGGAGCTGGGGCAGCGCGGCGAGCTCGATCGTGGCGGCGACGTTCGAGCCGCGCACGATGTTGCGAAGGTGGTTGAGCAGGCCAAAGCCGGTGATGTCGGTCGCGGCGGTAACGCCGTGCGCGTGGCCGATCCGACACGCGCTCTGATTGAGCGTGGTCATCGAGCGCACCGCCGCGGCGGTCGCCTCGCTCGACGCGACGCCCTTCTTGATCGCCTGGCCGAGGATGCCAGTGCCAAGCGCCTTGGTGAGCACGAGCGTCTGCCCGGGTTGCGCGGTGCGGTTCGACCACAGCTTGCCGGGCTCGACCTCTCCGGTCACCGAGAGGCCGAACTTCACTTCTGGATCGCGCACCGAGTGACCGCCGACGACGGCGACGCCCGCTCGCGCGCACGCGGCCGCACCTCCGGCGAGAATGAGATCGAGGATCTCCATCGGTAGGCTCTCGTCGGAGAAGAACACGAGGTTGAGGGCGAACCGCGGCTCGCCACCCATCGCCCAGACATCCGACATCGCGTTGGTCGCGGCGATCGCCCCGAAATCTTCTGGATCGTCGACGAGCGGCGCGATCACGTCGGCGGTGAGTACGAGGTCGCGACCCGCGGCGTGATGGACGACGGCGGCGTCGTCAGAGAATTCGTGATCGACCACGATGTCGCGGGTGTCGGCTCCCGCGTTGCGCTTGACGAGCGTGTCGAGCACGAGCGAGAGCTGGCCGAGGCGAAGCTTCGCGGCGCAGCCACCGCCGCGCGCGTATTCGGTGAGCTTGATCGTCATGGCAATGTCACTCCGTTCTCGAGCAGGCGATGGACCTCGGCCTGGTCCGCCCCGACCGGCGCGGTGAGCACGTAGCCGAGTCGGTACCGCGAGGTGATGTAGAGCGTCGCGTACTGGGAGAACGAGATGCCGTTGACCGAGCCCGTGAACAGGATCACGGGATGGCCGCGATTGTTGCCGATGCTCACGAACGAGAGCGCGAGCCCGGCGGCGCTATTCCGCTGGATCCAATCGTTCGCGAGCTCCATCGGATCGTTCGTGCCGGCGATCAAGGGGCCGAGCGACATGTTGATGCCCGACGCGTGTTGATACTGCTGGCCCTGCGGGTTGTCGGCGAGCATCTCGAAGTCGCTCGGCGCGTCGAGATGCGCACCGCGCGGAATCGGCGTCACCTTCGTGCCGACCGAGACCGGCGCGTGCCCGCCCTCGTTCGCCCACGGATCTTTGTTCGGCGGTGCCGGGGCCAGCTTGTCGTCGGCTGTTTCGTCGGCTTTTTCTTCGGCCTTGTCGTCGGCGACTTCCTTGTCGTCGGGCTTGTCGAACTTCGCTCGATGATCGTCGGGCTTCACCGTCGACGAATCGTGCTTCGCGACCCAGATGCCGACCCCACCGCCTGCCAGCAACACGCCGCCGAGCACGAGGTACAGCGCGAGCCGGCTCTTCGCGGGCGGTGGCACGTACGCGTGCGGCAGCGCTTGCTGCGGGTAGGGCGTGACGTGCGGGGTCGGGACCGCCGCGGTTGGCGTGACCACGGCCTGCGGCAGGACTGCACTTCGCAGGTGCGAGGTCGGCCCGGGTTGCGAGGGCACCGTCTCGGCAGGCAGCTGCGCGAGCGCGCCGGCGAGCATCTCGGCGTAGACCTCCATGTTCGCGGGCCGCGCGTTCGGATCTTTTTGCAGCGCGCTCATCACGACGTGATCGATCGCGGGAGAGAGCTCGAGATCCGGGCGGCGCTGCGACGGGGCGAATGGCATCTCGAGCAGATGCTTCGACAGCATCGCCATGATCGTCGGCGCTTCGAACGGCAACCGCGCGGTCACCATCTCGTACAGGATGCAGCCGAGCGCGTAGATATCGGTGCGCCCGTCGATCGCCTCGCCCTTGATCTGCTCGGGCGCCATGTACTGCGGCGTGCCGAGCATGTCGCCGGCCTGGGTCATCGCGTTCTGGGTCTGGCGCGAATCGTCGCGCAGCTTTGCGATGCCGAAATCGAGCACGCGCACGATGTCGTGCTGGCGGCCCTTGTCGACGAGCATCACGTTATCGGGCTTGAGATCGCGATGGACGATCGAGGCCGCGTGCGCATCGACGAGCGACGCGGCGATCTGGAGGGCTATCCGCAGCGCTCGGGTCGGCGGCATCGGTCCGGTCTCGGCGAGCACGTTGCGCAGCGGCTTGCCCTCGATCAGCTCCATCGCGATGAACAGCGAGCCGTCGGTGTCCTGGCCGAAATCGTAGACCTTGACGGTGTTCGGATGATCGAGCTTCGCGACGGCTTCGGCCTCCGCGGAGAACCGGCGCAATAGCTGCTGGTTCGCCGAGAGCTCCGGGCGCAGCACCTTGATCGCGACCGCGCGCTTCAGCGAGATCTGCTCGCCGCGATACACCGCGCCCATGCCGCCTTCGCCGAGCTTCGCGAGGATCCGGAACCGGCCGACGAGCTCGCGACCGATCATGTCGACGTGCGCTCGGATAGGGCCAGAGGCATTCGGCTCGGGTGTGGTGCTCTGGACCGCCTTGCCGCATGCAGGACAGAACCGAGCATCCACCGCGAGGGGCGTCTGGCAGTGCGGACAGTTCACGCACCGCGAAGCTTAACGCGGGCTCAGGTCTCGGCCAACGCGAAGATGGCGTATAGCGGCTGGGCGCCGCCGCGGAGCACGCGAATCTCGACGCGATTCTCGTCGTACAGCGCGAGCACGACGAGCGCCTCGCCGCCGCCATCCGGGAGGCTCGCGAACGCGAGGTAGACGCGCTGGGGCGAACCATTGAACGTGATGCCCGAGAGCACGTCCGCTTCGGCGCCTTGCACCGAAGAGATGGCCGCACCGTCGACGAGCCCGCTGATCGAGAGCTTGCCGCGCATCCCGTGGGTGTCGATGCCGTCGATCGCGAGCGTCGCCGTCGCATCCTGCGCGACCCCGACGCGCAACACCGGCGTGTCACCGACGCGTTTTCCGGTCCACGTGCCCTCGTAGCCGCGCACGTCGTTACATGCGGCAAAGCACAGCAGGAGCCAGAGCGTGGCGCAACGCACGGTCCGACGGTAGCACCCACCGTGTTCGGTGCGCTACGTTCGAGGCGTGCGGGGCTTGCTCGTGGTGTGCCTGTGCCAGCTCGTGCTGGCGGCACGGGTGCGCGCGCAACCGGCCCCCGCCGAACCGACGGGTAGCGACGCCCCGGCCCCCGCCGAGCCGACCGCGACCGACACCGGGGCGACCGAGCCGGCCACGCCGCCGCCTGCGGTCGAAGAATCGCCGCACGAGCAGTTTCACGAGGACAACGAGTTCGGCCCGGTGATCCTGATCGAAGCCGTCAACATCACCGGCAACACTGCGACCCAGACCGAGATCATCCGGCGCGCGCTACCGATCAGCCCGGGCGACATCCTGCACGCGAGCGATCGTCGGTTGCGCGATAGCCGGTTCAAGGTGCTCGCGCTCGGCTACTTCCGCGATGTCACGCTGACGATGTCGAAGGGCACCGCGCGCGGCCAGGTCATCATCGAGATCCACGTCGTCGAGCGCGGCACGTTCGTGCTCAACCGATTGTGGTTCGGATCGAACAGCGTCTCGCCGTACTGGTTCGGCGCGGATGTCGGCGAGCGCAATCTGCTAGGGCTCGGCATCGCCGTCGGTGGCGGCCTGATCTACGCCGCCGATGGCCACATCGCGGGTGATCGCGATCAGTGGGCGGGCGAGCTTCGCGCGAGCGATACGTCGCTGTACGGATCGCGCTGGGGGGCGAACGGTTCGCTCACGCTCGTCCACGGCAGCGAGCCGTATCGGATCTCGGGCACCGATAGCGATCAAGCCGCAGAGTTCCGTGCGTTCCCGTATCGCCGGTTCGGCGGTCGGCTCGGCGTCACGTACGATGCGACGGAGCTGTCGCGGATCACGGGCGGGATCCGGGTCGAAGCGGTCGAGACCGAGCTGCCGATCGCGCCTACGCGCACGTTGCCCGATGGCCGGGTGATCGCGATCGATCTGCATCTCGATCCGGGCGCGAGCCGCGTGGTCACCGCCGGCATCGGCTTCGATCGCGATACGCGGCCCGACCCGATCCTGCCGCACGCGGGCAATCGGCTGACCGCGAATGCCGAGGTCGGCTCGGCCGCGCTCGGCGGCAGCTACGACTTCGCGACGCTGTTCGCGCGTGAAGAGCAATGGTGGCCGATCACGCCGCACACCGCGCTCGGCATGCGGCTCGCGGGAGGCGTGGTGATCGGCGATGCGCCGCGCTTCGACCGCATCCACATCTCCGATGTCGATCACATGCTGACGCCGCGCGCGCTCGGGCTCGTGCTCTCGAATGCCTCGCCGCTCGACATCCTCGGCACGAAGCCGGAGAAGCCGAGCTACGGCGAGGTCGGTGGCTCCGCGTCGCTCGAATTCACGAGCGAGTTGTTCCGCGGTAGCGGCAAGAACCGGGTGTACGGCGGCGATTGGTTCATCGGCGCCGGGCTGTGGGCGCTCGCACAGACCGAAGAGCTGTCGCTGCGCGATAGCGGCATCTGGAGATCGTTACCGGTCGATGTCTACGTCGATGCGGGCCTCCGCATCGATACCGATGTCGGCGTGTTCGAGCTCACGATCTCGAACGCGCTGGGGCGCGTTCGATGACGAGAGCGATCGTCGCGATCCTCTTGCTGTCCGCTGTCGCGCGCGCCGAGGACGATCCGCCGGAGGACGTCAAGATGCGGTTCGTGGAGGTCGGTGCCGAGCTCACGGCCTCGGTGAAGATCCAGAAGCTATTCGATCAAGCCGCGTATCAAGCCCTGTCGTCGGGCTTCCCCTCGACGATCGTCGTCAACACGTTCGTCTATCCGAAAGACGAGCGCGAACCGATCGCGGCACGCCAGCTCGTACGCTCGGTCGTTTATGACTTGTGGGACGAGGACTACGTGATCCGCCTCGATCCGACCGCGAAGCCCGTGAAGGTCAAGTTCCAGAGCGAAGCGCTCAAGCTCCTCGGCTCGGTCGATGGCATGCCGATCGCGCGGCTCGCCGATCTGCCGTACCTCGATCAGTACTATCTGCGCATGACGGTGCTGCTCAATCCCGTCGACAAGAAGACGCTCGCCGAGGTCCAGCGCTGGCTCTCGCAAGGCACCGGCGGTGGGCTCGATCGCGGCGGCGTGTTCTTCGGCAGCTTCGTGTCGGTGTTCGTACATCCCAAGATCGCGGATGCCGATCGCGTGCTCGAGCTCCGCTCGCAACTCTTCTACAGGCCGAAACCATGAAGCGCCGAGGACCACGCTTCGCGCTGCAATGGCGCGTCACCGCGGCGCTGATGGGCATCCTGCTGTTGCCCTTCGTTCTGTCGTACGCGCTGCTCCAGCAGGTCGGTCACTCGGCGGCGAACTACAAGGCAAACGAGGCGCGTGAGTCCGTCGCGGCGATGGAGAAATCGCTCGATGCGTATCGCGATCTGTTCGAGACCACCAAGCGGCTCCATGCCGATATCGCGGATCGCCTGAGCCGGCGCGCGCAGCTGATCGCGCTCGATCCGAAAGCTGATCTCGCAGCGATCCTCGACGAGGAGGTCGCCGCGCAATCTCACCTGCGCGCGCTCGCGTTGCTTCGCGAAGATGGCAGCGTCGTGATCGAAGCCGAGCATCCACTCGATCCGAAGCAGGCCGCGAAGCTGCGGGACAAGGTCGTCGATCAGCCGCTCGGCAATGGGGGTTCGTTGCGGCTCACGTTCACCGTGTCGGCCACGCTCCAGGAGGAGTACCAGAACCTCAACAAGATGATCGAGAAGCTCAGCTATTCGACCCAGATCCGCACCGCGCTTCCCGATGGCTATCGCATCACGTTCGTCGTCACGATCGTGCTGGCGTCGCTCGTAGTCGGCATCCTGGGCATCGTGATGTCGCGGCGGATCATCACGCGGCGCGTGGACGCGCTCGTCGCCACCGCGCGGCGGGTCTCCGATGGCCACGTCGACGCGCGCGTCGATCTGCCGGGGCAGGACGAGATGGCCGAGCTCGGCAATGCGTTCAATACGATGCTCGACGATCTCGCACAGACCCGCAGCCAGATCGAATACCTCCAGCGGATCGGCGCATGGCAAGACGTCGCGCGCCGGCTCGCGCACGAGATCAAGAATCCGCTCACGCCGATCCAGCTCGCGGTCCAGCAGACGGTGTCCTCGTACAAAGGCGACGACGCACGGTTCAAGAAGCAGCTCGTCGATACCGGCGAGATCGTCGAGGAAGAGATCGAGGGCCTGCGCCGGCTCGTCGACACGTTCCGGACCCTCGGCCAGTTGCCGAAGGTCGAGAAGTCCCCGATCGATCTTGCCGAGCTCGTCGAGGAGCTCAAGCTCGACCCGATGTTCGCGGCCAAGCTGGTCGTCCACCCTCCGAAGTCACCGGTCGTGGTCCGCGCCGACAAGCTCCTGTTGAAGCGCGTGCTCGCGAACCTCGTCGAGAACGGTATCCATGCCGGTCAAGAAGCGGGCAAGGACGGCCAGGTCGAGGTCGCGTGGGGCGCGGATGCGCGGGGCGAGAGCGTGGTCATCACCGTCGACGATCGCGGCAAGGGTGTATCCGAAGACAACCGCGACAAGATCTTCGAGCCGTATGTCACGACGAAGGCGACCGGGACCGGGCTCGGGCTCGCGATCGCCCGCAAGATCGCGATCGAGCACGGCGGCGAGCTGGCCGTCGCGCCGAACCGCGCGCCGACGGGGGGCGCTCGCTTCGAGATTTCTCTACCCCTGCGCGGCCCTGACGCATCGTTAGGGTAAGCTCACGATGATGCGTGGTGTGCGCGGCGTGCTGTTCCTCGACTACGTCCGCATGCTGCGTGCGCAAAAGTCAGTCGATTGGAAGCAGTGGCTGTTCCCCGAAGACGTCGCGTACCTGACCGCGAAGATCGATCCCGACGCCTGGTATCCGATGGCGACGTTCGAGCGGATGGGCAACGAGATCCTTCGCACGATCGCGCAGGGTCAGCTCCACGTCGTCCAGCTGTGGGGGCGCCACTCGGCAGGTCAGCTTGCCGTGGCGAATCCGACGCTGCTCATGCCCGGCGATCCGATCCAGACGCTCCAGCAGTTCCACACGCTGCGCCAGACGTTCTTTGATTTTCCCGCGCTCGAGATTCCCGTGCTTCGCGACGACGAAGCGCAAGTCATCGCCCACTACCACATGGGCATGCCGGCCGAAGAAGCGGCGGCGTACCAGACGCTCGGCTTCTTCGAAGGCTTGGTCACGCTCGCGGGCGCGAAGCTCGCGAGCTCGGCGCTCGTCGAGCGCAGCTGGGACGGCAGCGAGCGCACGCTGTTTCGCGTGACGTGGACGCAGCCCGGAACGAACTAGTTAGCCGAGGAATGGTTCGTGGCAACAAGCCTCGATGTTGTGACCATCGGGGTCGCGCACGAACGCGCCGTAGTAGTGCTCGTGATAGTGCGGGCGGGTCCCCGGTGCGCCGTTGTCCGTCGCACCTGACGCCATCGCCGCAGCGTAGAAATCGCGCACGAGCTGTCGACCGGACGAGCGAAAGCCGATGTGGACGTGGTCCTTCGGCGCGGCGCTGCTGTCGAGCCAGAAGTCTGGTTTGCCGTCGATCCCGAAGCCGGCGTTCGTGCCGAACTGCGCGATCAGCGTGTAGCCGAGAGGCGCGAGTGCCTTCGTGTAGAACGCGACGCTCTTCGCGAGATCCGTGACCCGAATGCCGGCGTGATCGATCATCGAACCGACCATACATGGAGTAAGCTCGAGCGGTGCGTCGACTGCTCCTGTTAGCGATGGTGGTGGCTCCTGGGACCGCGAGCGCCGGGCGCACGTTCTACGGGTGGCTCCAAGGTTCCGAGACCATGCCCGAGCGTGGCGCCGAAATCGGCACGTTCATCAGCGAGGAGAACAAGCTCGAGGATGACGACAACCTCCGCAACACGACGTGGTGGATCGCGCCTTCGATCGGTATCAACGATCAGCTGGAGCTAACCCTCCCCGTCGTCTTCTCGTGGGACCGCGCGGATCACGGCGGTCCACGCTCGACGCTGGAGCACTACGCGGCGGACCTGAAGTATCGCTTCGTCACTGCGGATCCCGTCGACAGGCCCGCGTTCGCGCCCGCGATCCAGATCGGCATCAACCGCATCGTCACCGGGCCGCGTGATGTGTGGGAACCCCATGCCCTCCTGATCGGTACCTACCAAGTGGGTGCGATCCACGCGGCGATCAATCTCGGCGCCACCGCGCTGGTCGGCCCCGACGCGCAGGATTATCAGGCGGTGACCGGCGTTGGCCTCAGCATCGCGGCGACCGACGACCTCCGCTTCGGCATCGAGGCCTATGGAGAGTTCGCGCTCAACAACAGCGGTACTGGTAACGACAGCTGGGCGGTAGTGGGCCCGAACCTGGCATGGACCCACGGTCGCACCTGGTTGTCCGCGAACTACGGCATCGGCGTCTACAAGATCCGCGATGCGCCGAAGCTCAACTGGGGCATCGCATTCTGAAGCTGGTCGCACTGCTGCTGCTCGCGGGTGTCGCGCATGCCGGCGGGGTCGGCCGCGTGGTGGGCACCGTCAAGGTTACGGATGCCGATGGCAAGCCGTCGAACGCCGACGCGATCATCTACGTCGTCGGGTTCAAGGAGGCGCCGGGACCGCAGTCCACGCAGGTCGCGCAGAAGGACAAGAAGTTCGTCCCCGATCTCGTCGCGATCACCGTGGGCGAGCACATCACGTTTCCGAATGGCGATGCGTTCCTGCACAACGTGTTCTCGCAATCGACCGCGCGCAAGTTCGATCTCGGATCGTTCAAGCGCGGCGAGGCCAAGGACAAAGACTTTCCGGATCCCGGAGTCGTCGATGTGTACTGCAACATCCATCCAGAGATGGCCGCGACGATCCTGGTGTTGCCGAATCGTCGCCACACCAAGCGCAATGCGGATGGCTCGTACCTGATCGATGGCGTGCCGCCCGGCTCGTGGACGGTGTTCGCGTACACGCGGCGTGCCGCAAAGCCGGTGAGTGCGGCGGTGACCGTCACCGCGGGTCAGGACTCGGTCGTCAACCTCGCGCTCGCGCGTGGGGCGGAGCCGGATCACCTGAACAAGTACGGCGAGAAGTATCACGACAACGCGACGACGACCTACCGCTAGTCCTCGCCGAGGTAGCGGATCATCGAAGCGTCGAGCTTGCTCGAGACCAGGCGGATCACGCTCTCGATCTGCTCGACCGGGAGCTTGAGGCGCTCGGACAGCCGCTGATGCGTTGCCGCGACGAGTGCGGCGCGGGCACGGGTCAGCCAGCGCGCGGCGGTCGCGCGATGCACACCGTACGCGACGCCGATCGCATCGATCGAGAGATCATCGACGATCGATTGCCGCAGGAGCGTGCGGTCTTCGGCGCCCAAGAGATCGATCGCTTCGCGCAGCGCGAGCGAGAACTCGGCGCGGTACTCGGACTTGAGCGCCTCGAGCGCCGGATCTCCGCCACTCGTCAGCAGGCCTTCGAGCGTGCGGGTGCCCTTGGCCGAGACGTGATCGAGCGTGACGTTGCGCGCGGACTTCTTCTTGTGGCGGATCAGCTCGCGCGTCGCGGTGATCCGGACCCACCCGCGTAGGGGCCCTTTGCCACGATAGCCCGCAATACCGGGCGGCTTGCCATCCTTGGCGACGAGCAGCTGCATGCGCAGCACCTGCTTCACTTCATCGATCTGATCTTTACTCGCGCCGACCGCCG
>JANXOP010000101.1 GCA_025357755.1 Kofleriaceae bacterium | reverse complement strand
CCCGGCTACCCGAGCGAGCTCACGGCGATCGTGAACAAGGCCCTCGCGCGCGATCCTGCGCGACGCTACCAGGCCGCGAGCGCCCTCGTCGCAGATCTCGACGAGCTCGCACGCACGAAGCGTTGGACCACCTCGCGCGGCGCGATCGGCGACCTCGTGCGCGTGATCCGCGCGCGCGCCGTCCACGACGTCCCCGTCACCCCGGCAGGGGCCCCCGCGTGAGCTCGCCACGACCTGGCATCGTCGAGAGCGTGGGCCCTTATCGTCTGCTCCGCGCGATCGGTGCCGGAGGCTCGGCGCGCATCGATCTCGCACGCATCGATCGTGCGTACGGGTTCGTGCGCCACGTCGTCGTCAAGCGCCCGCTCGAACACTTGCGCGGCGATGCGAGCGTCGCTGCGTCGCTGCGTCGCGAAGCAAGGATCGGCGGTCGGTTGCGCCATCCGAACCTCGTCGCGGTGCTCGACGCCGGCTCGCACGAGGGCTACGACTACCTCGTCCTCGAGTACATCCACGGGACCTCGCTGCGCGACCTCATGCAGACGCCGGTCGCGGGCCAGGTCCGCGAGGTCCCGCTCGCAGTCGCGCTCGGCCTCGTCATCGATATCGCGCGCGGCCTGCACCAAGCCCATCAGCTCGCCGGCGAACACGGGGAACCGCTCGGTCTCGTCCACCGCGATGTCTCGCCGGGCAACGTGCTGATCGGCCTCGACGGCGCGGTCAAGGTCGCGGATTTCGGCATCGCGAAGGAGACCCGCGTCACCACGCTATCCGGCTCGATGAACGGCACGGTCACGTACATGGCGCCGGAGCAGTGCCAGGGCCACGCGATCGATCGCCGCGCCGACGAGTGGGCGCTCGGCGTGATCCTCCACGAGCTCGTCACGAAGCAGCGCTTGTTCCTGGCCGACAACGATGTCGCGTCGCTCCACCGGGTGCTCTCCGGTCAGATCACGCGACCGCGCAGGCTCGATTCGACCATCGCGCCGCAGCTCGAAGAGATCATCATGACCGCGCTCTCGCAGGCTCCAGACGGTCGGTTCGCGACCACGCAAGAGCTCGCGAGCGCACTCGAAGGGTTCGCGGCGAACCAAGGGCTCGTCATCGGTGCGCGCTCGGTCGCCAAGGCGATCGAACAGGCGGTCGGCGCGCGTGCGGCGCCGTGGATCAAGCCGGCCGCACCGAGCGTGCGCGCGGCCGAGCAAGACGCGTCCCTCGTCACGGTGATCGAGAACGAGATCGAGGTCGATCTCGAATCCCTGTTGCCAACGTTCGGCCCGACCGACGAGCCCGATGCGGTCGCCCACCCTGACGAGCATGTTATCGAGGAGGCGCCCGGCGCGGTCTTGACGACGACGCCGAAGCGTCGGATCGCGTGGATGATCGGCGTTGCCACGACGATGATCGGCATTGGCATCGGCACCGCGATCGCGGTGAGAAGCCGAGAGCAGCCCGTGCTGCCGCCGCCGCGGCCGACCACGCCGGCGGCCACGATGCCCATCGCGTCGCCGGAAACCGGGCTAGCAACCGGGCTGGCAACCGAGCCGACCATCGGGGTATCCGCCGGGTCGGCTTCCCCCGCCCCCGAAGAGGGCGAGGTCGAGACGCCGGTGCCCGCGCAAAAGGCGGCGCATCATCATCACGGTCCGCACGTAACTATTCCGGTCGCAGCCGGGTCCAATGCTGCCGTGATCGCTGCGCCTCCCCCGATGACCGTCACCAATGCAGGCTCTGGTGCGGGCTCGAGCAACGGCGCGCCACCGCACCCCGTCGAATGGAAGCCGTCGATGCTGCTGCCGACCGATAGCTCCAGTGATAAACCGAAGAAACCGTGATCGCTCGTTCGGCGTTCAGCCTGGGTCTCGTGCTCGCCGTGGCCAGCTCCGCGCGCGCCGATGGGTTGCCTGACCCGGCCCCCCCGAGCCTGATCGAGGAGCACCTCGCCAAGGCACGCGACTACATGGCGGCGAAGGACTTCGCGCACACGCGCGAGGAGCTGCTCGTCGCGTATCGCATGGAGCCGCGACCGGAGCTGCTGTTCGCGCTCGGTCAGGTCGAGTTCAACCTCGGCCATTTTGCCGATGCGCTCGAGTACTACCAGCGGTTCGCGGCGACGAACCCGGCACCCGATCAAGCCGCGCTCGCGCAGCAAGCGATCGGAGCCGCGCGCATCGAGCTCGATCGACCCAAGCCCGTCGCGCTCGTGCCGCCGCCACCTCCCCATCGCGAGCTCGATGTCGTCGATCGCACCCTCGCGGGTTTCGGCGGTCTCGCGATCGTCGCGGGCGCGGGCTTGATCGCGTACGGCCATCACCTCGCCGAGAACCGCACCGGCACGCTGCATGACTATGATCTGCGGATCAAGCACGCGCGCATCACCGAGTGGGCCGGAGGTGCGGCGGTAGGCGCCGGTGCGATCGCGTTCGCCATCGCGATGATTCGCTGGCGCGTTGACCTCTTCGAGACGACGCTCGAAGCTCACCCGACCGAGGGCGGCGCCGTGTTCACGCTGGAGCATCCGCTGTGATCCGCGTGCTGCTGCTTTGCGCGCTGGCCGTCGGTTGCCTCCACGATCATTACGAGTGCGAGCGCGATAGCGAGTGCGATCTGGGTGACGCCGGGCGCTGCGAGGCCGATCATCACTGCACCGCGTACGACGCGTCGTGCGCGAATACGCTGCGGCGCTACACCGAACACTCCGAAGCCGTCAGCGGCACGTGCTTCGACGGCCGCGTCACGCCGACCAACTACTGCGCGCTCGGCCAGCCGCCCGCGATCGCGACCGGTTGTGCGGCGACCGTCTGCGAGACCCAACCCGCGTGCTGCACGTCGGGCTGGAGCGAGCCGTGCGTGCTCGCCGCTCAGCTGGAGTGCCCCGAGGTCGTGTGCGACACCCGCGTCGCGATCACCGGCACGCGCGGCGCGAGAACCGAGCTCTACGACGTTCGCTACGACGGTCAGACCTGGACCGCGACGCCGCGCAGCGATCTCGGGCAGCTCGTCGCGTGGGCGGCCCCAGCGCCGGGCTCGACGGAGCCGAGGCTCGTCAGCTTTGTTGCGCCCGATGCCCTCGTGCTCGAGAGCGGCGGCACCACACAAACGATCGCGGTCGATCCGGACCACGCGTATCACGATGTTCAATCGCTCGATTTCGATCGCGACCTGCGCGACACGCTCGTCCTCGAATGGGCGGGGATCACCGATACCAGCCAGCAAGACGTCGAGATCCTCGAGACCGCGACAGGCGCGGTTCGCGAGCTCCCGGTCACCGTCTCCACGCGCATGGCGTGGGGAGCGAGCAACGCCGACGGCTATCCCGATGGCGTCTCCTCGAGCGGCTCGCGCTACAACTTCCTGCTCAACGATGTCAACCGTGACACGTTCGCGCGCCAGCTCGATTTCGGCACGTCGAGCTCGTTCAACGGAGATCCCACGCCCGGCGCACCTTCGACGCGATCGTTCTCGTGGGCCGATATCGATGGCGACACGCACCAAGATCTGGTCGCGTTCGGCAACTCGATCCGCGTTCACACGGCCTCCGGCACCACGAGCGACAACCAGCCGCTCGGCAACATCCCGTTCATCTCGATGGACTGTCTGGGTCCCTCGGTCCTGAGCGATGTGAACTGCATCAGCGCGTCGGAGGCCTGGTCGGGCAGCGTGTTACCGAACACGCGCGCGCCGGGCGCCGCCATCCTCGCGGCGCCGTTTCCCGATCGCGCGCTCTACAAGATCACCATCACCGGCGCCAAGAGCATCGACGTCATCACGCTGCCGTTACCGGTGCCGAGCAGCCCGACCTGCAAGCCCGCGCCGAGCCTCAACCAGTGCGCGATCCTGGCCGTGGTCGTCCGCGACTTCGACGGCGATCACCTCCCCGACATCCTCGCGATCGACAGCGAGCTCACGTTCGACGTCGCGTTGTCGTCGCAAGATCCGATGCTGCGCACGTTTCAGGAGGTCCAGCCGATCACGCCGGTCGATCCACCGCTCAGCGGCGTGCGGACCTCGGTCAGCGGCGCGCCTCGGTAGCCCCGAGCTACGTCTTCAGTTGATGACGGCGTAACAGATCGATCAGGTGCGAACGATCCATCTTCGCGATCCGTGCGGCCTGCGAGACATTGCCGTTCGCTTCGGCCAACAAGCGCGTGAGGTAGCTGCGCTCGAACTCGCCGACCACGATCGCGCGGACATCCTTGTACGGGCCGACCGGCTCGTCGATGGCGGGCACGTGATCGACCGGGCGCTCCTCGCCGAACAGCGGGAGCGAACCGACCACGAGCGTCGCTTCGACCACGTTACGGAGCTCGCGAATGTTCCCGGGCCACGGATGCTTGGACCAGCGCGCGAGTGTATCGGCATCGAAGACGCTCTCGATCGGGCCCTGGGCGCCGAGCTCCTTGGCGAAGTGCTCGATCAGCATCGTCATGTCTTCGCGGCGCTCGCGCAGCGGCGGCAGGCGCAGCACGACGACTGCGAGGCGATGATAGAGGTCGTGCCGGAATCGGCCGGTGTTGACCTCGGAGCGCAGATCGCGGTTCGTGGCCGCGACCACGCGCGCATCGAGCTCGATCTCGTGCGAGCCACCGACCCTGCGGAACCGCTTGCGCTCGAGGACGCCGAGCAGCGTGACCTGATCCGCCACCGGTAGCTCGCCGATCTCGTCGAGAAAGACGGTGCCACCTTCCGCACGCTCGAATGCGCCGACGTGCACGCGGTCGGCGCCGGTGAACGCACCGCGCTCGTGACCGAACAGCTCGCTCGCCAGGAGTGACGAGGCGAGCGCACCACAATCGATCGTGACGAGCGGTCCCTTGGCGCGCGGCGAGCGCTGATGGATCGCCTCGGCGACACGCTCCTTGCCGGTGCCCGACTCGCCGACGACGAGCACCGAGGTCGCCGTGACCGCGACGCGCTCGATATCGCTGAACAGCTTCACCATCTCGGGCGAGCGCGCGAGCATGCCGGCGAGCTCGTGGCTGCGACCATCGAGCTTGACGGTCCTGCGCCCCGCATCCTCGAGCCGAATCGTGGTGCCGCCGAGCCTGATCAGCGCACCCGGCTGGACCAGCACGCGCTCGATCCTGACCGCACTGGAGGGCACCGCGCCGACGTAGCTGCCGTTCGTCGAGCCGAGGTCGGAGACCGCGAGACCATTCGGCTTCACGGTGACTTCGAGGTGATAGCGCGACACGGTGAAGTCACCGATCGCGAGGCCATTGTCCTTCGCCGTGCCGATCGACAGCACGTCGTTGGAGGTCGCGAACTTTCCCTTGTCGGGACCGTCGACCACCTCCACCCGCAGGGTCGTGATGACCTGCTCGACGGGACGCTGTTGAAGTTGCGTGCCGTCCATCTCGCGTGCAGGGCTAGAACACGAACGGATAGCTGAACGAACCGCCGCTCTGCGTCTTCGAGAACGAGGCCTTCTGGACCGCCGCCGCGACGCACGCACCGAGCTTGTCATCCGGAGAGCTCTCGACGTTGACGTTGGCGACCCTGCCATCGCCGCCGACCTTGACGTGAACCTTGACCTTGCCCTTGACAGGCGACTTGTCGCCGCACGCCGAGACGCGCGCCTTCACGTTCGCGATGCCCGAGGAGATCATGCCGCGATCGAGACCGTCTGGAAGATCCGCGCCACCGCCCGCTGCAGGCTTCGCCGCGCCGCCACCGCCGACCTTCGGCGCTCCACCCTTGCGGAACTTCGAACAGCACGCGCCCTCGTAGTTGTTGAGGACGCACGAGACTTCATCGCAACCACCCGAGTCGCCCTTGGGAGGCGGCGTTGCGGTCGGCGTCGGATCGGGCCGCTTGTCGGGCTTGGAGCTCGCCACCTGCTGGTGCGTGGTCGACTGCGTCGACGGCTTCGGCGAATCTTTCTTCGCGACCGTCGCCGTGGTCGGCTTCACGGGCGTGGGGTCCGGCTTCGCGGTGGTCGTGGGTTCCGGCTTCGCCGTGACGTCCGAGCCGCTCGCCGAGCCCGCGGTGTCGACGGCTGCGACGGCCGGCTTGGCAGCCGAGCCCGTCGTACCTGTGGTGGTGTCGCTGCCCGCCACGTCGGGCTTGGCAGCGCTCCCGGTCTCGGCAATCGCGACGGCGTTCGACCCGGTGGTCGCGGCCGGCTTGTTGTCGTTCTTACCCTTCATCATGATCACGACCATGATGATGGCGACGACGGCGAGCAGGCTCACCGCGGCGATCATCATGTACAGCATCTTGTTGTTGGCCGACGCGCGCACGGTCGGCACGAGGACGGCGGGCTCCGAGAAGCCGCCACCACCGAACACCGGCAGATCGTCGATCGAACCGATCGCCGAAGCGGTCTGCGGCTTGCCCATGGCGCCGGCGCTGCCGCCGCCCATGTACGCGCTCGCCATCGAGCGAATGTCGATGAGACCCGAGCCTTCGCCGCCGGCTGCACCGGTCGCGTGACCGCCGCCACCGCCACCCGAGGGCGCCGACATCGCCGGCTTGTCGCTCGCGAGCTGCGCGAGGTTGTTCAGCGAGAACAGCACGGAGTTTTCGTTGCGCTCGCCGCGGAGCTTCGCGTTCGCAGCAGCCGAGGCAGACGTGCTCGTGCTACCGCCGGTGCCTGGCTTCGCGCCGAAAAGATCGCCGCCGCCGTCGTCTTCGTCCGCATTGCTGCGCGACGAGGCGCTCGCCGAGGCGAACAGATCGCCCGGGTCACTGCGCGAGGTGCCGCCGGCGTCATCGCCCGAGCCGAACATCGCGCCGATCGCGGCTGCACCACCGCCACCGCTGCTGGCCGAGGTGGTCGAGCCCGAAGCGACGAGCGCGCTGAACGGTTCGACTTGCGACAACGGCAACCAGTCGCCAAAGCCTTCACGCCACGTGAACGTCTCGCCGTCGATCTCGCCCGCGGCGAACCGCTGCTGGACCTCGGCGACCGTCATCGGGCCGACCTGGTCCTGGTTGATTACGAGGTGCCAGACGGCATCGTCTGCAGCAGGCGCTTGATCGCCACCGCCGCCTTCGTAGCCGTAGTCATAGACCCGGGTGTCCTTCTGTTCCTGAGCAGCCGCGGCTTGCGGTTGCTCGGAGGCGCCACCGCGAACGACGATGATGTTGCTGCACTTCTTACAGCGGATCTTGAAGACCTTGCCTTGGACCTTGTCGTCGGAAATCGAGTACTTGGCCTGGCAGGCATCACAGACGATCTTCATGGGCGATTCCTATCGGCGCGAAACAAGCCCGCACCTGCAGCTGTGACCCCCAGCTGCATCGGTGGCTTGGAGAAAAATCGTATCATGCGTTCAGACAAAAGGATCATGTAGGCGGATCGTCTCGGTGCGGTCCGGTCCGACAGAAATCAGGCAGAAGGGGACGCCGGCCATCCGCTCGATCGTTTCGACGTAGGCGCGTGCCGGCGCCGGAAGATCGCTGACATCCCGAGCATCGCTCGGCAGGGCTCCCCACCCGGGCTGGCGCGCATATATAGGTGTCGCGCGCGCCAGGTCTTCGGGATCCGTCGGAGGCTCGTCGAGCTCTTTGCCATCGAGCTTGTAAGCGACGCAGACCTGGATCTCGGGCATCCCGCAGAGCACGTCGAGCTTCGTGAGCGCGAGCGACTTCATGCCGGAGAGCCGAACCCCCATGCGGAGCGCTGGCAGATCGAGCCAGCCGCAACGGCGGGGACGACCGGTGGTCGCGCCGAACTCGCCGCCCGCGATCCGGAGCTTGTCGCCCGCCTCGCCATGGAGCTCGGTCGGGAACGGGCCTTCGCCGACCCGTGTCGCGTATGCCTTCGTGATGCCGACGACCGCATCGATCATCGTCGGGCCGATGCCCGCGCTCTGACACGCGCCGGCCGCGATCGTCGAGGACGACGTGACATACGGATACGTGCCGTGATCGAGATCGAGGAGGCAGCCTTGGGCGCCTTCGAACAAGACGTGCTGACCGCGCTTGATCGCATTGTCGACGTGACGGCCCGCATCGCCCGTGTACTTGCGCAGCTTCTCGCCAGCGGTCAGCGCGTCGGTGATCCAGCCCTGGATCTCTTGCGCCGAAGGGGCCGTGCCGCCCAGGTGCTGGATCACCGGTGCGAGGTCGTCGAGGTTGGAGGCGACGAGCGCCGCGAGCCGCTCGGGCCTCAGCAAATCACGTACGCGAATACCGCGACGCGCCGCTTTCATCTCGTATGCCGGGCCGATGCCGCGACGGGTGGTGCCGATCGCGCGACCGCGTTTCGCGCCATGATCTTCGCGCAGCCCGTCGACGAGCTTGTGGTACGGCAGGATGACGTGCGCGCCGAGCCCGATCAGGAGCTCGTTCTGCTGGAGCAGCCCGCGCGCCTGGCACTCTGCGATCTCGTCGAGGAGCGCGTGTGGATCGATGACCATGCCATCACCGAGCACGCACGCCTTGCCGGGGTGGAGAACGCCACTGGGGACGAGGTGAGTGACGAGCTTCTTGCCCTCGATCACCAGCGTGTGGCCCGCGTTGGCGCCACCGCCGTAGCGCACGACCACGTCGGCGCGCTCGGTGAAGAGGTCAACGACCTTGCCCTTGCCCTCATCACCCCATTGAGCACCGACGACGATGACGACCGACATCAGAGCTTTAGTATCGCGATCAGTGGGCCGGTGTCCCCTGCCCGTGCCGCTTCGATCGCGGTTCTGACCTCGGGCGACGATCGTTCATGATCTTCCGTGATGATGCGGTCGCCCACGATGGCGGCATCGAGCCCGGATCCACGTAGCCAGCCCGCCAGGACCTCGTCCTGGACCACGCAGCGGATCCCCGCCGCGCGGAGCTGCTGAGCGAGCACGCGATCCGGGGTGGCGATACCGATGCGCGCGGCCGGTGCCGCGACACCGTTCGCGCGCTGCGCCTCGGCGATCGCCTCGAGATCGATCGCGAACCCGGTCGCCCGCGCCGGGCGACCATAGCGGCCGACGAGCTCGTCGTAGCGCCCCCCGCGCAGGATCGCATCGGGTGCGCCGGTCGCGTACGCCGCGAACTTCATGCCGGTGTAGTAATCGAAGCCGCGCACGTCACCGAGATCGATCGTGATCCGATCACTGGGCCCCGCGAGCTCGCCGAGCTGGAGGAGGGTCTGCTCGATCTGCGCGAACGACGCGTGGACGGGCTCGGGCCACGACAACGCGCGCGCACGCGAGATCGTCGCCGCCGCCGGCCCCCACAGGTTCACCAGCTCCGACGCGAGCGCCGCGACCTCCGCCGGTAACTCTCGCGCCGCGACCCGAACCCCCGCGCGATCTTTGCGCGAGATCGCCGCGACGAGCGCCGCGCGTGCGTGCTCGGAAGGCGCGGCGTCGAGCACGTAGCGCGCCGCCGCGACGTGACCGATATCTAGATGCGCGGCGAGGCCGAGCCGCTGCAACACGGCGGTCGCGACCGCGAGCACTTCGGCATCGCCCGCATCACTCGCATCGATCAGCTCGATCCCGGCCTGCAGGATCTCGCGCTGGCCGTGGTCGCCAGCGAGCCGGGTGACCGCGCCCTCATAACAGAGCCGGATCGGGCCGGCGACGTCGGCCATCCGGGTCGCGACCACGCGCGCGATCTGCGGCGTGATATCGGGTCGCAACGCCACGATCTCTCCGGTACCCGGCTCGACGAACCGGATCGCCGCCGCCTTCGCACCCTCACCGAGGCCGCGCTCGAGCACGTCGGCACACTCGAACATCGGAGTGATCAAGCGGGCATAGCCCCACAGCTCGAACACGCCCATGACTTTTTCCGCGAGGTCGCGGCGGCGCGCGGCCGCGCGTGGCAGGAAGTCGCGAACGCCGGAAGGTAGGCGAATCGGCGGCAATGTCGTCTCTCGCAGCGGGGGCACGGCCGCCCTACTCTAACCGAGCGCTGGCTGTATGCCGGCCTACTTGGGCCGATTCATCCGGGTGGTGGCTCAGTGGTGATGGAGGTGGTGATGCAGGTGTTGAACCCGACCTTGTTCGAGCAGCTTGTCGAGGACAGTCCCGACGCGATGTTCGTCGTCGATCCGAAGACCGACGAGCTCTTGTTCGCGAACGAGTCGTTGCTCCGCATGCTCGGCTACAGCGACGCGCGACAGCTCCTCGGCACCACGATGTTCGACACCCTGATCTATTCGAACGACCGGGACGTGATCCGCGAAGCCCACACTCGGCGCGACGACGCGACTGGAAGTCCAGCGCCGATGAGCCTGCGCTGGGCGCACCGCAACGGCGATGCGATCGCGATCACGGCGACGTCCGCGATGATCCGGTATCGCGACGTCCCCGCACTACTGGTCACCGCCCGGCGCGAGAGCGAGCTCAAGGCGCTGCGGCTCGCCGAGCAACGCAGCCGCTTGTTGTTCGATCTGACGCCGGTCTCGATCGTGGTGTTCGACCGACACACGTTCGAGTTCCTCGCGGTCAATCAGGCCGCCGCGGATCTCTACGGCTACACCCGCGAGGAGATGCTGCGGATGCAGCTGACCGAGGTGAAGCATCCGGACGACGTCAAGGATCTACGCACCGAGATCGACTCGCTCGAGGTGGGCGACAAGCGCCACTTCGGGCTGCGTCGCCACAAGACCAAGGCGGGCAAACCGCTCGAGATCGACATCACGTCGCACTCGATCGATTTCGACGGTCGCGAAGCGCTGATGTCGATCGGGATCGACGTCACCGAGGCGAATCGGCTCGAGGCTCAGCTACGCCAGGCGCAGAAGATGGAAGCCGTGGGCCAGCTCGCCGGTGGCGTCGCGCACGACTTCAACAACTTGCTCGGCGTGATCCTCGCGAACGTCGAGCTCGCGATCGAGAATACCGAGGCCAAGGAACCGGTCGCCGAGGAGCTTCGCGAGATCGAAGTTGCCACGGAGCGCGCGACCGCCCTGACCCGCCAGCTGCTCGCCTTCAGCCGCAAGTCGCCGCGCCGCGCCGCGACCGTCGCCCTCGATACGATCGTCGCGAACTGCGAGAAGATGCTGTCGCGCATCGTCGGCGAGGACATCGAGATGTCACTCGTCTCGGAGCCGCAGCTCGCTTCGATCGAAGCCGATGCGAGCCAGATGGAGCAAGTCCTCGTCAACCTGGTCATCAACGCGCGCGACGCGATGCTGAACGGCGGCCTCGTGATCCTCGAGACCGCGAATACCGAGCTCACCGACCAGCGCGCCGCCAGCCTCGGCCTAGCGCCGGGCTGCTACGTCGAGCTCTCGGTCCACGACACCGGCACCGGCATGGACGCGCAGACTCGCGCGCGGATCTTCGAGCCCTTCTTCACGACCAAGGCGGTCGGCAAGGGCACGGGCCTCGGGCTCTCGACCGTGTTCGGCATCGTCGAGCAGAGCGGCGGCGCGATCGTCGTCGAGTCCGAACCCGGGCGCGGCACGGTGTTTCGCTTGCTCTTCCCCGCCGTCGCGCGCCACGACAAGACCGCGGAGGTGCCGTTGCTCGAGCGCGCTCGTGGCAGCGAGAGCGTGCTGCTCGTCGAAGATGATCCGCGCTTGCGCGCCGTGATCCAGCGCCACCTTCACGCGCTCGGCTACTCCACGCACGATGCGCCTCACGGCCACGCGGCGCTCGAGATCCTCCAGCAGACCGAACAGCACTTCGATCTCTTGCTGACCGATCTCGTGATGCCCGGGCTCGACGGTCGCGCCCTCGCGATGGAGGCGGTACGCGCGCGGCCAGGTCTTCGCGTCGTGTTCATGTCCGGGTACACCGAGCACAGCGCCGTGAAGACCGCGCGGTTCGAGCACGATCACTTCGTCGAGAAGCCGTTCACCTCGGCGAAGCTCTCGCACGCGATCCGGCGCGCCCTGCAGCCCTGAGGGCTCTCACTACAGGGGGCTGTCGACCGCGACGAACTCGGCGTGCAAGCCGGGGAACTTCATCCGCAGCTCGTCGGCGAGCCGCATCGCGCCGAACACCTCGGTCGCGACATGGCCGGCAGCGACGAGCGTGATCTGGAGCTCCTTCGCGAGCTCGCCCGCGCGCTCCGCGAGCTCGCCGGTGAGATAGAGATCGCAGCCGACCGCGGCTGCGGCCTCGAGGAGATCCGACGCGGCCCCCGAGCACAGGCCGACCTTGCGGACCGTTGCGGGCCCGTACGGAAACACGAACCTCGGCGACTTGCCATGCAACACCCCGCCGGCGATGCGATGGATCGCTTCGTCGCGCGACAGCGGTTGCGGCCACGAACCCGACACGCCGAGCTCGCAGCCACGCACGTCTCCGAACGACTCGCGGACCGGTCCGAGCGCGAGCGCATCGGCGAGGCCCGTGTTGTTGCCGAGCCGCGCGTGCTTGTCGAGCGGCAGATGATAGGCGGCGAGCGAGACGTCGTTGCCGAGGAGGAGCTTGAGCCGGCGCGCGGTCGGGCCCGCGATCTTGGTCAGGCCGCTGCCCCAGACGACGCCGTGATGAACGACGACGAGGTCGGCGCGGAGCTCGATCGCGCGACTGATCAGCTCGGCCGAGGCAGAGACGCCCGTGACCACACGCTCGACCTCGAGCGCACCTTCGACCTGGAGCCCGTTCGGCGCGTAGTCGCGGAAGCGCGTGATCTCGAGCGTGGCATCGAGGTAGCCGACGACGTCGCGGAGATGAAATGGCACTGCTGCGAGATTACCGCACGGCCGCTGGCCCGCGGCGTGCTTCTACCTCGCGCATGCAGGACAACACGCAGATCGCGAACGTGCAGAGTGCGCCAGCGCTCGCTTCGACCGTGCGCTTCTTCACGAGCGAGCTCCGGATCATCCCGGGCGTCGTGATCCCGCTGCACTCCATGCTCGTCGAGACCGCGACGAAGTCCGTGCTGGTCTCCCCGGTGGGAACGCACGCGGAGCTCGCCGCCGTCCAGGGCAAGCAGACCATCCTGGTCGAGCCGAGCCTGCTCCATCACAAGCAGCTCGCCAAGGCGATCCAGGTCCTCGAGCCGGTCGAGCTCTGGGGTCCCCCAGGGTTTGCCCAGAAGCTCCCGGAGTTTCGGGACACGCGCTCGTTCGGTGTCGACCCGTGGCCGCACGACGACGCGCTGTCGTTCGCGGTGATCGAGGGCGCACCGATGCGCAACGAAGTGGTGTTCTTCCATCAGCCGTCGCGCACGATCTACACGGCCGATCTAGCGTTCGCGATCCTCGAGCCCAAGGGCATGGTGTCGCCGATCGCGTTGCGCCTGATGGGCATCTACAAGCGCTTCGGCGTGCCGAAGATGTGGCCGCACTGGGTCAAGGACAAGGCCGCCTTCCAGCGCTCGATCGACAAGGTGATGTCGTGGCCGTTCGAGCGGATCGCGATGGCGCACGGCGAGATCGTCGAAGGCAACGCGCGCGAGAAGTTGTTCGGCGCGCTGCGCGAGCGCGAGCTGGTCTAGCGCAGGCTCGAGAGCGGCAGCAGATCGACCTCGCCCGAGGCAACGCGCCGCAGCTCGCCATCGATCAGCACCAGCTCGGCCGCGTCCTCGGTACGAGCGATGGGAAACGGGTCGGTCGCGCGGACGAGATCGTAGACGACCGCGTCACCCTCGACCGTCAGCGTGCGCACGCCTCCGTGCTTGCGCGCACGTGCGGCAGCCGTGCACCAATCGCCGAGCTCGTGCACGCACTTGGCGTGACCCGAGTGCCCGGCGATCTGGGTGAGCCCGCGCGGCAAGGTGCGGGGGTCGTAGCGGCGAGGCCGCGCCTTGTCGAACAGCGAGCCGGTCGCCGGGTTCGAGGGCCGGTGATAGAGCAAGCCCCCGCCCTCGAAGCCCGCACCGCCGGTGACATGTAGAGGCGAGAGATCGAGCGGCGTGATCGTGCCCGCGGTCCAATCGGCGCGCACCTCGTCGATCGCACGAACGAGATGATCGCGGAGCGCGACCGCGATCGCGTGAGCATCGCGGACGCCACCGAGACCGAGGAGCTCGAGCTCGCGCTCGGTGATCGACGCGTGCGAGAGCAAGACGTCGCTCCGGTTCGCGAGCGCCCCGACCACCGCGAGCTGGAACCGACCGGCGAGGACGAGCTCGACCACCAAGGCGCGTTGCTCGGCATGAAACGATGCGTAGTCGCGACCGATCACGCCAGGAGGCGGCAGCTGCGGGTAGGTCGCGCGGAACTCCGCGACCGTGCGCGTGCCCGCGTCGATCTCGCGCGCGAACAACCGCGCGGTCGCGAACCCGGTGTCGTCGAATGCGGCGAGCTCCATCACGCGGGACGCATCGTGATTACCGAGCACGATCCGGACCTGCGCCGGATCGTGGCTCGCGAGCCAGCGCAAGAGCTTCACGCCTTCGCGCCCCGCGGTCTCCGGATCTAGCACGTCGTAATCGAAGTGGTCGCCGATCGAGACGAGCTCGACATCCGGTGCGAGCCGATCGCCGGCGAGCAGCTGATGGCGATCGAGCACTTCGAGCACCTTCGCGAAGGGCGCCTGGGGATCGCCCATCACGAACGCTCGGACCATCGTGGCAGCATAACCGAAGGGCGGACAGCTTCGTCCGAGAGCTGGACATGTCCGGTCGGACAGCACCGCCAACCGACCGAGATCACGACGCGGGCGCTTGGCGCATCCCGTGAAATAGGTGCGCGCATGCGCAAGCACTCACTGGATCACCATCCTTCGTTTCGTGCGGTGCTCGCGGCCGCGCCGTACATCTTCGAGCTCGCGCGCGCCGCGAACGACGACGCCTTGTTCGCGCACCTCGCCCTCGCCGCCGGCGAGCTGCTGTCGGGCTTTCGCGAACCGCACGGCAGCGCGAGTCGCGCCGGCGCTCACTATCGAGCGTGGACCTTGGTCCGCGAGCTCGATCGCAATGTCTCCGCGCTCCGCGTCAACCGACGAGCGCCGGTGCCGGTCCTGGCGCGAGCGCAACGCGCGATCGACCGCGCCGACGTGATGATCGGCGCGCTGCCAGGTGTGATCCCGGTGACTTAGAGGAATGTTTCACGCCCGTGCGACTTGTCGGTGGGACCCTCCTCTGACGGACATGCGCATCGGAATGGCTCTGGCTCTGACCCTGATCGCCGCCGCGGGCGGCTGTAAAAAAGGCACCACGACGTCCACCGGTGGTGGCGGAGGCGGTGGTGGTGGTGGTGGCTGGCTCGTCGGGAGCTCGGGCCGGATGGTGAACATCCACACCGACAACACGACCTCGGGCTACGACACCGGCACCACCGAGCGCCTCAACGGCATCGCGTGTCGCAACCAGGGTGAAGCCTGGGTCGTCGGCACGGCCGGCACGGTGCTCTACACGAACGACGGCGGTACGACCTGGACGAACCAGCGCGTCCCGACGAGCGTCGAGCTCCGCGCCCTCGCGACGCAAGACGATGGTCCGGTGTTCCTCGCGGGTAACGGCACGTTCCTCGAGTCGGACGATGTCGGCGCGACCTGGCGCGAGCTGAGCGATGGCCACACGAACTTCCGCGCGGTCGCCGCGGCTGGGGACTCCGACACGATCCTCGCGGTGTCCGAAGACGGCACGGTGTGGGCGCACGACGGCGCGCAACTCGCGGCGCGCGCCAAGCTCGCGGGCGCTCGCGCCGTCGCGGTCTCGACCGATGGCGACACGGCGATCGTCGCGGGTCATGGCCTGTGGCGCTCGACCGATCGCGGCGCGACGTGGACGAACCTGACCACGAACAACGAGCTCGCGTTCGACGATGTTCGGCTCGCGGCCGACAACACTGCGATCGCGGTCGGCGCAGGTGGTGCCATCGCGATGATCGATGCGGACGGTCACGTACTGGCGCAGCACGTCGGCACCTCGGACTTCCACACTTTGCGGATCTCGGGCTCGGGCTGGGGCGACGCGAAGAGCTACGCCGCTGGCGACGATGGTCAAGTGTGGGAATCGAGTGACCTCGGCTGGACCTGGACCCGCGGACCGAACGTCGGCGTCGCTGTCTACGGCATCGATCAGATCGGGCTGGGCCACCGCTAGTAGGGTCCGAATCGATCGAACCGTTCCTCTTCTCTGTGGAGAAGCCCCTAGTTCGTACAGCGAGCGAAGTCCTGGACGAGCGCCTCGTTCGCGATCGAGCGCATCGTGACGAGGTTCGCGTACTGCGTGACCTCGACCTTCGAGAGCAGGGTCGTCAGCACGGCTTTGCAAGCTCCGGCGAGCGGCACGGGCGCCGTCCCGGCCTCGAGCTGCTCGATCGCCTGGACCACCGCATAGGCGTGACCCACGTCCGTCGCTTCGACGCGCGCTTCGAACACGTAGTCCCGTTCGAGCAGCCATGCCGCGATGGTGCGAATTCCAGCCGCGTGCAGCGGTGCGTACGCGGCGAACGCGGTCGCCTCTTTCGGTGCGCGTTCGAGCTCGCGACGAAGCGTCGGGGACAGGCCCTTTGGTGCGGGTTCGACCTTCGCTTTCCAGCGCTCGCTCGCCGCCACCGAGGTGTCACGATCGAGCACGCTCTCGATCGCATCGGTGAGGACGAAGCGTTGTGCCTTGAAGACAGCATTGATCCGACGGAGCTGCTCGCTGTCGCGGGGAATGTCGCCCTGAGCCGCCGCCATGAGGTCGCGTTGGTTGAATGCGAGCAGCCCTTCACCGTTGACCCCGGTCGGCGTGTAGACGATCACGGTCTCGGCATCACTCGGTACGCGCTGGAGCAGCGGCTCGACGCGGTCGAGGTTGCGGCGCTCGCCATCGCCTACCATCCCTAGGCCCGGCTTCTCCTGGGGCAGGAACCACAGGCCGTGCTTGGTCGCCGCGCGCACGACTCCGAACTTCTGCATCGCGACCATCGGCCCCACGATCACGAGCGTGGTGGCGATGAACCGGAACCAGAACCTGTCGCGGCCGGTGAGCTGCGACTTGCTCGGCTTCTTTGCTTCCGCGAGCCGCGCCTTGCGCCGGCGCTCGCCCCAGATCTGCCACGCGACCGGCAACACCGGGAACGCGAGCCCACCCACGATGGCGGCCAGCACCTTCGGATAGCCGCGGTCGATCACGAACGCGGAGCTGACCACGAACAGCAGCGCACCCAAGACGACCACGAGGACGCCGAAGATGCTGCGTTGGCGGAGGTTACTCACTCCCGAACCGTAGCACCGCCTCGCCGAGGATCACTCCCTACTTGGCGATCGGCATGCCATACAGATCACGCATCTCGGGTTCGCCTAGGCCCAGCGTGGAGAGGCCAGCTTGGACCTTCGCCAGATCGCCGACGACCGCGAAGACCATCTTGCCCGACGGGATCGCGGATTTCGCGACGCTCCGGACCTCCTTCGCGGTGACCTTGCGGATCGCGTTCGCGTAGTTCGCGTACCAGCTGTCCGGCAGCCCGTGCAGCGCGAGCTGCGCGAACGAGTCAGCGGTGCCGGCGTTCGTCGCGAACTGCGCCGGTAGCGCGCGGATCAGGTTCTGCTTGGATTTCTCGAGCTCCGCGGTTGGCAGGTCGACGGCGGCAAGATCGTCCACGATCTTGATCGTCTCGGTCAGCCCGTGCGCGGTCTCCGGCGTGACGAGCGCGCTCGAGATCGTGAACGGACCGCGCGACGTGCGCCACTCTTGACCCGCGCGAATCCCGTACGTGATGCCGAGCTGTTCGCGCAGCTTCTGATTGAGCCGGCTCGTGAAGCCGCCGCCGAGCGTGGTGGTGAGCACCTCGAACGCGAAGTACTTCGGATCCTTGCGATCGAGCCCGACGAGCCCGATCCGCACGTCGGACTGTTGCGAGCCCGCGCGATCGACGAGCAGCAAGCGATGCGCGATCTTCGAGACCGGGGACGTGGAGATCGACGCTATCCGCTTGGCTGGATGCTTCCAGGCGCCGAGCGTGGCATCGAGCTTCTTCATCAGCGCGACCCCGTCGACATCGCCGGCGACGACGAGGGTCATCGCTTTCGGATCCCAGCGGTCTTTGTAGTAGCTCGTGAGATCGGCGAGCGAGAGATTCTTGAAGGTCTCGCGCACGCCACCCGGCGGATGGCCGTACGGGCTATCGAGGCCGTAGAGCGCCGAGCCCAGCACGATCGAAGCGACCTCGCGCGGCCGATCGCGACGCAGCTCGAGGCCAGTGGCACGGTCGCCCTTGACGCGATCGAAGTCCGCTTGCGTCAACGCGGGCGCGGTCACGATCTTCGCGAGCAGATCGATCGTGGGATCGAGGGTCTTCGCGAGCGTACTGACGCTGATGTTCGCGCTATCGATGCTCGCGAAGAGCCCGATGCTCGCACCGAGCTTGTCTTCTTCCTCGGAGATCTGGATCGCGGTGAGCCCGCCCGCGCCCTCGTCGAGCATGTCGGCGGTGAGCGCCGAGAGCCCTGGCTTGGTTTTCGGATCGGTCGCCGAGCCCGCGTTCGGGATCACGAGCTCCATCGAGACGATCGGTAGCTTGTGATTCTCGACGACGAGCAACACCATGCCGTTCGCGAGGCGCATCCGCTTCGCGACGGGAGGCGTGAACGTGGGCTCCGCGGTCGGGCCGGGTGCAACGGTCCAGTCGGCAATCCCGGACTTGTCGTACGGCGCCGCGATCGCGCCCTGCTGTGCGCAGAGCGTGGTGAACAGAACGAGTGCGAGGGACTTCACTTGTGATCCTTCCCCTGGAGCTGATCCTGGGTCGGCTTCTTGCCGGGACGAATGGTCAGCGTGACCCGGGCAGCGGGCTTGAGATACTTCGCGGTCACGGCCTTTACCTGGTCGACGTTGACGGCGCGATAGCGCGCGATGTCTTTCGGAAAGTACGCAGGGTCGTGAGCCATCACGTCGTAGTTCGCGAGCAGGATCGCGCGCTGGAGCACCGGCTCGAGCCCGTCGAGGAAGCTCGACTCGTGCGAGTTCACGGCGCGCTCGAGCTCCTCCGCGCTCGGCGGCGTGGCCGAGAGCTTCGCGACCTCCTCGGACACTTCGGCGAGCAGCTTCTTCGGATCGGTGCCTGGCTTCGCGGTCACCACGATCTCGAAGGAACCGGCGAGCTCCTGGCCGCCAAAGCCGGCGCGAACGTTCTGTGCGATCTTCTCGTCGAACACGAGGCGCTTGTAGAGCCGGCTCGATTTGCCATCACCGAGGATCGCCGCCGCCATGTCGAGGGCAGGCTCCTCGGCCGAGAAGCCAGCCGGCGCGCGCCACTGGAGGTAGACGCGCGGCGTCTGGACGTCGTCGGTCGACTCGAGCGCGACCTCCGCGGTGAGCGGTGCGGGCAACTTGTACTGCGGGCGCGCCGGCACCGGTGCCTTCGGGATCCACGCGAAGTACTTCTCGACGAGCCGCTTGACCTCTTCGGGCTTGACGTCGCCCGCGATCACCATCGTCGCGTTGTTCGGGATGTAGTACTTCGCGAAGAACGCTTTGACGTCGGGCACGGTCGCGGCCTGGAGATCCGAGACGTAGCCGATCGTGTCCCAGTGGTAGCCGAACTCTTTGGGCCACAGCGCCGCCGAGAGCATCAGGTTCGCGAGGCCGTAGGGCTGGTTCTCGTAGCTCTGGCGGCGCTCGTTCAACACGACATCGCGCTGGTTATCGAGCTTCTTCGTGTCGAGCGTATCGGTCAGGCCGGCGAGCCGGTCTGCCTCGATCCACAGCATCTGCTCGAGAAAGTTCGAGCCGGCGACGTTCTGATACACGGTCTGATCGCTGGATGTGAACGCGTTCGACCAGCCGCCCGCGCCCTCGAGCAGCTTGTCCATCAGGCCGTCGGGCAGGTGGGCCGAGCCCTTGAACATCAGGTGCTCGAACAGGTGCGCGAAGCCGGTTCGGCTCGTGACCTCGTCCTTGGAGCCGACCTTCATCCACATGACTTCGTAGACCAAAGGCGCCTTGTGATCCTCGATCACGTAGACCTTCAGGCCGTTGGCGAGCTCGAACTTCGTGTAATCGATCTTGGGTTCATCGGCGCGGGCAGACCGCCCAAAAAGGGCTGCCAGGCCGACGGCGAGCGGGAGCATCCATCTCATGGGCCTGGACGCTAGCATGGCCACTACGATCGCCGTTGCGTCCCTACTCCGGACCAACTAGGGTGCCCGCGATTTGTCGTTCACGTCTGCCCATCCTGCGCTCGGCCGCGCTCTCGCTGCTCGTAACTATGTCGACCCCACGCCGGTCCAAGCGGCGGTGCTCGCCGAAGGCGCAACGGAGCGCGATCTGTTGGTCTCGGCACAAACCGGATCCGGCAAGACGGTCGCGTTCGGACTCGCGATCGCGCCGCGCTTGCTCGGCGAAGGTGACCGCATCGGTCCCGCCGGCGCGCCGCGCGCACTCGTCGTCTGCCCCACTCGCGAGCTCGCCCTGCAAGTACATCGCGAGCTCAGCTGGTTGTACGGCGAGACCGGCGCACGCATCACGACCTGCGTCGGCGGTATGGATCCGCGGCGCGAGCAGCAAGCGCTCCGCAACGGCGTCCACATCGTGGTCGGCACGCCGGGCCGGCTCTGTGATCACCTCGAGCGCGGCGTCCTCGTGGCGACCCGGCTCGAAGCCGTCGTGCTCGACGAAGCCGACGAGATGCTCGACATGGGGTTCCGCGAGGACCTCGAGCGCATCCTCGATGCCGCGCCCGCGGATCGCCGCACGCTGATGTTCTCGGCGACGATTCCCAAGCCGATCGCGGTGATGGCGAAGCGCTACCAGAAGGATGCGCTACGGATCGAGACCACCTCGCCGAACGATGTCCATCGCGACATCGAGTATCACGCGGTGCCGAGCATGCCGCGCGAGCGCGACCTCGTCGTCGTCAACTTGCTGCGCTACTACGATCCGCCCGGCGCGCTCGTGTTCTGCGCGACCCGAGATGGGGTCTCGCACCTCGCCTCGAACCTCTCGGAGCGTGGCTTCTCTGCCGTGGCGCTCTCGGGCGAGCTCAGCCAGCGCGAGCGCAACACGGCACTCCAATCGCTGCGCGATCGTCGCGCGCGCGTGTGTGTCGCGACCGATGTCGCGGCACGCGGCCTGGATCTCCCCGACCTCGGGCTCGTGATCCACGCGGACTTGCCGCAGAACGCGCAAGTCATGGTCCACCGGAGCGGTCGCACCGGTCGCGCGGGCAAGCACGGCCTCGCGATCTTGGTCGTGCCGGATCCGGCGCGGCGCTACGTCGAGCGCATGCTCTACACCGCGCACATCAACGCGACGTGGCAGCTGCCGCCGTCCGCGGAGCAGATCGTCGCCAAGGATCGCGAGCAGCTCGGCGCCGAGATCCGGGCGCTCGTCGCGGACACGGTCGGCGACGAGGATCGCGAGATCGCGAAGCAGTTGCTCGTCGACGTGCCGGCCGAAGATCTGGCCGCTGCGCTCGTGCGCATCCGTCGCGATGCTCGCCCGGCACCCGAAGTGATCACGCCGCCGCCGTCGATGCGGCCGCGTCGCGAGGAGAATGGTCCGCCGCGTGGCGCGTTGCCGCGCGCGTTCCAGCAGCGCATGCCAAACCGCGATGATCGTGCGCCGGACCGTGGTCCGGTTAGCGCTCCGGATCGTGGTCCGGATCGTCCGGTGCGCGACCAGCGGGATCCGCGGGATCGCGGCCCGCAGCGCGCCACGGTGCAAGACGAGCGTCCCGCGCGCCCGGCGCGCCCTGCGCGCGACGAGAGTGGACCGCGCACCAGCTTCGGCACCACGCGCGATGTCGCGCCGCGCCCGGCGACCGCGCCGCGCCCGAAGGGTCAGGCGACGGTGCCTCGCCCGCGCGATCCGGTCGAGGCCGCGCCGAGTGCGACCGCCACGCCGAGCGAAGTGCCGCCGCACTCCGAGCGCCAGGCGCGCACGCAGACGTCGTCGCGCCCCGATGGCGTGTGGTTCACGGTCAACGTCGGTCGTTCGAAGAACGCCGATCCGAAGTGGTTGATCCCGTTCCTGTGCCGTCGCGGCGACGTGACGAAGCGCTCGATCGGCCGGATCGAGATCCTCGCGAAAGAGACCCGCGTCGAGATCTCGCCGACCGACGCGCCGCACTTTGCCGAAGCGATCCTGCGCCCCGATACGAAGGACAAGAACCTTCATATCGAGCCGAGCGCCGCAGAATAGGCGAAGCTCCGCGGTGTGAAGGCAACACCGATACTGGGGCTCTTTGTCGCGCTGGCTCTTGCGGGCTGCGGCAAGAAAACGCCGTGCTCGATCGCGCGCGCGAAGATCGCGACCGATGCACGCGCCGCGAAAGCGACGAAGGTCACCGTGACGCCACCACCGGCGCCGGTCGCGCCCATCCCACTCCCCGCGGCCATGAATACCGAGGCCGAGCTCGTCCAGACCGGCGCGTCGGACAATGCGACGGAAGCTCGAGTGCTCCACGACCTGATGACCGCAGAGGCCACGCGCTCCGCGGCCTTCGAGAAGGCGCTACCGGATCGGCTCGAGGTCATCGCCATGGGGATCGAATCCTCGGACGCCAAGACGGCGAAGGACAAGCTGCGCGCGCTGCTCGCCGAGCATGCGACGGCCAACGCAGCCCTGGCCAGGCAGTTGGCCCAAACGCGGGAGATGAACCTCGTGTTGAAGGATCGCCATCAGCATCTCGTCGAGGGCAAGCAGCTGAGCGCCCCGGCCCTCGAGCAAACCAGCAAGCAGGTCGCGCAGGCCGACGCACTCGACAAAACGATCGAGGCCGCAGCGAACGAAAACGCGAAGGACGCGCTCGCATTCGCGACGCTCGAGGCCGACCTCACGGCGGTGACGGCCGCCTGTTCGAAGAAGTAGTTAGCGCCGGCGGCGACGCAGCATCGCGAACGCGACCACCGCGAACGCGGCGCCGAAGCCCTGCGAGGATGTCGTCGCGCAGCCGCCGCCGTCGGTCGGGCCACCGCCGGCCGAGCCCGAACCGGAGCCCGAGCCTGACCCCGCGGAACCGGAGCCCGAGCCGGCCGACGTGCCCGCGTACTGATCGATGAAGGCGGCGTAGGTTGCCGTGCGCCGGAAGTGCGCCGGATCGGTGCAGCCCGGCGCGCCGTACGAATCGACCCCGAGGATCACGTTGTTCTGGAGCACTGGCCCACCGGAGTCTCCGACGCACGTGTGATAAGTCGAATCGCCGACGAGGATCGTGTCGGAGCCCGCATCGATGCCCGCGACGACCGTGGCGGCCGAGAACCGCGCGTTCTGAAACGTGCCCGCCGTCGTCTGGCCGTAGCCGACGATCTTCACCGGCGCGTTGACGAGCGTCTCGTCCGGCTCGACGCGCGAGAACGGGAGCGGCGCGATGGTCGTGGGTTGCGCGAGGACCAGCACCCCGATGTCCGCGAGAAACGGCGACGCGGTCGAGTACATCGGGTGGAGGTGCACCGCGCTCACGGCATGCAGGTGCGCTTCGACCTGCGCGATCTGGCCGTTGTACGCGTTCGCATCGGCCTCGAAGAACACGCCATAGATGTACGTGCTCTCGTGATCGAGGCAGTGCGCCGCCGTGACGATCGCGGTCGGCGACACCACCGTACCGGTGCAGGTGTAGAGCGTCGATTTGTCCGCGGGATACGCGTAGATCTGCACGACCGCCGGATCACCGGCGTCCGCCGTACCCCCGATGATCGGCGCGGTGCCGGCAGCTGCCGATGCGGTGACGAGACACACGAGAGCTAGGCTTCGCACGCAGCCTTCATCCATCGGATGATGCGTGCGAGTCAACTACTACGGGTCGCGTGCCTCAGCCCACCGGAATCGCGGAGAGCTCGGCCCACCGCGCGTACAGCCGGTTCACCTCGTCGCGCGCGACATCGAGCTGGAGGACCATCGCCGGCACTTCGGCAGCGCGATCCTTGAAGATCGCCGGATCCTGGAGCGTGGCCTCGAGCGTGGCGACCACGGTCTCCGCCGCCGTGATCGTCTCTTCCATCGCGGCGAGCTCGGCCTTCTCCTTGAAGGTTTGCTTGCGCGCAGCAGTCGGCCGCTTCGAGCGTTCGGTCTTCTGATCGGCGGGCTTGCCCGTATAGGTGGGTACGATCGCCTTGGGCCGGCGCTCCGAGTAGAACGAGTAGCTGCCCTCGTAGAACGTGACGTTGCCATCGCCCTCGAACGCGAGGATGGCCGTCGCGACACGATCGAGGAACCAGCGATCGTGCGAGACGATCAGCGCGCACCCCGGGAATTCGATCAAGCCGTCTTCGAGCGCGCCGAGCGTTGGCAGATCGAGATCATTGGTCGGTTCGTCGAGGACGAGCAAGTTGCCACCGCGGCGCAGGAGCCGCGCGAGCTGGACGCGGTTGCGCTCGCCACCGGAGAGCTGGCCGATCTTGGTGTCGCCGAGCTCGTCGGGGAACGCCATCATCCGCAAGAAGCCACGGACGTGGATCTTCTCGCCCGGCAGATCGACGAAGTCGTAGCCATCGCCAACTTCTTCGAGCACGGTGAGCTCGTCGCGAAGCTCGCTGCGACCCTGCTCGAAGTACGCCGGGCGCGTGTTCGAACCGACGACGACCTTGCCGCTATCCGGAGGATCGATGCCGAGGATCGTGCGGATGAGCGTGGTCTTACCGGCGCCGTTCGGACCGACGATGCCGATCCGATCACCGGGCTTCATCGTCAGCGTGAGATCGCTGAACAAGGTCTTGCCGCCGAGCGCGCGCGAGGCCTTCGTGAGATCGACGATCGTCGAGCCGAGCCGAGGCCCGGTCGGCAGGCGGAGCTTGAGCGTCGCACCCTTCTTTTCGTCGGTGGCAGGTGCCGCGGCGACCGCGAGGTCGTAGCGATCGATGCGCGCCTTGGCCTTGGTGGTGCGCGCCTTCGGCTTCTTGCGGATCCACTCGATCTCGCGGCGCACGAACGAGCTGCGCTGATACTCGGCTTCGCCCTCGGAATGCAGGCGCTCGGCCTGGATCAAGAGGAACGTCTCGTAGTCGCCATCGTAGCTGTAGGCCTTGCCACGATCGACCTCGACGATCCGCGTCGCGACGCGATCGAGGAAGTAGCGATCGTGGGTGATCACGAGCAGCGATCCGGCAAACCCGGCCATCCGAGTCTCGAGCCACTCGATCGTGCGGGCATCGAGATGGTTCGTCGGTTCGTCGAGCACGAGCATGTCGGGCTTGCCGAGCAGGGCGCGTGCGAGCGCGACGCGGCGGCTCTCGCCGAAAGACAAGCTGCCGATGATCCGATCCGGCGGCGGCAGCAGCAGCGCCTGCGACACGATCGCGATCTCGTGCTCCTGCACGCCTTCGCGCGCGAGCGCGGTCTCGATCGATTCCTCGACCGGCAGCACGGGCTCTTGCGCCACGTACTCGAGCACGAGGCCCCGCTGCCAGATGATCGAGCCCTCATCCGGGGTGAGCGTCGGATCGGTGCCGCCACTCGCGGCGTGCACCATCATCTTCACGAGCGTCGACTTGCCGGCGCCATTCGCGCCGATCATGCCGATGCGATCGCGCTCTTGAATCGCGAGCGAGGCGCCACGCAAGACGCGCCGATCGCCGTAGTGCTTCGTTACATCCTGGACCGTACAGACCGCTGACACTTCGCGCGCACCATACGCGGGAAGTGCTTAGAAATCGAACGACCGCATGAAGTGATCGTTGTAGCCGTTCGGATGCTTGATCAAATAGTCCTGGTGATAGTCCTCGGCCTTGACCCAGGTCGAAGCCGGTTCGATCTTGGTGACGATCGGGTGGCCCCACTTCCCGGTCTTGTCGATCTTGGACTTCACGTCGATCGCGACCTTGGCCTGGTCCGGCGTGGTCGTGAAGATCTCGGACCGGTACTGAGTGCCGCGATCGTTGTTCTGGTGATCCAGCTGCGTCGGATCGTGGCCGCGGAAGTACCAGTGGGTGAGCAGGTCCGCATACGAGATCTGGGCCGGGTCGAACACGATCCGCACCGATTCGGCGTGGCCCGTGGTCCCCGAAGCGACATCTTCGTACTCGACCTTGGTGCTCTTGCCGCCGGCGTAACCCACTTCGATCGACAGGATGCCGGGCGCCCCCCGCATCACGTTCTCCATGCCCCAAAAGCAGCCGCCCGCGAGGATGGCGACTTCTTGCTTGCCGCTCGGGGTGAACGGCTTGGCGGCGTTCTTGGTCGCGTTCGGGCTGGCATCGAGCGAGCCGCAGGCGGCCAGGACCAGGAGGCTTGCGAGCAGATTCTTCATGCTTGTAGTACGAGCGACCGTACCTCTGGTTACGAGATCTGCAAGTTAGCGCGGGAGTACTGGTACTTACGCTAGACTCGATGCCTCGGTGCCCGACATCCTCGCCATCGTCAGCAAGGCTATCTTCGAGCGCGACGCTCGCGTTTCGGGGACCACAGTCTCGCCGGGCCAGATCTGGCCGGTCGATCGCTACACCAGCGCGAACAAGGCGCTCCAGGCCCTTGCCGAAGGCGGCCGGATCTTGTTGGTGACGGTCCGCCCGCCGGACGAACAGCTCTGGTTCGTCGGCCTGATCGACGCGCCAAGATTCGACGGCACGGCGTGGATCGGCAAGGTCAACGCCCTGCCCGCAACGAACATCACGGCCCTCCGTGGCTCGATCCGGTTCGAATCCGGCAAGGGCATCATGCAGGAGAGGGGGACGCTCGGGATGAGCCTCCAGATGCCGCGATCGCTCACGGCCCGCGACGTGGATCAGATCATGGCGCTCGTGCACGCGAGCGGCATCGCTGCATCCGCGCACGACCAGACCCTCACGGCGCCCGCATCACCGAAGCCGCCGACGCCCAAGCCGCGCGTGATCGCCGGCAAGTACGAGGTGCTGCGCGAGCTCGGCCGCGGTGGCATGGGCGTGGTGTTCGAGGCGCGTCATGTATCGACTGGCCGGCGGGTGGCGGTCAAAGAGATCGCGATCGGCAACGATCAAAAGCTGGTCGATCGGTTCGAGCGCGAAGCGCGTGCGACCGGCGCGATCGATTCGCGTCACGTGCCGCCGGTGCTCGATGCCGGTAGCGATCCGGTCACCCAGCACCCGTTCCTCGTGATGGAGCTGCTCCACGGCTTGGATCTCCAGGCCTATCTCGACGAGCATGGTCCGCTCGGCGAGGACGTCGCGCTGCGGATCGCGGCGCAAGCGTGCGCCGGGCTCGTGCGCGCGCACGCCGCCGGTGTCGTGCATCGCGATATCAAGCCGGCGAACCTGTTCCTCGCGAAGCGCGATGGCGAGCTCGTCGTGCAGGTCCTGGACTTCGGCGTCGCCCGCATCAAGGAAGAGCTCGCGGTCAAGCAGAACCCGACCTTGACCGTCACCGGCGTGATGCTCGGGACGCCGCTCTACATGTCACCCGAGCAGGTCGTCTCCGGCGCGAAGGAGCTCGATCAGCGCACGGATCTCTGGTCACTCGCGGTCGTCCTGTACGAGGCGCTCGCCGGCGAAACGCCCCACGCCGATTGCGAGACGCTCGGCGGCTTGATGGTCGCGATCTGCGGCAAGCGCGCGAAGCCGCTGCGCGAGCTCGCGCCGAAGGTCAGCGAAGAAGTCGAGGCGCTCGTGATGCGCGCACTCGATCTCGATCCCACGAAGCGATTCCCCACCGCCGAGGTCTTGCTCGGGGCGCTCGAGGTGCTGGTCCCATTCGGCACGAAGCTCGAGACCTCGCTGCTCGATTAGTAGACGCAGCGAAGCAGATCGTAGCCAGCCGGGGTCGCGGTGTTGCGATGTACGACCAGCTTGCGATTCGCCGCGTTCGGGCATGACGTCGTGTCGATCGCCAGCTCGTAGCAGTCGGTCTGCGTCGGCGATGCGCATGCGACGAGCGGTGTCTCGATGCCATCTACTTCTTCGACCGCCGTGCAGTGCGAAAGGTCGACATCGTCCTCGACGCACGGATCGCCCATCGCGCGCCGCGCGTTGATGCCCATCATCGTCATCGCGGGCGCAAGATCCTCATCACAGATCGAGCCGATCGCGCCGCGGTCCTCGAACTGGTTCGTGAGCCATGCGATCCGGATGGCGGGTTCGGCGACCTCGGCTGCGTTGCTGGCATCGGTCCACGTGCACGATGCTGCCAGCGACGGCTTGTTCCCAACAAGCGTGACCGCGACGTCAGCGGGCGCGAGGATCGCACCGAACGCGACGCGACGAGGATCGACCGCTCGGTCGCGAATGGCCGGCAGAAAGTCGGCCGGATCTTCGACGACGGTCGAGCCCGCGTCGGGCACGCAGCTGGTGCGAGGTCCTGGCGTCGTCATGTCGTGCTCGGCACACGTGTATCCAAATTGAACGCAGCGATAGTGAAACAGCGCGCCGAGCGTCGCCGTGTCCGAGGAGAACAAATCGGGATCGAGTGCCGAGCAGTCGTCCTCGTCGGCGAGCACGACGATCGCGAGCGCGGCGTCGTCGCGTCGAAACCCGGCGTTGCTCGCATTCGAGAACGAGGCGCGGATCGCCGCGAGAGGCTGCTGGAATCCGCAGCCAGCGCTTCCGACGCCAGTGATCGCGTGAAGGTCTGCAGCGAGTGTGCCTGGGTGATTCGTCTCGGTCGCGCTGTCGATCAAATATAGTGTGCCTGCCGTCCCGTCGAGCCGAACCAGTGCGCCATCGCCTCCACGATCGAGGCAGCTGCCAACCGAGCCGGCGATGTTCGGCCCCTGCGTGCCGCCCGCGGTCTGCGTTCCGAGATCTGGCGTGATGGCGCCGACGTGCAAGTCAGGTCGACCGTCGATCGAGAGCTGCGCGAGCAACGCAGGAAATGCGTTCGTGAGCGCGACGTGGTGACCTTGCGTCGAGACCTCGTTGCCGAGGACGAACAACAGATCGAGTTTGTTCGTCGTGACGGTGGGCACGGCCACGACCTCGGTACCTCGCTCGACGTTGTGGTCGCCGCATGCGGCGAGCGCGACGACGATTGCGAGGGCTCTCACGATCGGCACCGGAGTAGGTCATAGCCTGCCGACGCGGTGCTGCTGTGGCGAACCACGAGCTTGCGGTGCGCCGCGTTCGGGCACGTCGTCGCATCGGTCGCGAGCTCGAAACAATTTGTTTCGGTGGGGGATGCGCACGCCACGAGCGGATACTCGACACCATCGATCTCCTCGGTCGCAGTGCACTGCGATAGATCCAGATCTAGTTCGATACATGGATCGCCCATCGCGCGCCGCGCGGCGATCCCCATCGTCGTCATCGCGGGAGTTAGATCGCCGCCGCAGATCGAGCCGATCGCGCCGCGATCACCGAACTGGTTCGTGAACCACGCCAGCCTCACCGCGGGGTCAGCCGCGACTGGCCCGGAACACGAATGGACGATCGCAGGGCGCTGCGTGTCGCTTCCGATTGGAGTGCGCAGCTCGATCGCGACATCGCTCGGCGCGATGATCGAGCCCACGGCGATGCGGCGAGGATCGTTCGCCTGCGCGCGAACGACGGGGACGAAGTCTGCGGGGTTCGCGATCGCCGTCGAGCTGGTACTCGGGACGCAGTTGGTTCGCGGTCCTGGGGTGGTCAGGTCCGCTTCCGCGCACGTGTCCCCGAACCGAACGCAGCGAAACGTGCTGAGAGGGCCGAGCTGCGACGTGTCACTCGAGAACAAATTCGGATCGAGCGCCGAGCACTCGTCTGCATCAGCGAGGATCACGATCGCGAGCGCTGCATCGTCGCGTAGAAAGCCCGCATTGAGCGGATTGGTGAACGCTGCGCGGATCGCCGCGAGGTCTTGCGGATAGCGACAACCATTGCTCCCGACGAGTGTCACCAGGGGCATGTCCCCCTCGAGCGTGCCCGCGTGGTTCGTCTGGGTCGCGCTATCGACGAGAAACTTTGCTCCGGTCGTCACGTCCGAGCGGAACAGCGCGCCATCGTCGCCGCGATCCTTGCAGCCGCCGACCGCCCCGTCGATCGGGGGACCGATTGCGCCGCTCGTCGTCGAGGTCCCCATGTCGGGCGTGATCGCCCCGATGTGAAGATCCGGTCGGCCACTCGCAGAGACTTGGGCAAGCAGAGCGGGGAACGCGGTCGTGAGCGAGATCTGATTGTCGAGTGAGTTGCCGAGTACGAACAACAGGTCGAGCTTGTTGCTGATCGTTGTCGGAACCGCGACGAGCTCCCGGACCTCTGCATCGGTCGTGGGGATGGGCTCGTTGGCGCCGCAGCCGCCGCAGCCCGCAACGAGCAACAGCGTGATGACGACCTGATGCAGACTTCTCACAGCATTGGTTAGTGGCGGCAGGGGCAAGATTCCGTGGCCAGATCGGCCGCTGGCTAGGCGGGTTGCCGGCAGCTCGAACGCGTCCGATCTGCGGGTCCAACTCGCCAGGATCATGATGCCCGAGCGTGGTCCACCTGATGCACTTACCGTGCATCGATGTCGTCCAAGATCGAATGTACGGCCGTGAACGAGCTGATCGACTTGGTCCGGCAGAAGCCGATGGACCGC
>JANXOP010000183.1 GCA_025357755.1 Kofleriaceae bacterium | reverse complement strand
GCCGCCGCGCGAGCGCCAGATCAAGCAGGTGCTGCTCGCGCAGGCGCAAGGCGACGAGCTCCTCGTGACTTTTGCGGCAGGCACGAACGATGATCTCGGCGATGATTGGAAGGCCGCGCTCGTCGACGAGAACGGTGTGGTCGTCCCGAAGGGCGATTGCCGGATCGTCAGCGTCTCGACCGCGACCACGATGTGCCGGACGCGCGCGAAGGTCGTGCAGCTCTCGGGGATGCTCGCGACGCGCCCCTGACCTGGGCGCTACGTAAATCGGGCGAGCGGCGCGGGCAGCGTGTCGAGCGTGAACGGCGTGGGCTCGGAATCGGGCGGCCAGAACCAGAGTGACGTGCCGATGCCCTCGAGCGCCGCGACCTTCACACCCGCGGCGATTTGATCGACGAGCGCCTGCAGCGCTTCGAGCGTCGCGCGATCTGCGGTGGGCTCGAGCTCGGCGATCATCCAGTGGTGCCACGTGATCGCACACTTGATGTCGGCGGCGATCGAACCGGGAGCCTTTGGCGAGAGCATCAGCGCGGAGAGGAAGAAGTCGTTCGCGACGATCAGCTCGACCTTGGCCCCGGGTATCGAGACCTTCGTGATCTCGACCTCCGTAACGCGGGCCGCGCCTTGCGCGATGCCCAGCTCGAACGCGGTGTCGAGATCGAGCCCGAGCTTCGCGAGATCCGCACGGGTCAGAGTCTGCTCGGTGCCCAGCAGCTCCTCGACCATCACGAGCCACGCGGTGCCGAGTCTTCGACACGCGATCCGGTTCGGGTCCTTCGAGAAGACGGCGTTGCCAAGGAGGTCGCCGAAGAGCTGTGCCCGGAGCGCGGTCCGATCGATCTGATGGAGAGGCACGTTCGCGTCGCGCGCCTCCTGGGGAGCGGCTTCATCCAGTGGCTCGACCGTGGGCCGGGTCGCGGGATGGCCGAACATCTCGAGCAGATCCGCGCGAACCGCTTCGGCGCGCTGATGGGGCTCGAGGTCGCGACACCGACCCGCGAGCACTTTCAGATCCCAGTAGTCATACGCCGCACGCTCGGGCAGCTCGACGCGGCCGGTCTCGATCTGCGTCGGTGTGAGTGCGAGCTCCCACTCCGCGGCGATCGCGACGAGATCGCTGGCGAACGGCTCCCACTCGTCGGTGAAGCCCCAGCGCGGAGGCTTCGACGGGTCCTTGGAGCGAGAGAACCAACCCATACCCGGGTTGTACCTGGCGACCTGCTCGATCTTCCAGCCGGTTGGCCGATACTCCCGATGATGGGCGTCCGGCCAGCGCTGAGCATTCGCTACGCACAGATCGCCTTGACCCGGGCACGCCTGATGTCTCCGCTGGTCGTGATCGCGCTCGTCGCCTCGCTGGCACTCTCCGAGACCACGCACATCCCGCTGTCGCGCAACGTCATCGCGGTCAGCCTCGTGGTGATCGGCATCCTCACCGGGTTGTCGATCGCGATGTGGATGCGCGCGCTCCCGGACCGGTATGGCCACCTGATGGCCGGGCTGGTCTGGTGGGCGCCGATCGCCACGAGTCTCGCCTCGTATTGGAGCTCGCGGAATCCGAAGCTGTTCATCCTGCTCCTGCTCGAGATGTTCGCGGGCATCATCACCGTCAGCCCCGTCTGGATCGTCAGCACGTTCATCGTCTTCGACGCGGTGTGGACGCCTCTCGCGGTCGTGATCGGCGGCCCCGATCTTGGCTTCGAGATCCCGACGCTCTTCGCGGCGCAGCTGTTCGCATTGCTGATCCACTGGCTCAAGCACCACTCTCTGCAGCAAGCCGAAGATCATCGGCTGGAGGCAGAGCGCCAGCTCGGAGAGACCCAACGTTCGGAGCAGGCGAGGGCGGAGCTCACCGAGCAGCTCGTGCACGCGCAGCGTCTCGAAGCGGTCGGCACGCTCGCGGCGGGGCTCGCGCACGACATGAACAACGTGCTCGCCGCGATCATGGGGTTTGCCGAGGCGGTGATCGAGACCAGCCACGACGTGCAGTCGCAGGAGGACTGCAAGGAGATCCTGCGTGAAGCCGAGCGGGGCGCCGAGCTGACCCGCGGCCTGTTGACGTTCAGCCGGCGCGGCCAGTACCGCAAGCAGGTCCTGCGGATGGGCGAGATCGTCGACGAGGTCGTCGCGTTGCTCGGTCGCACGTTGCCCAAGACCGTCCACATCGAGAAGCAGGTCGTGGATTTCGATGCCTGCATCGAGGGCGATCCGACCCAGTTCAGCCAGATGCTCGTCAACCTCGGCATCAACGCGAGCGACGCGATGGCGGGTAAAGGTCGCCTCTTGATCCGCGGTGAGACCATCGAGCTCGCGACCGAGAGGCATTCGCTTCCCCCCGGGCGCTACGGCAGGCTGACGGTCACCGACTCCGGTTCGGGCATGGACGAGGCGACGCGGTCACGCGTGTTCGAGCCCTTCTTCACGACCAAGCCGATGGGAAAGGGCACCGGCCTCGGGCTCGCGCTCGTGTGGGGTGTCGTCGCGAAATCGCTCGGTACCGTGACCGTCGACTCCGAGCTCGGCAAGGGCTCGACGTTCTCGATCTTCCTGCCGCTGACCGACAAGGTCCCGCGCAAGCCCGCCGAGGCAAGCGGCATGACGCGCTTGCCGCAGCGAGGCACGGTGCTCGTGGTCGACGACGAGCCCGCGGTCCGAAGCTCCACGATCCGCACGCTCGAGCGCCTCGGGCTGCACACGCTCTCCGCCGATTGCGGGGAGGCGGCACTGGAGCTCTTCGATGCCCACGCGGCGGAGATCGCGCTGGTCGTCCTCGATATGGGGATGCCAGGGATGAACGGCGCCGAGGTGTTTCGCGCGCTGCGCGAGCGCAGCAACGTGAAGGTCTTGATCGCGACCGGCTACGCGCTCGAAGACGAGGTCCAGGCGCTCGTCTCGAGCGGCGCGCGGCTGCTCGAGAAGCCGTTCAAGATCGAGGCACTCGAGGCCGAGGTCAAGCGCGCCTTGAATCGCAGCTAGCGAGCGATCGCGCGCGCGACCTCGGCGGCGAACCCGATGCTCGGGGTCGTCAGCACGGCGACCTCGCCGCGATGTTCGAAGCACCACGCGAGCTCGCGTTGCGCCGCGGCGTGATCGCCCGCGAGCACGTACGCGCGACCGAGGCGTTCGCGCGTGATCCACGAGGGCGCGATCAGGTTCGCGCGTTGATACGCGGCGATCGCTTCGCGCGGTTGGTGATGCAAGCGCGCGCGGTCGCCGGCGAGGACGTTCGCGTAGACTCGCCACTCGACGAGCGGGTTTTCGGCCCACGCGCGCAGCTTCGCTTCGACCCCGATCTCGCTACCCGCTTCGAGTGCGATGCTCGCCGCCAGGTACTCGAGTCGAACGTCGCCGGTGCCCATCGCGAGCGTGGCGTAGCGGAGGGCCCCGATGCGATCCTCTTGGAGGAGGCGGACGCGGGCAAGCGCGACGAGCTCGCTCGCGTCGCCGGCGGTCTTGCCCGTCGCGATCGCCGAGGTCACCGACGGGCCGAGCAGATGCTCGGCATCCGCGTAGCGGCCATCGTAGACCGCGAGGTCGGCGCGCGCGAGATCGGCGAGCTTGGGATCGGAGACGGCGAGCGCGGCGAGCGTCGTGTTGGCGGCGGCCGCGTGGCCGAGCATCGCTTGCGCGATCGCATACGCGCAGATCGCGAAGCTCGGTGGTTCGGCGATCTCGGTCATCATCGTCGCGCCATCGCGGCTCGCGTCCTCGAACGCACCGTTCGCGACCTCGGCGAGCACGAGGTTGCCGCGCACGACACCGATCTCCGGATGATCCTGTGCCGCGCGGCGCGCCTGGGCCAGCGCGGTCTCCCAGCTGCCCGCATCGATCGCCGTCGAGGTCAGGTTGACCTCGGTCCGCACGTCGCCGGGCCAGCGCGCGAGCAGCGCCTCGTACGTCATGATCGAGTCGGTGTACTTGCCGACCGTGCCGTAGTAGTCGCCGAGCAGCGCGAGGCGTTTGCGATCGGGCAGGCGGTCTGCTCCCTGCTTGGCGCGTTCGAGCTCGGCGCTCGCCGCGGTGCGATCGCCGAGGTTGTAGAGCGCGAGGCCGAGGCTTTGATGGGCGTCGACGAAGTCCGGGTCTGCGGCGATCGCGCGACGATAGGGCTCGAGCGCCTTGGTCGGTTCGCCGGCGAGGTTCCACCGTTGCCCGGCCATGAAGGCGTGAAGCGCGTCGAGCGACTGCGACGGTGGACGATCGGTGGGGCCGGACTCTCCGACGGTCGCGAGGAACGCGGCGGTCAGCTGCGAGACCGCGCCGATCGAATCGCGCAGGGCTGCGATCGGCAGACTCGCGGTGAACGGCAACTGCGCCGTGCCGCGGGTCTCGAGCGTGATCACGTAGCCAGTTCGGGCCGGGGTGATGGTGCCGTGGAGCCGAAGCACCGCGTGCCCACTCGCGGCGAACTTCGCGGCGAGCGCCTCGATGGTTGTGCCCTGCAACTGTGCGGCGAGATCGATCCCGGCCTTGGCATCGAGGTGCGTCGAGCGCGCGAGCCCGTCGGCGACCACGAGATCGAGCGTGTCATCGAGCCTCGGATCGCCCGTCGCGTTGGCGAACGGCTCCACGAGCACGCGCATGCGGGTTGGCTCGTTGCCCAGGGTCAGCTTCGCCGCGACGGTAGGTACGACCGCGGGCGCCACCGTGGCATCGTGGCGAAACAGCACGACTCCGCCGACGATCAGGACGACCGTCAGGCCGAGCGCGAGCACGACGCGACGGCGTCGGTCGGGATGGGTCGCGGTGGCGAGCGCATCGAGCAACTCGACCATCGAGGGAAAGCGCGCGGCCGGGTCGGTCTGGAGCGCGCGCAACAGCACGCGGTGGACCGCGAGGGGCACGCTCGTCTCGTCGGGCCTCGGCCGCAGGTTGCCTCCGAGCACGGCCGCCGAGAGCTCGCGCACGGAGCTGCCCGCGAACGGCGCGTTGCGGTAGAGCGCTTCGTACAGCGCGATCGCGAAGCTGAACTGATCGGTCCGGGCATCGATGTTCCGGCCGGCGAACTGCTCGGGCGACATGTAGCGCGGCGTGCCTTGCAGCCCCCCGATCCCGGCCTCGTCATCGGCGACGATCTCCGAGGCCGCGAGACCGAAGTCCGTCACGGCCGCCCGCCCCTGATGGTCGACGAGCACGTTCTCGGGCTTGAAGTCGCGATGGACGATGCCGGCGGCATGCGCGGCCGCGAGCCCGTGGCCGATCGCGATGAACATCCGCACGACCTCGCGCCAATCGCGCGGCTCGGTCGCGAGCCAGTGCGCGAGCGTGCTGCCTTCGACGAGCTCCATCGCGATGAAGACGCCGTCGGCGAGCTCGCCGGCGTCGTAGACCGTGACGACGCCGGGGTGGGTGACCTTCGCCATCGCACGGGCCTCGCGCGATAACCGCGCGCGTGTCGTGGCTTGTGCGAAGCGATCCGAGCGTACGATCTTGAGCGCGACCTTGCGATCGAGTTGCGGATCGTGCGCAGCGTAGACGCGTCCCATCGCGCCCCGCCCGATCATCTCGACCAGGGCATAGCGACCGACGGTGTCACCTCGGACCATCTCGACCGCGGTACTCGTCGCGGGCTCGGCGCCTGCCGAGCGCACCGCCGCGCACGTGATCGTGAGGCACAGCTCGCACTGGTCGAGATGGGCCGCGACCAGCTGGAGCTCCGCCGGTGGCAGCAGTCGCTCCACGTAGGCGAGAACAGCGTTGTCGTCGAGACACTCCACCGCGGTAAGGATACGCGAGTTATTTCTTCTTCTTCGCGGTGTCGCGGGCGGCAGCAGCCGTGTGGCGGTCTGCGGCCTTCTGACGCTGGTCCGCGATCTTGCGCATGTTCGCGGCCGACGCGTCGTTGCCCTTCGCGGCTTGCTTGTTCGCCGAGTCACGTGCCCGGTCGGCGTGGGCCTGTGCTCGGCCCGCATCCTTCGCGTGATCCGCGAATGCAAGCGTGGGTGCAGCGACGAGCGCGAAAACGACGATCAAGTTCTTCCACATATCTCTAGGTGGAGAGGTCGCGGGCGGATTTGCAGACAATCGACATCCCCCGTGTATGATCACCTAGTTGGAGGCTGTGCTTGCTCACTTGTGCGAGGCGGCGCATGCGGCCTGGCCCCAGCTCGTGGTCGACGATGCCCGCTTCCGCGAGCACCTCACCAAGCTGGCGAGCGGCGACGTAGACCTCCTCGCGAAGCTGCATGCTGGCGACCTCTATCTGAGCCTCGCGTGCGGCCTCGCGAACGAGGAGGCGCTCGCGATCCTGGACCGCGACTACCTCCGCGAGCTGCGGCCGACCCTGTCGCGCATGGGGCTCGCGCCGAACGAGATCGACGAGACGCTGCAGATGATGCGCGCGGAGTTGCTCGTGCCGCGCGGCGAGGCGCCCCCGCGGATCCTCGACTTTGGCGGCCGCGGTCAGCTGCGAGGATGGTTGCGCTCGGTGGCCGCGCGGACGGGGCTCCGGACGCTCAAACAGACCGGCCGGCATGTCGAGCTCGACGAGCAGCGCCACGCGCCCACGGCGGGCGACCTGGAGCTCGAGTATATGAAGAAGACCTACGGCGAGGCGTTCCAGCGCGCCTTCGAGGTGGGCCTTGCCGCCCTCGCCGAGGACGATCGACTCCTGCTCAAGCAACGGTTTCGTCACAAGCTCACCGTCGAGGAGCTCGGCGAGCTCCACTCGGTTCATGCCGGCACCATCTCGCGCTGGGTCACCGCGGCGCGGGAGCGCCTCGTCAAGGCGACCCGCGCCGAGATGCAGCGTGCGCTCGGCGTCGATCGGTCCGACGTGTCGAGCATCCTCCGGTTGATCCACAGCGAGCTCGAAATCTCGTTGTCGATCCACTCGAAATAATCAGATCCGTCTGTTTTTGCGCAAACCCGGGCGGCGGCCCCACACTACTCGTCAATGATCAGTCGAAGTTTGGCTCTCGCGACCCTCGTCGTCGCGTGCAACTACTCGTTCCACAGCGGCGTGAACGGGTCGTCATCCAGCAGCAGCTCGTCGTCAGCGGGAGCCGCGTCGTCCTCGGACTCGCCCACTTCGAACGGTTCGCCGACATCGGGATCATCAGGATCATCGGGATCATCGGGCTCGTCGACAGATGCGCCTTCGGTAGCCCAAGCCGCGCCAGTCACGATCCCGGCAAGCTTCACGCGGCTGCCGGGGATCCCGCTGCCCAGCGGTCCGGCTCCCAAGATCACGATCGTCTCGCCCACGCCCGACGAGGAGTTCGTCGGCGAGGCGACCAAGGCGCCGGACGACCGGTTCACCAACCTCGACTGCATGCAGGATCCGAAGAAGCGCTCGATCAAGCTCGCGGCCGACAACTGGTCCGTGAAGCCGGGAGGGCAGGGCGTGCTCCTCGTGGTCGATGGCGTGTACGCGACCACCGTCCACGATCTCTCCAAGCCGATCATGCTCGCCGACCTCGAGCCGTACGAGCGGGTCGATAACAAGGCCACGGGCGCGGTGCAGGGCCCGATGTACGAGTGTGGCCATCACTGGATCGCGGCCGTGCCCACCGCCGCGAACGGCCAGATGCTGCCCGTCGCGCCGACCGTGACCTGGTTCTTCAACCGCTCGGTCGACTACGTGACTCGCGACGAGGACAAGCGCGACCGCGAGGCGCGGCTCGGTACCGGCCTGCCGGTCGTGAACTGGCCGCTCCTCGGCTCGCCCTACTTTGGCGCGGGCTGGCGCTTCGCCAGCACCGAGGTGGAACAAGCCCATCTCTCGGGGTACGTGCTGTCGGATCCCAAGCACACGGTGTTCGACTGGGTGATGGCGACGCCGCCGGCGGGCTGCTCGGCGAAGGTCATGCACCTCGTGGATTCGGCCGATTTCCAGGACGAGGCATTGCTGCCCGCGCGCGGCACGGTGGTGCTGCCGCCGGCCTATTTCGCCGGCATCTTCATGATCGATGGCACCGAGTGCGGAGGCATGGACGCCTACCGGTTGCCGCTCTACACGAAATCGCCCGGGGTCTGGGGCAAGAAGAAGTACGCGTGGCCGGCTCCGGGCTCGTCGAAGGCCGAAGACTATTGGAGCAGCGACGAGGGCCAGGAGCAGATGCGCGGCATCAACGAGCGCTCGGGTGGGGGTGGCTCGAGCCATGGCGGCTCGTCGGGCGGTGGCGGCAAGTGCAAGTCGCAGTGCCGGCTCGAAGCCGGCCAGTGCCGCCAGAGCTGCAAAGGGGCGCAGTGTGCGAATCAGTGCAACCATGCAGAGAAATCCTGCCAGTCCAGCTGCTAGCGATCTCGACCGCTGTTGCATGATGGCGCATGGCAAAGACCAAAACGGCTAAGAAGACCGCGACCAAGGCTTCCAAGAAGGCGGTCGCGACGGTGAAGCGCGGCGCTACCAAGGCAAAGGCCGCAACCAAGACCGCAACCAAGACGACCAAGAAGAAGCTCGCCGGCGCCGTGAAGACGGCGAAGTCGAAGGTCAAGGCCGTCAAGGCCAAGGCGACCTCGGTCAAGACCAAGGCGAAGGCCGTCGTCAAGAAGGCGAAGAAGGCCGTGATCGCGGCCGAGCACGGCGCCGAGGGCGTCGTGGCCAAGGTCGGTGATGCACTCTCGAAGGTGGGTTCGAAGATCGCCGCGGCCGTCAGCCGCGACGACGATTGATCACTGCGCTGGCTGGGGTGGCTCGGGTGGCTCGGCCGGCTCGACCGAACGCCGACCGCTGACGATGACTTCTTCGCGGCCGTCCTCGCCGACGTGCCGAACCAGGCGATACGTCGTGTTGCCCTCGGCGCGTGCGACTTCCGGTGCGGCGATCAGCAGCTGGAGATCGAGCGTCCTGCACAGATCGAACAAGACGCCGAGGTTGTCGCGCGAGAGCCGATTCGCCTCGTCGAGAAATAGGAAGCGGAGCGAGCCGCCGGTGCGCCGTGCCCGCAGGAGGTTCGCGTCGCGCTCCCATTCGGTGAGCACCACCATCATGAGGGCGGCGCCCACGCCGATTGCTTCTCCGGTGGAGAGCTTGGTCGGGCTCGCGGTCTCCCAGGTCTCGGACGCCTGACGCCGGATCTCGACGACGAGCTCGAGATACTCGCGATAATCGAGCAGCCGCTGCCCGCCACCACGGCCACCGCCGCCGTAGCGGCGAAAGATCTCGTCGAGCGCCTCTTCGATCGGGATGCTCGGCGTGAACAGCAGCTCCTGCGCTTCCCCGAGGCGCAGCGCGGTGAGGATCTGCTCCATGCGCTCGATCCGGCGCATCTCGACGCGGATGCCCTTGATGCTGCCGAACGCGATGCCATCGAGCGTGGTATTGAGCCGACGCACCTGCCCATGAGCGCGCCGTACCTGCACGTCGATGCCGCGCGCGACATCTTCAGAGGCGCCGCGGAGGTCGTACTCCTGGCGCGCGAGCCGGCGCTCGAGTACGTCGAGATGATCGCGTAGTCGCTCGAGTGCGATCAGCGGTTCGTCGACATCGGCGACCTGCACCGGCACGCGCCGGCGCAGCCACTCGCGGGTCGCGCGCCACGCGGTCAGGTATCCCGGCCCGTCGAGCGCGGTCTCGCTCACCGCGAGCGCGAGCTCCTCGCCACCCCGCGCATGGCGCACGCGGTCGAGCAGCAGGTCGCGCTTGCTCCACGCATCGGCCGCGAGCTGCATGCTCCCGCGGCCTTCGCGCGCGCCCGCGAGCACCACGTGCAACGTGCCATCGAGCTGCGCGCGTTCGCGCAGTTCGTTCCACGCGGCCTGGGCCGGCTCGGCTTCGTGGCTCGCCGCCGCGAGGCGGGCACGTGCGTGCTCGATCGCGGCGGCGGCACGCGTCACGCGCTCGGCGGTGACGGCCCGCTCGGCGACGAGCTCGCGAGCCTGGCTCTCGAGCCGCGCAGCCCGCTCGGCCAGCGCCACCGGATCGATCGTCGCCGTGTCGCTCGGCGGACCGCCGAGGTTCGCAAGCTCGATCGCGACCCGATCGCGTTGCGCGAGCGCGGCGAGCCGTTGTGCTTCGGCGTGCTGCAGCGTCGCAGTCGTACTCTCCCACGCCGCTTCGACCAGCGCCTCGTGTTCGGCCGCCGTCTGCACCGCGGCGCGGGCGTTCGCGTGCTGCGCTTCGAGCGCCGTCGCGAGCTGGCCACGAGCTGCGAGCGCCTCGTCCGCATCGGCGAAGTCCGCGGCGTGACGATGCAGGATCACGTCGTCGAGCGCGGCACGAGCGAGCGCGAGCGCGTCGAGCTCCTTCGCGATCGCGCTTGCCTGCGCGGCCTGTGCGGCCAGCGCTGCGTCATCCGGGGGTGGGACGCGGAGCGCATCGAGCAGCGTGGTCAGGGTCGCGCGCGCTGCGGGATCCGGTGGCGTGGTCGCGAGCTCGGCACGCAGCGTGCCGAGGTGATCTGCACGCGCACCGTGATCGGCGTCTTCGAGCAGGCTCGCGAGCGGGAGCAAGCGGCGCAGCTGGTCCAGCCGCGTGCGCATCTCGGCGTGGCCGTGCCGATCGATCTTCGCTTCCTCGTCGTGCGACGTGTCGACGAGCGCGGCGAGCTCCGCGACGAGCTGCGCGTGTTCGAGCTGCGGATCGCCGGCCGCGAGCACCTCGATCTCGTTCGCGAGCGCTTCCAGATCGCGACGCCACGCGACGAGTTTCGCGAGCTTCGCACCGAGCTCGTCGAGCTCGTTGCCATCGCGCGCGATCGCGTCGTGGAGCTCGCGCACGTTGCGTTCGCGCGCGCGGCGCCC
>JANXOP010000170.1 GCA_025357755.1 Kofleriaceae bacterium | reverse complement strand
CTCGAGAACACGATCGAGCGCGCCGTGATCCTCGCCGCCGGCGACATCCTCGAAGTCGCCGATGTCGCCGGGCCGCGCGCGCCCGCCGCCGGGGCCGCCTTCGCGACGTTTGTTGGCGACCACGTGCCGACCTTGGACGAGCTCGAGCGCGCTCACATCTTGAAGGTGCTCGAGCTCTGCGAGAATCAGAAGACGAAGGCTGCGCAGATGCTCGGCATCAACCGCACGACGCTGTGGAAGAAGCTGCGCCAGTACGGGCTCGAAGCGGACTGACCACCGCGAGCTCGGGCCGAGCTTACGGGGTGGCCGAGCCAGCCGCCGAGCCCGCCGAGCCCGCCGGAGCGGCCGAGCCTGCCGGAGCCGCCGAGCCCGCCATGTCGCCAGCCGGAGCCGCCGAACCGGCCGGGGCCGCGCCGCCGCCGCCAGCTGCCTTCATCATGTCGGCCATGAGCGGCTTCATCGCCTCTTCCATGTCCTTGTCGAGCTTGTCCTGCTGATCCTTCGGGATCGCCTTGCTGCACTTCTGCATGTCGTCGCCGGTCTTGCCAGCCGAGAGGCACTTGAGGACGTCCGCCGACCACTTGTCTTCGGTGCAGTGCTTGACCATCACGCCCTTGATCGCCGTGCCGAACGCCGCGATCTTGTCATCGGGAACGCCGGCCATCTCCTTCTTCATGTCCGGCATCGAACGGTCGATGGCGGACGGCACGACGGACGCGCACTCGCTCGCGCCTCCGCCCTTCTTACAGGCCGCAAAGGAGAGCGCCGCGAGGAGAACGATCGAAAAGTTTTTCATTGGGCGGACCATATCGAAAACCGCCTTCACGGGGGGCCAGAGGGCACCTAAAACGCTGCGGGCAGCTCGAGGGCGATCCGCTCGCCGGAGTGAGGGTGCGCGAACGCGAGGTGCTCCGCGTGAAGCAACATGCGCGGCGCTGGCGTGCCGTACAACCGGTCGCCGACGATCGGGGTCGCGAGCCCGGCGGGATGCGCACAATGCACGCGCAACTGGTGCGTGCGGCCGGTGTGCGGCACGAGCTCGACGCGCGTGCTCCGGATATCGCGCGCGAGCACGCGCCAGAGCGTGAGTGCCGACTTGCCATGGACCGCGTCGACGATCTGGCGCGGCCGATCTTCGAGGTCGACGCGCAGTGCGAGCTCGATCGATCCCTGGTCACCGCTCACCACCCCGTCGAGGACGGCGACGTAGCGCTTCGTGATCTCGCGGCGCGCGAACATGCGCTGGAGGATCACGTACGTCACTTCATCCTTCGCGACGAGCATCAGGCCCGACACGTCGAGATCGAGGCGATGGACGACGTGCGCGGCGCCGTAGCGCGCGGCGAGCCGCGTCGCGACCGAATCGGTGAGCAGCCCGCTGCGCCCGGGTACGGAGAGCAGCCCGATCGGCTTGGCCACCACGACGAGCCAGCGATCCTCGAAGACCGTGCGCGGTTCGTCGCTCGAGATGAGGGTGGCGTCGCCAAAGATCGGTGCAGGTGCGGCCGCGAGACCCTCGAGCACGTACGCGAGGATCGGCGCGCACTTGCCGCGGCAGGCCGGATAACACGTGTGCGCACGGCGATCGCCCGCGACTGGAGGGGGCCCGAGCCAGACCTCCGCGAGCGCGATCGGCGCGAGGCCTTCACGATACGCGTGCGCGAGCAGCTTCGGCGCGGCGCAGTCACCTGCCCCACCCGGTGGAGAATCGGGCGCGAAGATGGCGCGCAGCGATCGCACTTCGCCACGTGCGTTCGCGAATCGATACGTGTCCTGGATCGCGACGAGTAACTCGCGCGAGCGTGCGGCGCGCTGCTCGTCGAGTGCGGCGCTGCGAGCGGCGAGCTCCGTGACCCGCGCTGCGAGCGGCGCGAGCTGCGTGGCGTGTACGGCCTTCTGCTGACGGCGCTCGGCCGAATCACCGCGGCTCTCGTGATCGAGCCCGCTCGCGCTCGCTCCGGCGGCACGCGCCGCGGTACGCGCGACCTTGCGCTCGGCGTGGCGCGCGTCGAGCGCCGCGAGCTCCGCGGCATGCGCCGCGACGAGTGTGGCATGCGCGGCCCGTGCAGGATCCGCATCGACCTCGCGCTGCGCGACCGCGAGCACGCCGAGCTCGGCCTCGCCAGCGGGCCAGAAGGCCTCGCGGGCCGCGTGATCGAACACCGGGCCGCAGAACCCGGCACGGTGCCAGCTGCCGTCGAGCATCCCGCTGAACGCGCGGAGATAGCCGAGGTGACCTTCGCGATCGCGCACGACGAGCACGCCGAACATCTTGCCCTCGGCGAGCGGGCCGACCTCGAGCTGTGCGATCGCGCGCATCGCGATCGGGTGCGGAGGCACCGCGAACGGGCTCGGGAACACCGTCGGGACGTCGACCTCGGGCGGTTGCGGATCGAAGTACGTGATCACGGCAAAGCAAGCGCGGCCTTCGCCGCGATCAGGTCGGGTGGCAGCGGCGCCTCGAACCGCTGGCGCTCGCCGGTCACCGGATGATCGAAGGCGAGCACCGCGGCGTGCAGCGCCTGGCGATCGAGGACGCGCGCGACCTCGGCGAGCCGCTCGTCGCGCGGCTTGTGGCCATAGACCGGATCGCCGACGAGCGCCCAGCCGTGATCGCTCGCGTGCACCCGGATCTGATGGGTGCGTCCGGTCTCGAGCACGAACTTGACGAGCGCCGCATCGTGCAGCGGCTCGACGGTCTCCCAGTGCGTGACCGCAGTCTTACCTGTCGCGACCTTCGACGAGAACTTCTTGCGATTCGTCGCGTGGCGACCGTACAGCGTGCGCAACGCGCCGCGCTTCTGCGGAGGGGCCGGCGACGTGATCGCGAGGTAGCTGCGCTCGATGCCGCCTTTGTCCCCGCGCGACTTCGCGGCGAACGCCTCGGTCAGGTGCGCGTGCGCGCGATCGGTCTTGGTCACGACCATCACGCCGCTCGTGTCCTTGTCGAGCCGATGCACGATGCCGGGTCGCATCACGCCGCCGATACCCGAGAGATCCTTGCAGTGAAACATCAGCGCGTTGACCAGCGTCCCCGTCGCGTGCCCGACCGCGGGATGGACGACGAGCCCGGCCGGCTTGTCGATCACGATCAGCTCGGCATCCTCGTAGAGGACGACGAGCGGGATGTTCTCGGGCAACACCTCGAGCGCGACAGGCGGTGGCACGGTGACGTCGATGACGTCGCCGAACCGAACCTTCTGCCCGGTCTTGGTGACGACCGTGCCGTTGAGCTGTACGTGCTGATCTTCGATCAGCCGCTGGACCTGGGCACGCGAGGTCTCCGCGAGCACCGCCGTGATTGCGGCATCGAGCCGGCTCGCCTTGACGACCTCGATACGATGAAGCGCTGAAGGCTCGGCTTCTTCTTCGAGCTCGTCGGGACCGGTCACCAAATCTTGGATTTGACGTGACCCTTCGACTTCACGAGGACGTCGACGATCGCACGCTCGTAGATGTGCTGGCCGAAGATATCCTCGGTCACGCGGCTCTTGAACAGCTCGCGACCTTCCGTGATCTCGTCCGCCATCACCTCGAAGAGGTTGTCGTTGGCGATGCCCTCGAGAATTTTCGGCTCGTGATACAGGGTCAGGTCCGAGGCGATCGCACGAGCAAGTTGCCGCGCGCGCTTGGGATTATCGATCAGAGTCGCCATGCCGCGATCGTAGTGGCGCAGCCCGAACCGATCAAGGCTTGGCGGCCTCGTCGTCATCACGAGTTACAGGCTCCCGAGGTGCTTCCGCGGCCTGTGGGCGTGCGGCGCGGTAACGATCCAGGTAGGTCTGCTTGACGCGCACGGGATCGAGCCCCAGCGCCCGTGCGTACTCGGCGAGGAAGCCTCGGACGTACACGTGGGCGGGCAGCTTCGCGAAGACCTCGCCCTCGAGCGCCTGGAGGTACGCCATGCCGATCTTCGAGCGCTCCGCGATCTCGCGCAGCTCCACCCCGACGGCCTCGCGGATCTGGCGGAGCAGCGGGCCACTGAACTCGGTGCGCGGGCCGATATCGGGCATCGGAGGACGGGCCGCGAGCGTCGCGGGATCCTCGCTCTTGACGACCGCGCGCGGGGTCGGTGCGGTCGCATCGTGGACCGGCGCCGAGACCGGCATCGGCACACCGTCGGGGAACAGCTCGTTGTCGTAGTCCTTGCGCTTCGCCGCGTCCATCAGCGTGGTGTAGGCGAGGTCGAGCCGGCGATGCACCGCTTCGAGGCTCGCAGGATCGTAGAGCCCCGACACCGCGATCGATTCGGCGCCGTAGACATCGCGGATCCGGCGGTTCGCGCGACGAATATCTTCGAAGCTCGCGGTCGGTGGCACCTCGAGGAGGTCGTAGTGCGAATCGCTCGGTAGGACGTCGCCGTGGTCGGGTGCGCGGACCGCGAGCAGGCCGCGCGCTACGCGCTCGAAGCACTTCGCGATCCGGGTCTCGGGGTGCTCGATCAGGAGTGGCCGGCGACGCCGCGTCGAGGACCACACTGCCTCGTCGTACTCGAGGTGACCGAGGTAGCGAATCGGCGTGCCGAGGCGCCGGCGCGCCGCCGAGGCGACCGCTCGGCCGAGCTCCATGTCGGACTTCGAGCGCGCCGAGTTGATGATCAGGTGCGGAGAGAACCCGAGGATCGCTTCGCGCAGGCCCTCGACGTCGGTGTCCGGTGTCGCGACCGCGGAGAGATAAACATCGAGCGCACTCGGAGCCCCGCCCTCGTGCGGACCGGTCGCCCCGACCTTGGCCGCGAGCGCGCCGAGCCCCCGCCGCTCGAGCGCCTTGAGAAACGCGGCGCGCACGAACCGATGCATCAGCTCGATCGAGGTCGGGTCCGGGACCGCGACGATCAGGCCGATGTCGGCCTCGAGAAACAGATCGAGCGTGGTGGAGGCCAGGCCGGGCCCGAGATCGACGACGACCCAATCGGCCGGCAGCGTGTGGAGCTGGCTCGCGATCAGCGCGACTTGCTCGGTCGTGACGTTCGCGACGCTCGGCGGATCGAAGATGCCACCGATCAACCGCACGTTCGGCACGTGGGTCGCGACCGCGAGCTCGGCGAGGGGCACCGCCGTCCCGTCGGCGCGCGCGAACGCCTCCGACAGGCTGCGGCTCGGGCGTGGCACGCCCGCGAAGATGTGGAGGTTCGGCGCGCCGAACGCGGCGTCGACCAGGATCACGCGCTTGCCGAGCGTCGCGAGGAAGATGCCGACATTGGCCGCGACGAGGCTCTTGCCGACACCACCCTTGCCACCCGCGATGGCGACAACCCTTGGAGTCACGCTCGCGACATAACACAGGACTGCACCGCCGCGATCAGCTGGAACAGCTCTTCGTCGGCGACCGTCCGCAGGTCGAGCCAGACCTTACCGTCGGAGATGCGGCCGATGACGTGGGCCGCCCGCAGCATCGGTTCGAATTCGCTCGGTAGGCGGACCGCGAACGAGGGCAATTCCGCGGTCGGCATCGCGCCGCCACCGATCGTCGAGATGCACGGCGAGACATCGAGCCCTTCGATCGCCATGCCGTGGGTGTGCTCGCCTTCCAACACCACGCAGATCGATTGGACGACGGCATCGGCGGCAGCCCTCAGCTGCTCTGGTGACTTCGCGATCATCCGGATCACGGGGAGCTCGTCGCTGCGTCCGTCGCGATACATCGCGAGCGTCGCCGAGAGTGCCGCGAGCGTCAGCTTGTCGGGGCGCAGCGCACGCATCAGCGGGTGCGCCCGGGCCTTCTCGATGGCGGCCACGGAGCCGACGCAGATACCGGCCTGCGGTCCGCCGAGCAGCTTGTCACCGGAGAACGTCACGAGGTCGGCGCCGCTCGCGACCGCCTCCTTGACCGTGACCTCCTCGGGCAAGCCCCACTCGCGCTGCTGCTCGCGCTCGATCAACATGCCCGAGCCGAGGTCGATCATCGTGGCGACGCCGCGCGCGCGCCCGAGCGCGACGAGGTCGGCCAGCGCGACCTCTGCCGTGAACCCGACGATCGCGAAGTTCGAGCGATGGACCTTGAGCAAGAGTCCGGTCGCCGGACGAATCGCCTGTTCGTAATCGCGTGCGTGGGTCTTGTTCGTGGTGCCGACCTCGACCATCACCCCGCGCGACAGCGCGAGGATGTCGGGCAAGCGAAACGAGCCGCCGATCTCGATCAGCTCGCCGCGCGAGACCACGATCTCGCGATCCTGGGCGAGCGCCGCGAGCCCGAGCACGGTCGCCGCGGCGTTGTTGTTCACCACGATCGCGTCCTGGGCGCCGGTCAGCGTGCGCAGCATCTCGCGCAAGTGATCGTGGCGCGAGCCACGCCGGCCCTTCGCGAGATCGTATTCCACGTTCGAGTAGCCACTCGCGAGCTCCTGGATCGCCTGTTGCGCCTCGCCCCCGAGCGGCGCTCGCCCGAGGTTGGTATGGAGCACCACCCCCGTGGCATTGATGACCCGTCGCAACGATGGGCGACAGAGCTCGTTCGCCAAGCCGAGGAGCTCGTCGTCGGAGATCTCGAAGTCCGTCGCGCCCGCGGCGATCGTCGCGCGCGCCTTCGCGATCAGCGTGCGCGCGGCCTCGATCGCGGCCCACCTCGGGACCTCGCCCGCGCGATCTGCCAGGGCGTGCACGGCGGGCAGTTTCGCGAACGCTGAATCAACCACGCGCCCACGGTACCAGGCTACGATCACCCCGTGGAGGTACCGGAGCTACCGGAGTCGATCGGGCCGTATCTCATCGATCGGCTCGTCGCGACCAGCGGGACCGGGACGATGTGGCAGGCGCATCACTACATCACCGGTGTGCAGGTCGCGCTGCTCGTCCATCACGCGGCGCCGACCGATGCCCAGCTCGCGAAGTTCCACATGACGGTCGGCGCGATTCGCAATCAGCACGTGTGCAAGCTGATGGAGGTGGGCACCACCGGAGACCGCTCGTTCCTCGCGTACGAGTGGCTCGATGGCCCGACGCTCGCGACGGAGATGCCCAAGCCGGTCGCGGCGCTCAAGCCGATCGTGCTCGAGCTGCTCGACGGGCTCGGCGCGATCCACGCCGCCAAGCGCGTGCATGGCGAGGCCCGCCCCGAGAACGTGATGCTCGCCGATCGCGCGGTCTGGATCGGGTTCGCGCTCTTACCGGTCAACCCGCAGGATTCATTCCTGAGCATCGGCTCGCCTTCGTACGCCGCGCCCGAGGTGATCCAGGGCGAGCAGTTCACGGCGCGCGCCGACCTCTACGCGTTCGGCGTCACGTTGTTTCAAGCGCTCGCCGGCGAGCTGCCGTTCACCGGCAACACCTTCATGGAGGTCTGCCAGGCCCACATCGACAAGCCGCCACCGCTGTACCTGGTGCCCGAGGCACTGCGCGGCGTCCTCGCGGTCGCGCTCGCGAAGCTGCCACAGGACCGGTTCGTCGACGCGACTGCGATGCGCAAAGCGTTCGTCGCCGCGGTCGGCTAGACTGCCCGTCGGATATGGACGTCCAGGCCGTCTCGGCACTGCTCGCCGCGCTGCTGATCCTCGCGATCGGCGCGTCGGTGTTGCTGCGCTCGCGCTCGGACCGCATGTACACCGCGTTCGCGGCCTTCACGTTCACGGTCTCGGCGTGGCACCTGTGCTCGTTCATCGATGCCGCGACCGGCAGCCCGGTGATGCGCTGGCTCGCCCTGTGGGCCGCCGCCACGATCCCGCCAACCGCGATCCGGTTCTTCCGGATCTTCCTCGCGCAGCCTTCGATCGGTGGCCCCAACCGCGGGCCCCGCGTCACGCTCGCGTGGACGATGCTCGCGTACGCCGGGTTGATCACCTCGGCGATCTACAAGCCGATCCACGAGAGCACGTGGTTCCTCGTGCCCTTCGGCACCTACGTGTTCGGCGGCCTCTATCGCTGCGTCTACGATCTCTGGCGCCAGTACCGCGCGACCGCCAAGCGGGTCGAGCGCACGCGCGTGGGTTACCTCGCACTCGGCGGGTTCGTCGCGACCACGCTGACCCTGACCGACGTGTTGCCGCGGTTCGGCATCGCGTGGCCTGCGATCGGCAACGTGCTCGGCATCCTCTACCTCTACTTCCTGTCGCAGACCCTGTTCCGCAACCGCCTGCTCGATCTCAACGAGCTCGTCGGCAAGATGGCGGTGCTCGGCTCGCTCGTGGTGTTGCTCTCCGCGGTGTACGGCTTCTTGCTGTACTGGGTCGGCAGCGGGCAGCAGGGCCTGTATCTCTTGAACGCGCTCGTCGCCGCGTTCGTGATCTTGATCTTGTTCGAGCCCATCCGGAGCTGGCTCGAGAACAGCATCAACCGCTGGCTGTTGCGCCAGGGCACCGAGCTCCGCGGCAAGATCGAGGCGGTCCGCAAGCAGCTTCCCGGCGTCGTCGATGTCGCCGACATGGTCACCAAGATCACCGCGGCGATCGAGGAATCGCGGCGCGTCACCGATGCGTCGATGTACCTGCTCGACGCCGACGGTGCCGGCTTCGATCGTGCGAGCTTCCTCGGCACGCCCCCGCCCGAGCGGCTCGATGCAAACACCGAGCGCATCCTGCTCGATCGCGTGCGCACCGGGTACCTCGATCTCGAGCAGCTCCAGCGCGAGCTCGATCAGACGCCGAATGCCGGCGAGCGCACGCCGCCCGATCTCGAGGCGAAGCGGACCGCGCTCGTCGCCCTGCGCACGCGCGTCGAGGAGCTCTCGGCCTCCGTGATCTTTCCCTTGTTCGGCTCGGCCGAGACCGAGCAAGGCCCGTGGTTGCTCGGCCTATTCTGCGTGCGCGACGATCGCACCGATACCGCGTTCGATGCCGACGACCTCGATAGCTTTCGCGGCCTCGCGATCGCGGCCGCACGCGTGATCGAATCGTCGCAAGCCTACGAGCGCGTCAAGGAGCGCGATCGCCTCGCCGCGCTCGGCGAGATGTCGGCCGGCCTCGCGCACGAGATCCGCAATCCACTCGGCGCGATCAAGGGTGCCGCGCAGCTGCTCGTCACCTCGGAATCAGCGTCGAGCCCCGAGAACCTCGAATTCCTCAACATCATCATCGAGGAAGCGAACCGGCTGAACAATGTCGTGACGCGCTTCCTCGACTACGCGCGCTCCGAGCGCCCGGGCGGCGAAGGTGCCGACAAGGTCGATCTCAACAACGTCGTGAGGAAGACCGTCCAGCTACTCCAGCAGCAAGATCCGTTGAAATCGGTCGAGCTCCGGGTCCGCATCGACGAGCAGTTGCCGATGGTGGCCGGCGATCCCGAATCGCTGCTCCAGGTCTTCCTCAACCTCGGTCAGAACGCGCTCCAGGCGATGCCCGAGGGTGGCGTGCTCGAGATCCTGACCACGCGGCGCCGGCGGTCGCGCCTCGGCTATGGCCAGTTCAGCGAGGTCCGGTTCCGCGATACCGGCGTCGGCATCCCCCGCGATCGGCTCAAGAAGCTGTTCATCCCGTTCTATACGACCAAGCAAAAAGGCACCGGCCTCGGCCTCGCAATCTCGCATCGCATCATCAACCAACACGGTGGCACGATCGAAGTGCGTTCGACGATCGGCCAGGGCTCGACGTTCTCGGTGTTCTTGCCCGCCGCCGAGCCCGTGCCGTCGCACAAGATCGAAGACATCATCGAGACGGGGCGCCTCGAGACCAAGCCCATCGACAAGCTGTCCGATGCAGACGACGTCGAAGTCGTCGCGGATCGTGTAGGGTAAGCCCGTGCCCACGGCCAAGATCCTCGTCGCCGACGACGAGCAGAACCTGCGACGTGTCCTGGTCGCGCTCTTGCGCCGAGAAGGCCACGAGGTGATCCAGGCCGCGAGCGGGCTCGAAGCGATCGAGAAGCTCGCCGAGGTCGATGTCGTGATCACCGACCTCCGGATGCCTGGCGCCGACGGCATGGAGGTGCTGCGCACCGCCGCCCGCGTCCACCCCCACACCCCGGTCATCATGATCACGGCGTACGGCTCGGTCGGTCAGGCGGTCGAGGCGATCAAGGCTGGCGCGTTCGACTACATCGAGAAGCCGTTCGAGCAGGACGCGATCCGCGTGATCGTGGAGAAGGCGATCGGGCAGTCGGCAGCGAACAAGCTCGCGCCGCAACCCACGCTCTATCCGCCGACCGGCGAGGTCACGGGCCGCTACGGCATCGTCGGTGGCTCGCTCGAGCTCCAGACCATCTTCGACGTGATCGACAAGGTCGCGGATACGCCGTCGACCGTGTTGATCACCGGCGAGAGCGGCACCGGCAAGGAGCTCGTCGCGAAGGCGCTGCACGAGAACTCGAGCCGCAAGCACGAGCCGTTCATCAAGATCAACTGCGCGGCGATTCCGAAGACCCTGATGGAGTCGGAGCTGTTCGGTTACGAGAAGGGCGCGTTCACGGGCGCGACCTCGAGCAAGCCAGGCCGGTTCGAGCTCGCCGATCAGGGCACGCTGTTTCTCGACGAGATCGGGGAGATTCCGGTCGAGATGCAGGTCAAGCTGCTGCGCGCGATCCAGGAGAGCGAGTTCGAGCGCGTCGGTGGCTTGAAGACCATCAAGGTCGACGTTCGCCTGATCACCGCGACGAACCGCGACCTCGAGCAAGAGATCAAGAACGGCAACTTTCGCGAGGATCTGTATTACCGGCTCAACGTCGTGCCGCTGCAGATTCCGCCGCTGCGTCGCCGCCAGGGCGATATCCCGCTGCTCGTTACCCACATCATCAAGAAGTTCAACGAGCGGCTCAAGAAGTCGATCACCGGCATCGCCGACGACGCGCTCGCCGCGCTCGAAGCCCACACCTGGCCTGGCAACATCCGCGAGCTCGAGAACGTACTCGAGCGGACGATCTTGTTCACCAAGGGCGATCGGATCGAGCGCGCGGATCTCCAGCTCGGCCTCGGACCGGACCTGCCGCGCACGGTCACGACCGACGTGACCAACAACTCGCAGCCCCTACCGATCCTCGACGACGACGGCGATGCGACGGAGACCTCGGGCTCGCTCAAAGATGCGGTACGCGCCGAGACCGCCCGCGTCGAGCGCGAGCTGATCGTCAAGGCACTCGACGAGACCGGCGGCAACGTGACCCAGGCGGCTCGCCTGCTCAAGATCAGCCGCAAGAGCCTGCAGATGAAGATGAAGGAGTTCGGGCTCCGCGATCGTAGCGAATCGTCGTCGTGATACCGTTGTCCTAGTGCTGGGCCAGACCCTCGCGTCCATCGCGATCGTGATGCTGGTGAGCGTGTCCGCGCACGCCAATCCGGCGAGCTTGGTCCCGGGAAGCTCGCCCGTCGACGTGATCGGGACGATCGACTACGAGTACCAGCACGATACCTCGACGATCTGGCGCGAGAGCGACAAAGACACGACCGCCGATCCTAACGGCGCCCTGCCGAGGCATCGCGACCTCGGGTTCCAGCAGGATCGTCACACGATCACGCCGCGCCTCGCGGTCGGCATCTTCCACGACACGTTCTTCACGGCGGCGCTGCCGGTCGTGATCACCCAGTCGCGCGAGCTCCACCTCGACCACGGCGTCACCCGCGATGGTAGCAGCACGGTCCAGAGCGGCCTGCTCCCCGCCGCCGGCTACGATGCGCGAGATCCGACCACCTCGCCGGGCGGCGACGTGATGTTCCGCGGGCCGACCCGCCATGGCATCGATCAGCTCCAGCTCGGTCTCGGTTTCGCGCCGATGAACCAGCTGCGCGACGATACCAAGCCGACCTGGAAGCTCGGCGCGGAGCTCCGGCTCGCGATCGGCCAGGTCGGTAAGTTCGATCCGATGGCGCCGGGCGCGAACAGCGGCGTCAGTAGCGGCGTGCACGAGCTCGAGCTGTGGACCTCGTTCGATCGCAAGCTCGATCGGGTCGAGCCATGGGTCCGGATCTTCTGGCAGGTCCCGCTCGCGACCACGAGCGATTCGCTGTTCCAGGAGCCTGGCTTCGGCGCGGTCAACACCGCGAAGAGCCAGAGAGCCGGCGTCGAGTTTGGCGTGGAGCTCTCGGCGCTCGACAACGTCGCCGAGCGCAACCGGATCAGCATCGATATCGGCGGCAAGGCGGTCGCGCACTTCGAGGGCCGCGACTACTCCGAGATGTGGGAAGTGTTCGCGTTTGCGGGCGATAGCCGCGGCACCGGCCCGCTGATCCTCGATAGCGATCCGGTCAAGACCGGCGTCCAGGCCACCTCGTATCCCGGCATCTCGAACATCGAGAACTACCTCGAGACCGCGGCGAAGTTTGCGCTCCGCGCCGAGATCGGACCACACGTGCGCTTCGCCGTCGGCACCGATATCGTCTGGAAGACCGACCACGTGATCACGTTCGCGGATGCGGGCGTCGACCTGCCGACCTGCGGATCGGGCCAAACGACCCACTGCGAGACCTCGAACAACGACGTGATCAACCCGGGCACCGTCGAGGTCAATCCTCTTCACGTCGGTGCGATCGATCTGGTCGGCCACCGCTATCACTCGGAGGACAACTTTGGCATCGTCGTAGGTGTGTCGGGGCAGGTGATCTTTTAGTGCTCGCTCGTCGGGTCATCGCGGTCTCGCCGGATAAAGGTTTCGGCAAGCAGCTCGCGACCGCACTCAAGGCGGCTGGCGGCGCTGTCGACCTGCACGCGACGATCGACGAGCTCGGCAAAGCCGAGATCCAGGCCGCGCTCGTCGTGCTCCACCTCGACGGTGACCTCGCGAGTGCGGCCGCGGAGCTGCTGCCGCGGTTGACCGGCGACGCGCGCGTGATCTGCATCCTGCCGCGCTCGAACCTCGCCGCGGTCGTCGACACGATGCAGGCGTCGGAGCGCGTCGCGGGCCTGCTCACCACGGAGAACTTCGATTCGCGCGAGCTCTCGGCGCTCGCGACCCGCGTGCTCGCCGGCGACATCTTCGGGCTCGAGAAGATGATCCACTGGGGCACGCTGGTCCACAGCCAGCTCGTCGGCGACTATCAGGAGAAGTCGGTCGCGATCTCGCAGGTCTCGGAGTTCGCCGAGCTGATGGGCGTGCGCCGCAAGTATCGCGAATCGATCGAGCAGTGCGTCGACGAGATGTTGATGAACGCGCTCTACGACGCCCCGGTCGACGAGCACGGCCAACCCCTGTTCTCCGAGATTCCGACCAAGACCCGGATCTCCTTGCGCGTCGAGCAGAAGGTGGTCGTCCAGTACGCGTGCGACGGCAAACGGTTCGCGGTCTCGGTCCGCGATGCTTTCGGCACGCTCGAGCGCGCGACCGTGCTGCGTTATCTCCACAAGTGCCTGCACAGCGAGCAACAGATCGATCGCAAGGTCGGAGGCGCGGGCCTCGGCCTGTACATGATGGTCAACGCGGCGAGCTGCGTGTTGTTCAACGTGCTGCCCGGGGTCGCGACCGAGGTGGTGTGCATCTTCGATCTCGAGATGCCGAAGATGCAGCTCGAGCAGATCGGGTTCTTCCACGAGAAGATCGATGCCGCGGGTCGGCTCGCGACCGGACCTTCGAAGCGCTTGCCGGGCGCGACGCAACACCCCGTCGAGCGCCGGCAGGAGGCCACGCCCAACATCTCGCCGATGCTCGTGCGCATCCTCGTCGCGGCGATCGTCGTGATGTGCGGCCTGATCGGCTTCGTCGCGTGGGGCCGGATCTTCGGCGGCAAGAAGACCACCGAGGTCACGTTCACCACCGTGCCCAGGGGGGCGCAGCTCGATCTCGAAGGCCACAACATCGGCTCGACGACCGGCGGCACGCTCGCGGTTCGTGATCTCGAGGTCGGCCGTGCCTACGCGGTCGTCGCGCGGCTCGATGGCTACGAGACGAAGCACGAGGTCGTCCAGCCGCGAGCCGGCGGCACGCAGGTCGCGATCCAGCTCACCGCGCTCGCCGCGACCGTCGATCTCGACACCTCGCCGACGGGTGCGACGGTCGAGATCGAGGGCGCCTCGCTCGGTCAGACGCCGCTCGCACTCACCACGCTCAAGCCGAGCACGCCGGTCACGATCGCGTTCACGAAGGCCGGCTATCAGCCGGCGACGACGAAGGTCGAAGTACCGGGCCCGGGCCAAGAAGTTCGCATCGTCCAACCGCTCGCGGTCAACGACGCGCTCGCGCGCGTGAAGCTGAGCTCGGAGCCGAGCGGCGCCGCGATCACGCAGAACGGCCAGCTACTCGCAGGAGTCGTCACGCCAGCCGAGGTGCTCGTCGAGGGCGGCAAGCTGGTTCGGTTCGTGATCTCGCTACCGAAGAAGGTGCCCGCCGTGATCGATGGCTTCACGCCGCCCCGCGGTGCCGACGGCATCGAGAAGCACGTCAAGCTCGCCGACGGCGCGACCCTGCACGTCGAAGCGAATGTCGACGGCAAGGTCAGCATTCCGGGCGCGCCGCACTGCCAGGCGCTCTCGCTGCCTGCCGATTGCGTGCTCGCGAAGGGTACCTACACGATCGACTTCGCAGGCGCCGCGAAGATCACGCGTAAGGTCACGCTCGGCGATCACGATCACGACGAGCGCATCGAGCTCGGCTTTGTCGACGCGGGTCCAGGCAAGCAGCTCGTTGCCGCACCGGGTGTGATGGTCCAGCACCTGGCCCTCGAAGTCGGGCCCCACCAGCTCACGGTCTCCGACGAAGCCGGTACGCATCCGATAGCCGTGCGGGTGAAGGCCGGCGCGACGATCATCGCAAACTGATAGGCTCGGCGCGTGCCCTCGCTGATCGCCGTCGGAATGGGAGTACTCGCGGGCTCCGCGCCGCTGCCCGCCAACGAGCCGGTGCTCGGCCCACAGCTCTCCGTGGTGGTCGGCGCGGATCACGTCTCGCTCTCCGCCGAGGGCGCCGCGATGATGGCGACGACGAACCGCGAGCGCGGTGGATCGCTCGGCCTTGTCGGCAAGGTCGACCCGTTCTCGTGGCAGCGCGGTCCGTTCACCGTGATCGGCAGCCTCGAGGCGATCGCACAGCGCGAGTGGTGGAATACGGGCAGCGCGGATCGAATGGTCTATGGCGGCGGCCTCGGCGTCGCGATCAGCAGCCCCGATCTGCGCCACCCCGGATCGTTGTCGCGGGTCCACCTCGGTCTCCGCGTGCTGGTCGCGCCGCACCCACGCGAGACCGTGCTCGCGCGGACGACCGAACCCACCGCCCCTGCCGGTCCCGAGCACGGGCACGACCTCGGCGTGATGTTCGTCGTCGGTGGCGAGCTCGGCGCGTTCCACTGACAGGGCCCATTTCTGCGGTTCCAGTGGCCGCGATCGCCCCCACCCGGTCGAACTTGCGGGACTTGCCCTCGTCGCTTGGTTCGTGAGGCGTCGGCGCGGTACAACCATCCAAGGCGACGTGAGCTCGGTCCATACTCAGCTACTCACCGATGACACGAGCGGCATGCTGCTCGAGCGCAGCTTCAGGCTGCGCGTGATCTCGGGTCCCGATGTCGGCAAAGAGCACATGCTCGACGAGGGCACCACGATGGTCGGCACCCATGCCGACAACGACCTCGTGCTCGCGGATGCGACCGTGTCGCGGTACCACCTCGAAGTTCGCGTGCGTCGCGACGGCATCGAGATCCGCGACCTCGATACGACGAACGGCACCAAGCACGGTGGTGCTCGGGTCACGCAGATCATCTTGACGGGGGCCGCTCGCCTCCGCCTCGGCAAGCACACCGAGGTCGATGTCGAGCCGATCGATCACAACGTCGAGCTCACGGCGTGGGCGAGCGATCGTTTCGGCGACGTGCTCGGAACGACCGAGCCGATGCGGAAGTTATTCTCCCTGCTCGCGAAGGCCGCGCCGACCGATGCGACGATCCTCTTGCAGGGCGAGACCGGCACCGGCAAGGAAGCGATCGCGGAGGCGGTCCACCACAATAGCCGGCGTAGCAAGGGTCCCTTCATCGTCGTCGATTGCGGATCGATCCCGCACGAGCTGATCGCGTCCGAGCTGTTCGGTCACGCGAAGGGCAGCTTCACCGGCGCTGCGAACGACAAGCAGGGTCTGATCGAAGCGGCGAACCGCGGCACGTTGGTCCTCGACGAGATCGGCGAGCTCGCTCTCGATCTCCAGCCGCAGTTGCTGCGCGTCCTCGATCGCCGCCAGGTCCGCCGCGTCGGCGAGACCCAATCGGTCGATGTCGACATCCGCGTGATCGCGGCGACTCACCGCGACCTGCGCGCGATGGTCAAGGCCGGGCAGTTCCGCGAGGACCTCTTTTATCGCCTCGCGGTCGTCGCGACGCCGGTGCCGCCCCTGCGCGATCGCAAGGCCGACATCCCGGCGCTCGTCACGTGGTTCGCCGACAAGATGGGCCGCGGCAACTTCGCGCAATCGCCGGCGCTGATCGATCAGCTACAACGCCACGACTGGCCGGGCAACGTGCGCGAGCTGCGGAACGTCGTCGAGCGCGCTCTCTCCCTCGGTGATTCGGCGCTCGCGGATCTCGGCGACAACGCGCGGCCGACCCCGATGCCGGGTGCCGCCCTGCCGAGCCATGACGATCAGCCGCAGCGCCAGTCGAACCCCGACGTGCTCGAGCTACCGTTCAAGGAAGCCAAGGCGCAGCTCGTCGAGGCGTTCGAGCGCGACTACCTCGAGGCCCTGCTCGAGCGGCATCACGGCAACATCTCGCGCGCCGCTGCCGAAGCCGGCATCGATCGCAACTACATCCATCGCCTCGTCAAGAAGTACAACCTCGAGGTCGATCGCAGTTGATGCGGAGCAGCGACCTGGCGTGCTGCGTGATCGCGCTCGCGCTGGTGACCGCGTGCAAGGGCTCGCACGATCAGGCGAGCACCGGCAGTGGGTCCGGCGCCGCGGGCTTTGTCCATCCGATCATCGTCGATGCGCCGATCGCACCACCCGTCGATTGGACCGCGTGCAACACGGCGCTTCGCAAGGCCGCGACGGAGCCGCTCGACGTTCGCCCGCAGCTCGTGATCGAGGGCTGCGCGGTGTGCGGCGATTGGATGCCGATCCTCCAGTGGAATCGTCCGTCCTCGGAGAAGGGCCCGACCCGGCTCCAGATCGAGAACGCGATGGCGACGTGCGGCTACTGCAACCCGAACGCGAAGCAGCGCTTCCTCGGCACGCTCGATGCGGCGCGTGGGACGAACTCGCGCACACCGTGGCGCAACCTCGGCGACATGTGCAAAGCCGAGGTCAGCGCCGTGCCGGATAGCCGGTTCACGAATGCGCCGTACTACGCCCTCGATCGGATCGCCCGTGCTGCGGCGGCGCACGGTGGTAACACCGCGAACCTCCTAGCGGCGCTCGAGCTGCCGCTGCCTGCGGTCTCGATCTCGGGTTCCGGGCTGACGCTTCCGGATCTCGAAGAGGGCGTCTCACCGACCGCGGGCCCCATCGCTATCACCGTGATGGGTGACGGGATCCACGTCGCGAAGCTACCGCGTGCGCGGATGAGCGGGACCGGGTTGACGGTCGACCTCGGCAACTATCCCGGTGAGACGGTGAAGCCCGACCAGCTCGGCGCGGCGCTGACCAAGCTCGCGGCCGGTGATCCGGCGACCTCGATCACGATCCTCGCAGCAGTCGCCGCACCGGCGCAGCAGCTGGTCGCGACGGCCGCGACGGCGGCCAAGGTCGCGCCGGTGTATCTCGCGGTGAATGCGCATGGCGCCCCCGAAGGCTGGGACCTCACCGGGACGATTCCGGTGGCGCTCAACAGTGGTGACAAGGGTGACAAGGGTGACAAGGGTGACAAGGCTGACAAGGCTGACAAGCTAGTCGTCAGCGGCGAGATGACCGCGCAACAGCTCGCGACCGAGCTCGCGAAACGGTCCAAAAACGGTCAGCGCAGCGTCATGCTCGTCGCGAAGTAGCGCGAAGTAGCGGGGCTCAGGCTTGACGCACTAGGCCACCGGCGCCATCGTAAGGCGTGGCGGCGACTGCACCTGCGTATGACCTCGTCGTGATCGGCGGCGGAATCACGGGTGCCGGCATCGCTCGAGATGCCGCGCTGCGCGGCATGAAGGTCGCGTTGTTCGAGAAGTCCGACTACGCCTCCGGTACGTCCTCGAAGTCGAGCAAGCTGATCCATGGTGGGCTGCGCTACCTCGAGCACGGCGAGATTCGCCTCGTGTTCGAGTCGGTATCGGAGCGCAACGTCCAGACCCGGGTCGCGCCTCACCTCGTGCGACCGCTGCCGTTCTTGATCCCGATCTACCAGGGCGTGCGCCCCGGCTTCGAGGTCATGAACCTCGGCCTGTGGATCTACGATTCGCTCGCGATGTTCCGCGTGCCGCGGCTGCACCGCGCGTTTCGCGGCACCAAGGCCGCACTCGCCCTCGAGCCCCAGCTCCAGCCCGCCGGGCTGCGCGGCGTGCTGGAGTACTACGACTGCGCGACCGACGACGCGCGGCTCGTACTCGAGAACGCGATCGATGCCATCTCGCTCGGCGCCGAATGCCACACGTACACCGAGGTCGTCCGGTTCGAGCGTGGCGCGGATCGCCGGATCACCGGTGTCGCCGTACGCGACCGGTTGACCGGTAGAGAGTGGAGCGTCACGGCGCGCGCGGTGATCCTCGCGGCCGGTGCGTGGACCGACGAGATGATCCAAAAGTTCGAGCTCTCCCGCGATGGTGCCAAGCCACGCCCGCTCCTCCGTCGCACCAAGGGCGTGCACATCGTGCTGCCGCGGGAACGCCTGCCACTCGCGCGAGCGATCACCTTGATCTCGCCGGTCGATGGCCGCGTGATGTTCGCGCTGCCGTGGCGCGATCGCAGCGTGCTCGGCACGACCGATACCGATTTCGAGGGCACCGCCGACGACGTCGCCGCGGATGCCGACGACGTGAAGTATCTGTGCGACAGCGGCAACGGCTACGTCCCCGGCGCGAACCTCCAGCCCGAGGACGTGATCGCGACGTGGGCCGGCTTGCGTCCGCTGATCGCGCCGCCCCCGAAGGTAGATGGGGTCGACGAGAGCTCGGTCTCCCGCGAGCACGAGATCTTCACGCGCAGCGACGGCCTCGTGATCATCGCGGGCGGCAAGCTCACGACCTATCGCCGGATGGCGCGCGAGACCGTCGGCAAGACGCTCGAGCTGCTGCGCGAGCTGGACGACGAGCCGATGAATCACAAGGAGACCACCAAGCATCGGCCGCTGCCTGGTGCGATCGGGCTCGAGACCTCGAACCTCGAGGGAGTCGCGGCGATCGGTCGTCGCCTGATGACGGATTTCGGGCTCGACGTCGATACCGCGACACACTTGTGCGGCGTGTACGGGGCACGCGCCCCACAACTCGGGGTGATGATCGCTGCCGATCGCAGCCTCGGCGAGCGCATCGATCCCGAGCTCTCCTACGTGTGGGCCGAGATCGAGTTCGCTGCACGCGACGATCTCGCACGCACCGTCGAGGATGTCCTCGCGCGGCGCGTGCCCCTGCTCCTCGTGGCACGCGATCAAGGTCTCGGTGTCTGCGACCGCGTGGCGGCGATGCTCTCGACCATCCATGGCTTCGACGCCGCGATGATCGCGTCGCAGCTCGCCGTGTATCGCGCCGAAGTCGAGACCAGCCGGCGCTGGCGCACGGCTGCTACGATCCCATGAGCAAGCCGGAGCTTGCGCCCCGCCCGCAGCACTGCCGCAGGCAGTGCGCAACTACATGAGCGACCACATCCTCGAGCTGTTCGGGGTGTATGGCGCGAGCCTCGTGATCTCGTTCTGCGCGGGCATGTTCCCGCTGATCAGTGTCGAGGCGTTCCTCGTCGGCTATTGCGCGCTCCGACCGGTGACCTGGCCCGAGTTTGTAGCGCTCGTCCTGCTCGCGGCGATCGGCCATCAGCTCTCGAAGACCGTGTGCTACTTCGCGGGCACCAGCGGGCTCGAGCACGCGAGAATCAAGCCGATCCTCGCGAAGTGGCGACCGAGGATCGAGCGTTGGAATCGCTATCCCAAGACGATGTTCTTCTTCGCCGCATCGGTCGGACTGCCGCCGATGTGGCTGATCGGCTTCATCGCGAAGCCGATCCTGCACATGCGCTTCTGGACGTTCACGCTCGTCACGTTCGGGTGCCGCGCCGGTCGCTACGCCGTGCTCGCGCTGATCCCGATGCTCGCCCGATAGCGCTACGAACTCAGTCCGAAGTGGCGTAGCAGCTTCGAGAGCGTCAATCCCTGCACGAGGATCGCGAAGCACACGACCGCGTAGGTCATCGCGAGCAGCTCGTCGCGATGGGGCCCCGCGGGGAGCGAGAGCGCGAGCGCGACCGAGAGACCGCCGCGCAGCCCACCCCACGTGAGGATCGCGAGGGCGTGCGTGCTCGCCTTGCCGGAGAACGGACGGATCACCGTGACCGAGGCCGCGACCGAGGCGAGCCGCGCCGCGAGCACGAGCGGCACCGTGATCACCGCCGCGATCGCGAGCGGTGTCGTGACGACCAAGCGGGTCGCCTCGAGACCGAGCATCAAGAACAGGATCGCGTTGAGGATCTCGTCGATCATCTCCCAGAACACCACGAGGTGATCATCGGCAACCCGCTCGACGCGACCCACGACGAGGCCCGCGACGACCGCGGCGAGCGGCGCCGACAGGCCAAGGTCCTCGGCGAGCGCGTAGCCGCCGAGCACGAGCGCGAGCGTGATCAGCACCTGCACGGCGTAGTCGTGCAGCCCCCGCAGGAGGTAGCGACCGAGCACGCCCATCGCGAGCCCGAACGCCACGCCACCGAAGGCGACCTTGACGAACAACCACACGGCACCGCCGACGGTGACGTGATCTCCCGAGGCGGCCGCGAGCACGACCGTGAACACGACCACGCCCACGCCATCGTTGAACAGCGACTCGCCCGCGATCTGGATCGCGAGCTCCTTCGGTACGTGCGAGACCTTGAGCACCGACAGCACCGCGATCGGATCGGTCGGCGAGATCAGGGCACCGAACAGCATGGCATCGAGCAGCGGCAGCGCATGACCGAGGACACCGAACACGGCGTAGACCGCGCCGCCGACGAGCACGGTCGAGATCAAGGTACCGCCGAGGGCGAGCACCACGACCGGCAGGCGTTGCTCTCGCAACGCCCCGACATCGAGCTGCATCGCGCCCGCGAACAGCATCATGCCGAGCATGCCGTGCAGCAACGTATCGCCGAAGTTGGCGCGCGCGACCACGTGCTCGAAGCGCGACGCAGAGATCACGCCGGTGTTGTCGAGCACGATCACCACGAGCGAGCCGACCAACGCGATGGCCATCAAGCCGATACCAGTCGGCAATTTGATGTAGCGGGCGTTGATGTAGGCGAGCCCTGCCGTGAGGCACAGGATGACCGCCGCGATCTCGATGTCCGACATGGGGCTCCCGAGCTGGCGGCCCGACCAGCTCCTTCCTGCAGCAAGCGCTGCACCCTTCGCCCGCGATGTTACCACGGTGCTAAGGTCCCCGAGCATGGCGGCCAAGCGAGAGCATTCGGCGCGCGTGCTCGTCGTCGACGACGAGAAGAACATCCGCGCGACACTGACGATGTGTCTCGAGAGCATGGGCTGCACCGTGACCGCGGTGAGCTCGACCGAGACTGCGCTCGCGGCCGTCGACCGCGCGGTGTTCGAGCTTGCCTTCCTCGACCTGCGGCTCGGAACCGAGGATGGCCTCGCCCTCCTGCCCCGCCTACTCGCCGCGCGCCCCGGGCTCGCCGTGATCGTGGTGACCGCCTACGCGACGATCGATACCGCCGTCCAGGCGATGAAGCTCGGCGCGATCGACTACGTCGCGAAGCCGTTCACGCCCGCGCAGATCCGCCACGTCGTCGAACAGGTGCTCGCGCGGCGCGCGACCGAGCGCAAGCTCGCGGACCTCGAGTCGCAGGTCGCGACCGAGCTACCTGGCATCGAGGTCGCCTCCGATGCGCCGAAGATGGTCGCCGCGTTCGAGCTCGCCGCGCGGGCCGCGCAGAGCGATGCCCCCATCCTGCTACGAGGCGAGAACGGCACCGGCAAGAGCGTGCTCGCGCGCTTCATCCACGCGCGCAGCAAGCGGACGACGCACTCGTACGTGACCGTCAACTGCCCGACGCTGTCGGAGGACCTGCTCGCGAGCGAGTTATTCGGGCATGCGATCGGCTCGTTCACCGGTGCGGTCCGCGATCAAGCCGGGCGCGTCGAAGCGGCGGAGGGCGGCACGCTGCTGCTCGACGAGATCGGGGAGATCACGCCACCGCTCCAGGCCAAGCTCCTGCGCTTCGTCCAGGACAAGGAGTTCGAGCGCGTCGGCGAGACCCGAACGCGCCACGCGGATGTTCGCGTCGTCGCTGCGACGAACCGCGATCTCGACGCCGATGTCGCGGCCGGCCGGTTTCGCGAGGACCTGCTGTTTCGGCTCAACGTCGTCGAGATCCACGTGCCGCCGCTGCGCGACCGCGGCGAAGACATCCTGCCCATGGCGCGCAAGTTCCTCGAGTTCTTCGCGCGCGCCGCGAATCGCGCAACGCCCTCGCTCACCAGCGATGCCGAGCGCGCTCTGCGTACCTATACGTGGCCTGGCAACGTGCGCGAGCTGCGCAATGCGATGGAGCGCGCCACGATCCTGTTCCCGAGTCCCGTGCTCGGGCTCGAGGCCCTGCCCGACCGGATCGTGCCGCACACCGAGGCCATCGCCCGGCTCGGCGGTGATTTCACGCTCGACCAGGTCGAACGCGATCACATCGAACGCATCGTGGCGCGCACGCCGACGCTCGATGACGCCGCCAAGGTCCTCGGCATCGACTCCTCGACGCTGTATCGCAAGCGCAAGCGCTACGGCGCCTGAGCCGCGGCCTTCACGGTGAACCAGATCGTGGTGCCGGGCTGTTCGCTCGAGATCCCGATCTCGCCACCGTGCGCGCGCACGTTCTCGCGCGCGATGAACAGGCCGAGTCCCGCGCCGCCCGTCGCGGCACCTGGCGCGCGCATGTACTTGTCGAAGATCGCCTCGCGAAACTCCGGGGGGACACCCGGGCCTTCATCGCTGACCTCGAACCGCACGTGATCACCGACAGACTTCGCGCGGACGGTGACCGTGCTGTTCGCCGGGCCGTGATGGATCGCATTGCTGATGATGTTCGCGAACACCAGGCCGATGCGTTCGCGATCGACCTCGACTTTTGGCATCCCGGGCAGGAGCTGCGAGCGCAGCGTCACGTGCTTCGTCGTGGCGGCCGAGTGCTGAGCTTCGAACGCCGTGGACACGAGCTCCTCGGGATCCTGCTCGCTCTTGTGGAGCTCGACACGATCCGCTTCGATCCGCGATAGATCGAGCAGCTCGTCGACGATCGATTGCAAGCGATCGCACTCCTCGCGCGCGGCGAAGACGAGCTCGGCCTGCTTGGTGGTCAGCGGTCCGACGATCTCTTCCGCGAGCATGTGGACCGCCATGCGCAGCGAGGTCAGCGGCGTGCGGAACTCGTGCGCGACGGTCGCGACGAGGTCATTGCGAAGCTCTTCGAACCGATGCAGGCGCGTGACATCCTGGAACACGATCGTCACACCGACGACATTGCCCTCCTCGGCGTACATCGGCGCGGCACGCGGCAACAGCAAGCGATCACCTTCGCTGGCGACCACGCGCACGGCTTCGTCGAGGCCCTTCGGCACGTACGCCCCATGCCCGCCCGCGACGTGCAACCGGAGCTTCTCGACCACCGCGCGGACCTCGGGCTCTGCGGTCGCCATACCGTTGAGGCCTTGCTCGGCGTGCGTCTTGAGGACAGTCTCCGCGGCGTCGTTCGCGTGGCGAAGCGCACCGTCGAGGGCGACCACGAGCACCGGGTCTGGCAAGCTATCGATCGTTGCCTGCGCCGCGAGTTGAGCCTCGAGCAAGTCACCGAGCGAGCTATCGCGATACTTCTGGAGGTGCTCGGCCATCGTGTTGAGCTCGCGGGCGACCTCACCGATCTCGTCGCCGCTATCGACGCGCGCGCGGACCACGAGGTCGCCCTCGCCGAGCCGGCGTGCGGTCTGACCGAGCACCGAGAGCGGGCGCAGCACGCGAGTGGTGATGATGCTGGAGGCCACGATGGCGACCACGAGGCCGAGCAGCGAGATCGTGATCAGCCACGTGTTCGAGCGATTCGCGAGCTCGCCGGCGCGATCGCTCTTCGCGGACATCGCATCTTGATTGAGCGCGAGCACGGTATCGGCGGCGGCCTTGACGGCCAAGAACTTCGGCAGCGCATCGAAGTAGCGATCGTGGAGATCCTCGACGTGGACGAGCTCGTCGACGCTCGCTCGGTACGCGGTCCAGGCGGCGCGCAACCGCACCGTCGCCTCGCGTTCGCCAGCCTCGGTGATGTTTGCCTCTTGCGCTGCGAGCTCGGCCTCGAACCGTGGCTCCTGCTCCGTGATCTGTTCGAGTCCCTGGGCATGCCGGCCGAGGCTCGCGAAGGCGAGGCCGCTATCGACGCGTTCAGCCGCTTCCTTCATCCGCTCGGCGCCGAGCACGCTGCGATAATTGTCGCGCAAGATCGTCTGCGAGCCCCGGCCGAGGTCTACGGTGACGAAGCTGCCGATCACGATCGTGAGCCCGAGCGCGATCACGAGGGGCAGCTGGGCGAGCACGAGCTTCGTGCGCATCCTCATGTTCGCGGCTCCTTCGCCATCGCGACGACGTGGACGTCGAAGTCGTAGGCCTCTTGCAACAAGCGTAGCGGCACCGAACGACCGAGCCACTGGCGCCACCACGGCTGTGCCGATCGGCCGATCACGATATGGCCGACGTCATGCGAGCGCGCGAAATCGATCAGGGCGGGCACCGGATCGCGCGCGCGCAACCGCACGACCTCGGCACCGAGCTCGCGCGCCAGCTCGATGTTGCCGAGCAAGTGGCGCTGGGCCTCGGCATCGATCCGTTCGGGCGTCTCTCGCGGGGTCTCGACGTAGACTACGAACCAATCGCCCGAGAGCCGGCCGGCCATCCGCGAGCCCTTGCGCAGCAAGGTCTCGGCGTGCGGCGGGTACGACGACATGCACACCATCACGCGACCGTGCACGCCGCGCGCTTCACCGGCCGCGGTGCGTGCCTTCGATTCACTCTGCCGCTCGATCGATTCGGCGACCTCGCGCAGGGCGAGCTCGCGCAACGTCGCGAGGTTCGCGTCCTTGAAGAAGTGATCGAGAGCCCACGGCACCTTCTCGGGCTGATAGATCTTTCCGGACTTGAGCCGCTCGAGCAGGTCCTCGACGGCGAGATCGAGGTTGACGACCTGGACCGCTTCTTTGAGGAACCGATCGGGGACGGTCTCGTGGATCGCGACCCCGGAGACCTTCGTCACGACATCGTTGAGCGATTCGAGGTGCTGGATGTTCAGCGCGCCGATCACGTTGATACCCGCAGCGAGCAACTCCTGGACGTCCTGGTAGCGCTTCTTGTTCTTGCTACCCGGTGCATTCGTATGCGGAATCTCGTCGACGATACAGATCGCTGGCTTGCGTGCGAGGATCGCATCGACATCCATCTCTTCGATCGTGACCGCGCGGTATTCGACACAGCGGCGCGGCACGACCTCGAGCCCGGGGACGAGCGCGAGCGTCTCGGCCCGGGTGTGCGGCTCGATGAAGCCGAGCACAACATCCACCCCACGCTTCTGGAGCGCGTGCGCCTCCTCGAGCATGCGGTACGTCTTGCCGACGCCCGCGGCAAATCCGATGTAGAGCTTGAGCCCTCCTCGGCGAGCGCGGTTGACGAGCTCGAGGAAGTCCTCGGCACGCGGGCGGGCAGCAGTCACTTGGGCAGCGTAGCCCCGGTGTCCGCCGGTGGGTGAACCGGGCGCCCGAACTTGCGATCGAGCGCCAGGTTGACCGCGAGCACGTTGACGCGCGGCTCGCCGAGGATGCCGAAGGCCCGACCCTCGAGCGTCGCCTCGATCACCGCCTCGACGCGCGCGACCTCGACGCCACGCGCCTTCGCGACGCGTGCGGCCTGGAGGTGCGCGTTCTCGGGCGAGACGTCGGGATCGATTCCACTCGCCGAGCGGGTCACCGCATCGACGGGCACGAGCGCGCCAGCCGGCAGGCCATTCGCCTTCTGATACTCGGTCGCGAGCTGGGCGACACCGGTGAACGATTCGTCGACATCCTTCGTCGCCGGATCATCGGGCTGGCCATCGCGCAGCTTCTTCGAGGTCGGCCCGAGGTTCGTCCCACCCGAGTTCGCACCGTCGTAGCCATTCGCCGAGGGTCGCGACCACAAGTACTCCTGCGCCACGAAGCCCTGACCGATCAGCTCGGAGCCCACTTCATGGCCCTTGTCGTCCGTGATGATCGAGCCATTCGCGCGGTGCGGGAACAAGAGCTGTGCCCCACCGGTGACGACGAGCGGATACGCCAGGCCGGTCAAGACGAGCGTGACGAGGGTGGCGCGAAGCGCGATGAAGAAGGTCTCCATGACTACACAGCTCCAATAGCTTGCAACAACAGATCGATCAATTTGATGCCCACGAACGGCGCGATCACACCACCGGCGCCGTACAGCACGAGCGAGCGTCGCAGGATCGCGGCGGCTCCGAGCGGGCGGTACTTCACACCCTTCAACGCGAGCGGGATCAACACGATGATGATCAGCGCGTTGAAGATCACCGCCGAGAGGATCGCCGAGAGCGGCGAGGCGAGGTTCATGATGTTGAGCGGCGCGATCTGGGGATACACCCCCATGAACATCGCCGGCAGGATCGCGAAGTACTTCGCGACATCGTTCGCGATCGAGAACGTGGTGAGCGAACCGCGGGTCATCAGCAGCTGCTTGCCGACCTCGACGACCTCGAGCAGCTTGGTCGGATCCGAATCGAGATCGACCATGTTGCCGGCCTCCTTGGCGGCCTGCGTGCCGGTGTTCATCGCGACGCCGACATCGGCTTGCGCGAGCGCCGGCGCATCGTTCGTGCCGTCACCGGTCATCGCGACGAGCTTGCCCTTGGCCTGCTCGCTCTTGATGAGGTTCATCTTGGTCTCGGGCGTCGCTTCGGCGAGGAAGTCATCGACACCGGCCTCGGCCGCGATCGCCTTGGCGGTGCGCGGGTTGTCACCGGTCACCATCACGGTGCGAATGCCCATCGCGCGGAACCGCGAGAACCGCTCGCGGATACCCTGCTTGACGATGTCCTTGAGGTGGATGACGCCGAGCACGCGCTTGCCGTCACACACCGCGAGCGGCGTGCCGCCCGAGTCACCGATCTTGTTCGTCGCTTCGGCGACATCTTCTGGCAGCGCGCCGGTGTGGATGCGGATCGCATCCACCGCGCCCTTCCGAATCTGACGATCGCCGAGATCGACGCCACTCATCCGGGTCTGCGCGGTGAACTTGATGAACACCGCATCCTTGACATCGCGGGGCGGGATGCCGTGGCGGTCCTTCACGAGCGCGACGATCGAGCGGCCTTCCGGCGTCTCGTCCGAGAGGCTCGAGAGCATCGCCGCTTCCGCGAGATCTTCGATCCGCACGCCCGCCGCCGGGATGAGCTCGCTCGCCATGCGATTGCCGAGCGTGATCGTGCCGGTCTTGTCGAGCAAGAGCACATCGACATCGCCCGCTGCCTCGACTGCGCGACCGCTCATCGCGATCACGTTCTTGCGCATCAAGCGGTCCATGCCGGCGATCCCGATCGCCGAGAGCAAGCCGCCGATCGTCGTCGGGATCAGGCACACCAGCAGCGCGACCATCACGGTAGCGGTCAGGTGGACGCCCGAGTACATGCCGAGCGGCACGAGCGTGACCGTCGCGATCATGAACACGATCGTGAGGCCCACGAGCAGGATGTGCAGGGCGATCTCGTTCGGCGTCTTCTGGCGCGACGCGCCCTCGACGAGCGCGATCATCTTGTCGAGGAAGCTCTCGCCCGGGTCCGCGGCGATCTTCACGACGATCCGATCCGAGAGCACCTTCGTGCCACCGGTCACCGACGAACGATCGCCACCCGACTCGCGGATGACCGGCGCGGATTCACCGGTGATCGCGGATTCGTCGACCGAGGCGATGCCCTCGATGATCTCGCCATCACCGGGGATCAACTGGCCCGCTTCGATCACGACGAGGTCGCCCTTGCGGAGCGTGGCGGCCGAGACGAGCTCTTCCTTGTCGCCCGTGAGCTTCCGCGCACTCGTCTCCTGACGCATCTTGCGCAGCGAGTCCGCCTGCGCCTTGCCACGGCCCTCGGCCACGGCCTCCGCGAAGTTCGCGAACAGCACCGTGAACCACAGCCACAGGGTGATCGCGAGCGAGAACCAGTGCGGCGCAGCGCCCTCGGGCGCCGCGACAAAATCGCGAATCACGAAGACGGAGGTGAGGATCGAGCCGATCATCACGACGAACATCACCGGGTTCTTGTAGAGCAACCGCGGATCGAGCTTCGTGAAGCTGTCCTTCACCGCGCCGCGCAGCAGCGCGGGATCGAACATCGACGTCTTGGAGTTTGGATTCGGCATCACATCACCTCGCCGCGCAGCGCCTGGAAGTGCTCGACGACCGGGCCCAGCGACAGCGCCGGAAAGAACGTCAGCGCGCCTACGATCAGGATGACCGCGACGAGCAGAGCCGTGAACAGCCAGCCGTTGGTCGGGAATGTTCCGAGCCCCGGCTGCACGGTCTTCTTGTTGAGCATCGCGCCCGCGAGCGCGAGTGCCGGAATGATCATGAAGAACCGGCCCGCGAGCATCACGAAGCCGAGCGTGAGGTTCCACCAGTCGGTGTTCGCGTTGAGACCGCCGAACGCCGAGCCGTTGTTGCCGGCGCCGCTCGTGAACGCGTAGAGCATCTCGGACAGACCGTGGGCGCCCGCGTTGTTGAGCGAGGACGTGCCGTGGCTCGACACCGCCGCCCAGCCGGAGAACCCGAGGATGAGCAGCGGGAACACGAGCACGTAGAGCATCGCGAGCTTCATCTCGCGCCCTTCTACCTTCTTGCCGAGATACTCCGGCGTCCGCCCGACCATCAGGCCGGCGATGAAGACCGTGAGGATGACGTTGATCAGGATGCCGTAGAGGCCCGCACCCACCCCGCCGAACACGACCTCGCCGAGCTGGATGTTCGCGAGCGGCACGAGGCCACCGAGTGGCGTGAAGCTATCGTGCCAGCCGTTGACCGCACCGCACGAGGCATCGGTCGTGACGGTCGCGAACAGCGCCGTATTCGCGATACCAAACCGGACCTCTTTGCCCTCCATGTTGCCGGGCTGCGCGGCGACCGCGAGGCCGTGCATGATCGGGTTGGGATGTGATTCGGCCCAGTACAGGGTCGCGACTCCGGCGAAGAACAGCACCGACATCCCGGCGAACAGCACCCAGCCCTGGCGCTGATCCTTCGCCATCCGGCCGTACGTGTACGTGAGCGCCGACGCGATCGCGAAGATCAGGACCATCTGGATAAAGTTGGTGATGGCGTTCGGGTTCTCGAACGGATGCGCGCTGTTCGCGTTGAAGAAGCCGCCGCCGTTCGTGCCGAGCTGCTTGATCGCTTCCTGCGACGCGGTCGGCCCCATCGCGAGCAGCTGCCTGCCGCCCTCCAGCGTGGTCACCGAGTGATACGCCGACAGGTTCTGGATCACGCCTTGCGACACGAAGAACAGCGCGACGAGGATGCTGATCGGCAGCAGCACGTAGACGATGCCGCGGATCAGATCGACGTAGAAGTTACCGACGCCCTTGGAACCCTCCGGTCCGGGCCGACGCGTGAGGCCACGTGCGACGACGAGCGCGACCCCGATGCCGGCGGCGGCCGACGTGAAGTTGTGCCAGGCCAGACCCGCCATCTGGGTGAAGTAGCTCATCGTCGTCTCGGGGACGTACGCTTGCCAGTTGGTGTTCGTCGCGAAGCTATCCGCGGTGTTCCACGCGAGTGCCGGCGGAACCCCAGGCAGCTTCTGCGGGTTGAACGGCAGCGAGCCCTGCGCACGCTGGATCACGTACGTGACCAGCACGCCGAGCGCGCTGAACACGAGCATCGCGATCGCGTACTGCACCCAGGTCTGTTCCTTGGGTTGCTTCAACCCGCAGAGCCGGAGCAGCCCGCGCTCGAGCCTGCCGAGCACGCGCGGCAGGGGCTGCTTGTCGCCCTCGAACACCCGGAACATGTAGATGCCCAGCGGCTTGGTGAGCGCGAGGATGACGAGGAAGAAGATGACAATCTGGAGCCAGCCGTTGAACGTCATTAGAACCGCTCCGGCCTGAGTAAGGCGTAGACGAGGTAGGCGGTGACCAGCACCGCGACAAACAGCGCGAGCAGGTACTCGGTGGTCATGACGCCATCCGGTTCAGCGCTCGCGCGTAAAGGATGCCGACCAGGAAGAACCCACCGGTCAGGACAAAGAAGAGGACTTCCGCCATTGCACCCCACCTGTGCAGCGGGCGCGCCACCGTTCAGGTGGCTGAAACTACAGGACTGTTACCTGGACTCCCGTGCATTACGCCTGATCGTTGGAACGCGATCGTGCAAACCGCGCGGCGTTTCGCGGTGGTGAAGAGCCCTCCAATCGCGAGCCCGACCATGCCGGCTCGCGGTCACTCATGCCGTCCGGGCTTGCACCGCGGAGACCATCGCTCTTTACGGTTTCTTGATGCCGCGGCCGCTAAAGCTGACGCGGTCTACATGCGTCTTCTCCACAGGTTGTTCGGCCGCGCTCGTGACCTTCGCGATCCGAGCGTGTTCCATCAGATGACTCTGGTCGCGTTCCTGGCCTGGGTCGGCCTCGGCGCGGACGGCTTGTCCTCGTCCTCGTACGGTCCCGAAGAAGCGTTCAAGGCGATCGGGCACTGGTCGCCTGAAGGATGCAACAACGCGGTCAAGGGCGCCTGCACGTTCATCCCCGATCACGCCTACCTCGCGGTGTTCCTCGCCGGAGCGATCGCCGCGACCGTGTTCATCATCTCGTGGAGCTATCGCCGGATCATCGAAGAGTTTCCGCACGGCGGTGGTGGCTACATGGTCGCGACCAAGCATCTGGGGCCGATCGTCGGCGCGGTCTCGGGCTCCGCGTTGCTCGTCGACTACGTGCTGACGATCGCGATCTCGCTCGCCTCGGGGGCGGATGCGATCTTCAACTTTCTGCCCGAGAGCTGGCTGCCGTACAAGCTCGTCGCGGTGCTCGGCGTGCTCGCGCTCCTGACGCTGATGAACCTGCGCGGCGTGAAGGAATCGGTCACGATCCTCACCCCGATCTTCATCGTGTTCTTGATCACCCATGCGATCCTGATCTTCGGCGCGATCGGGCAGAACATCGGCCAGGTCGGCGAGATCGCGACCACCGTCCACGATGGCGCGAAGTCGCACCTCGGGACCGCCGGGTTCGTCGGGGTCGCGCTGATCTTCATGCGCGCGTTCTCGCTCGGCGGTGGCACGTTCACGGGGATCGAGGCGGTCTCGAATGGCATCGCGATCATGCGCGAACCTCGGGTCCGCACCGCGAAGCGCACGATGATGCTGATGGCCGTGTCGCTCGCGATCACGGCGAGCGGCATCTTGCTCGCGTACTTGTTGCTCCACATCGTCCCCGAGCGCGGCAAGACCATGAACGGCCTGCTCGCGACGAAGTTCATCGGCGAAGGCGGGCTCGGCACGATCTTCGTGATCGTGACGATGGTCTCCGAAGGCACGCTGTTGTTCGTGGCGGCGCAAGCGGGCTTCGTCGACGGGCCGCGCGTGATGTCGAACATGGCACTCGATCAGTGGTTGCCGCATCGGATGGCGGCGCTGTCCGAGCAGCTGACCATGCGCAACGGTGTGTACCTGATGGCGGCCGCCGCGGCAGTCGTCCTGTTCTACACGCACGGCTCTGTCGACGCGCTCGTCGTGATGTACAGCATCAACGTGTTCATCACGTTCACGTTGTCGAACGTGGCGATGATCCGGCACGCGGCGCACAATCGCCAGGGCAAGTGGCAGCGCGCGATCTTCGTGCACAGCCTGGCGGCCCTGGTCTGCGGCATGATCCTCGTGGTCACGCTCGTCGAGAAGTTCACCGAAGGCGGCTGGATCACGAGCCTCATCACCGCGACGCTCGTCGTCGTCTGCGTCGCCATCCGCTCGCACTATCGCAAGGTCGGCGCGAAGGTCGCGCAACTCTCCAAGGAGCTCGAGCTCGATACGCCGCCGCCGACCGACCTCCACGCACCGGCGGAGCTCGATCCGACCAAGTCGACCGCCGTGGTGCTCGCGGGTGGATACGGCGGCCTCGGGCTGCACACGCTGATGCAGATTCCGCGCGTGTTCCCCAACCAGTTCGAGCAGGTGGTGTTCGTCGCCGCCGGGGTGATCGACGCGGGCGTGTTCAAGGGCAAGGACGAGGTCGATTCGATGCGCGACAAGCTCGAGAGCGACCTCGCGAAGTACGTCGCGTTCGCCCGCAACCACATGGGCTGGGCCGCCGACTCCGACTCGGCGATCGGCACCGAAGCGGTCGCCGAGCTCGACCGGCTGTGCCGCGAGGTCGCGCTGCGGTTCCCGCGCTCGGTCTTCTTCGCAGGCAAGCTCGTGTTCCAGGACGAGAGCTGGTACCAGCGCTTGCTGCACAACGGCACGGCGGCCTCCGTCGAGCGCCGGTTGCACTTCGCGGGCTTGACGATGATCGTGCTCCCGATCCGGATGCACAAGTGAACTTGATGCCATCTTGATCTCGGGGGCGCTATCGATGAAGCGTGCAGTCCGACGATCGCTCGACATACGTGGTCCTGGTCCTCGCGGGCTTGGTGCCGCTGATCGCCGCCTTCGCGGTCGGTGGTGCGATTGGCTCCGGTGCGACGGTGTGCTACCTGATGGTCGGCTTCGGGACCCTCGGCCTCACGGGGTTCCTGGGTCGCTTCGCGCACTCACCGCCCGAAGCGCGGGCTCGTCGCGCGCGTTCGCGCTAGCCTGGCAGTCGTGAACCGCACGAGCCTGCGTGCCTATGCGATCGCCGCTCTCGGTGTCGCTGCGGCAACGCTGCTCGGTAGCCTGGCGGGCGACCACATCACGGTCACCGATCAGGCGATGTTGTTCTTGCCGGCGATCCTGCTCGCCGCGCTCGGTGGCCGGGGCCCGAGCCTCGCCGCCGCTGCGCTCTCGGTCGGCTCGTTCGATTTCTTCTTCATCGAGCCGCGGTTCACATTCGCGGTCTCGGACACTCGCTCGCTGATCACGTTCGCGGTGATGTTCGGCGTCGGCAGCACGATCGGTACGCTCGTCGCCCGGTTGCGTGCCGCCGAGGAGGCGAGCCACGATCGCGAGCGCCGCACCTTGGCGATGCTCGCGTTCACGCGCGATGCGGTCGAAGCGGCGGACGAGGCAGGCGTGATCGCAGCCGTCGAGACCCACGTGCGCGAGGCCGTGCATGCGGGGGCACACGTCCAGCGGGGTGCTGGCTCGGCGGTCGAGGTCCGGCTCGATGGAGAGCTCTCGATCAGCTCCGATCAGCACGCGTTCATCGAAGCGGTCGCACGCCAAGCCGAGGTCGCGATCGGCCGGTTACAACTCGCGACCGTCGCGCGCGAAGCTGCGCTACGAGCGAAGGCCGAAGAGCTGCGCAGCACGCTCTTGTCCTCGGTCTCGCACGATCTGCGGACGCCGCTCGCCGCGATCACGGGCATGGCCACCGCGCTGCGCGATGCGAAGGAGCCGCGCAGTGCGAGCACGACCGAAGCGCTCGATACGATCGTCGAGGAAGCGCAGCGGCTGAGCAGGATCCTCACGAACCTCCTCGCGATCACGAAGGTCGAGAGCGGTGCGGAGCCGCGACGCGACTGGGTACCACTCGAGGAGATCGTTGGCCCGGCCCTCGCCCGGCTCGACACCGAGCTCGCGGATCGCACCGTCGCGGTCGACGTCCCGCCGACCGTACTCGCGCATGTCGATCCGATCCTCGTCGAGCAGTTGCTCCAGAACCTGCTCGAGAATGCCGCGAAGCACACGCCTGCCGGCACGCCGATCGACGTCACGGTCAGGCGCGAAGCGGATCGCGCGATCCTCGAGGTCGCGGATCGCGGTCCGGGCCTCGCGCCCGGCATGCACACCAAGGTGTTCGAGAAGTTCTTTCGCGGCACCGCCGCCGTTCCAGGTGCAGGCCTCGGGCTCGCAGTGTGTCGCGCGATCGTCATGGCCCACCACGGTGGGATCGACGCCCAGCCGCGCGCGGGTGGCGGCGTGCGCTTCGTCGCGTGGTTCCCCGACGAGGGGCCCCTCCCCGAGGTCCCCGAGGTCGACGACGAAGCCGAACCCGTACGCCTCGCGAGTGGCTCGTGAGTGGTGACATGATCCTCGTCGTCGAAGACGAAGTGCCGATGCGCCGGTTCCTGTGCTCGGCGCTTACCAGCCATGGGTTTCGCGTCACCGAGGCCGGCACGCTCGCGCAAGCCGAACGCGCGGCGACCGCGGCGCGCCCGGCCGCGATCCTGCTCGATCTCGGCCTGCCCGATGGTGATGGCCTCACGCTGCTGCGCACGCTGCGCGAGTGGTCGACCGCACCGGTGATCGTGCTGTCGGCACGCGATCGCGAGGACGACAAGGTGCTCGCCCTCGATGCGGGCGCCGATGACTACCTGACGAAGCCGTTCGGTACGAGCGAGCTGCTCGCGCGGATCCGGGTCGCCCTGCGCCATGCGCGTGGCCAAGCCACCGCCGATGATCCGATGCTCGCGATCGGCCCGATCGCGATCGATCAGGCGCGTCACGTGGTGACGGTCGACGGTACCGAGGTCCACCTCACGCCGATCGAGTTTCGCTTGCTCGCCTTGCTCGCGCGCCACACCGGCAAGGTGCTGACCCATCGTCAGCTCCTCAACGAAGTGTGGGGCCCGGGCAACGCGCACCAGACGCACTACCTGAGGGTCCACATGGCTGCGCTGCGCCGCAAGCTCGAGACCGATCCGGCCCGACCGCGGTGGCTGACGACCGAGGCTGGCATCGGCTATCGGCTCAAGGACGAGTAGCGCTGCGGTCTAGTCCGTGATCCGAGCGATCTTCTGCGCGAGCGCCTTCTGCTTGGCGCTCGGCTCCGCGGTCTGCATCGCGACGACCTTGGCGAGATCTCCCGTGATCGCGAGCTCGCCGGTCATGAACGCCTGCACGCCCGCGACGGCGTCGGCTTCGACGAACAGCTTCTTTGCGAGCGCTTCGTCGAGCGTGATCGTGGCGTCGGCCGAATCGCGATGGCCTTGCGCGACGACGCCGTCCTTCACGTACACCTGCACGTCGCCACCCGCACGTTTGATCGTCGCGTTGACCGCGACGGCCTTCATCGGGGCGGGCAACTCGAGATCACCGGCCTCGGCGATCAGCTGCTGAACTTCGGCGAACCACGGATCGGACAGGAACGCGGGCATACCCACAACCTAACCAATTGCCGATCGACGAGGTGTCCTCAGTCGGGGGCGGAGAACCGAACCGGTTTCGCCGCGTCCACGCCATCCCAGCACGGCACCGCATGCTCCTTGGTGACGAGAAGAGCGGCGAACCACACGTGGATGTTTAGCGAGCCGATCTTTCGGCGAGCCTCTGTGCGCCGCGAAGGCTTCGTGATGTGAATAGTCAGCCGATCCATTTATTGCCCTGCGTCATCCGCAGGTCGATCCGCGCGAGCATCACGCGCACGCGCTCGGCCATGTCGTTGAGCTCCGAGAGCCCCGAGGCCTCGCCGAGCTTGTTCGCGAAGCTCATCACCCGGATGAGATACGAGAACAGGTTGCCCTCCTCGTGCTCGAGCCCGTGCTTGTCGACGAACTCCGAGAAGCCGGCACCGCTCTCCTCGAGTTGCGCCCAGGTGGTCTTCGGCTTCTTGCCGCCGTGGAGCTCGGGGTGCGGCACCTTCGACGAGAACTCTTGATGGATGAGCTCGATCTTGGTGAGCACGCGAGGGTGCGCCTTCTCCCACTCGGCCTCGACGTCGTCCCAGCTCACTTGTGGATTCGCGTCGCGCATCTCGCGGAGCTTGGTCCGCATCCACTCGCGCTTCTCGTCCTCGCCCTTGCGGTCGAGCTGGCGCTGGATGATGTCGTGATCGATCAGGTACTCGACGAGCTCGCGCAGCTCGATGTACTCGAGCTGGTGATTGATCAGGATGTACCAGATGAGCAAGCCATCCATGCCCTGGAGCGAGCGAATCATCTCGCCCTTGACCTGCACACCGTGCTCGTCGATCACCCCGAGCGCCTTCATGTTGTCGACGAGGTAGCTGAGGACCTTCTTGAGCTCCTTGCGATCGTGATCGCCGAGCAGCAGGTTGTCGATCACGGTCACGATGTCGAGCCGCATCGAGGGTGGCAACGAAGCCTCGGCCGCCGCCATCCGCGCGTCGGACTCGGTTGCAGCCAAGGCCGTCTTCTCGAGATCCGGCAAGCCGATCGCGAGGACCTGCTCGGCCGTGATCTTGGTCTTGCTGCGCAGCTCGGCTGGTTCACCCTTGACGAGCTCCGCGTGTGTCTCCGGCGTCCAGATCAAGTCACCGCGCTTCTGCGCATCCATACGTGCGGTGCCGTACACCGAGCGCTTGACCTTCTCGATGTCGAACGCCGGGCGCTTCGCCGCATCCTTGAGCGCCTTCTTGAGATCGACCACGATCTCCTCGGGCGCGAGCGTGATCGCGAGCCCGTGATCATCGAACTGCGGCCGGCCGGCGCGCCCTGCCATCTGATGGAACTCGGCGGCCGTGATGATCCGCGGCTCCTTCTTGATGAACTTGCGCAGCGAAGGAAAGACGACCGTGCGCGCCGGCAGGTTGATGCCTGCGGCGATCGTCTCGGTCGACACCACGAACTTGATCAAGCGCTCGAGCGCGAGCTGCTCGACGAGCTGCTTGTAGCGCGGCAGGATGCCCGCGTGATGGATGCCGATGCCGTGCGAGAGCAAGGGCCGCAATTCCTTCGCCGCACCGCTCGGTAGCAGTGCTTCGTCACACAGCTTCTCGATCTGCGCCTTCTCTTCATCGGTCGTGAACCGGCGACACGACTTCAACAACCGCGCGAGCTCGAAGCACTGCTCGCGCCCGAACACGAAGATGATCGCGGGGATGTCACCGGAGTGCGCGAGGCCCTTGACGGTGTCGATGATCATCTCCTCGCGGAACTCGTGGACGAGCGGGACCTTGCGCTCGCGCGACTCGACGAGCTCGAGCGGCACGCGCCGGGTGAGCTCGACCCAGTGGCAGAACTTCTCGGGGTGACCGACCGTGGCCGAGAGGATCACGAGCTGGACCCGCGGATCGAGGCCGATGATCGACTGCTCCCACACGTACCCGCGTTCGGGGTCGTTGAAGTAGTGGCCTTCGTCCATCACCACGACATCCGCCGGCGCGACCGCCTTGTCGGCGACGATCCGGTTCCACAGGATCTCCGCGACCTCGACCTGGATCGGCGCTTCGCGATTGACCTTGTAGTCGCCGGTCGCGAAGCCGACGTTGCCCTCCCCGAAGTCCTCACCGAGCTCGCGAAACTTCTCTTCGGTCCGCGCGCGGAGGGGGGTCGTGTAGACCGCGTTCTCGCGGCGATGAAACGCGCGGAACAGCGCGGCCTTCGCCATCAGGGTCTTGCCGGTGCCGGTCGGCACCGTGACCATGACGCTCTTGCCCGCAAAGATCGCGCTGATCGCCTGCTCCTGGACCGGATACGGTTCGAGTCCCTTGCCCCACAAAAACTGTTCGTAGAACGCGAGCTCGAGCTCGGCATCGGTGGCCACAGGCCACGTGTACCATTTTACCGTTGGTGTTGCTGCCGCAACGCCTGCGCCTGGTAGACCACGCCACTCCAGATGTCGTGCCATTTCTGGCTCGTGATCTGCGCGAGTAACTGGTCACCTTCCTGGTTACGGCCGAGTGCGATCAGCGCCTGTGCCTTGCGCAACCGCGGCGTCGGGTTGGTCTGATCGATCACGATCGCTTGTTGCCAGTACGGCAGCGCATCGACCACCTTGCCGCGGCGCTCGAACGACTCGGCGACGGTCATGTAGCCGGAACCCGACCACGGATCGCGCTCGATCGTCGAAGACAGCTGACGCCACGCACCGGCTTCGTCACCAGCTGCGAGCAGGAGCTCGCCGAGCTGCCGATCGATATCGGCATTCTGCGGATCGATCGCCCGCCACTTGTCGCCCCACGCCATCGCCTTGCTGATCGCCTTGTCGCGCTCGGGGCCGGTGGTCTGCAGCGCGACCTGCTGCGCGACGGCGATGAGCTGCGCGAGCTCGGCGCGAATCGTGGCGAGGCTGCTCCGGCTCTCCGTGTGGTCTTGCGCCGCTTCGAGATCGGCGAGCGCTTCGGTCGGGTTGCCCGTGCGGATCGCGAGCTGCGCGGCCGCTTGATAGACCTCGCGGGTCGGCGACGTCGCGACGAGCTCGTGGATGCGCGCCTGGGCCCACGCGGTCTGGTTGCCAACCTGCGCGAGCTGGACGAGCGCGAGCAGCTCCGTGGGATTTCTCCCGGCGAGCTCGGCACCGTGCGCGAGCAACGCCATCACATCTTGCGGATGCTGGAGCGCGACCGGCAGCACCGCCATCACGTGCGGATAGCTCTGCCCGGCGAGCACCTTCGCGCGCCACGTCGAGTACAGCAGCTCCCACCCCGCGGTCCCGCGACGCGCCTGCGAGAAGTAGTACTGGGTCTGCGCGAGCTGGGGCGGCAACGCCGAGAGATCGAGATCGTCGACGAGCGCGACGAGGCGATCCGCGGCCGCGTCGTACTTCGCGCGCTGGTAGAGCAACGTCGCCGCCTGCATCCGCGCGATGTTCTTCATCCGACCGACCGCGACCGCATCCCACATCGCGAGCACGTGATCGACCGGCAGGTCCCATTGCTGGATCGCCGCCGCCGCGGCCGAGAGCCGAAGATCCGTCGCGGCCTCGGGCAGCGTGAGGAACGTCGCGAGCGCGCCCTTACCATCGCGAGCCGCGAGCTGCGCGAGACACCGCCGGAGATCGCCCAGCGCCGTGATCATGCCGCCGGTCTGCCCGACCGTCGCGACCACGTGGGGCTGCGGCTTCGCGGGCTGATTCCGATATCCCCTCGATGCGAGCACGTACTGCGCGACCGGCTGTTGCGGGAACGCGGTCATCGCCTGGGCAAGCGCGCTCTCCGACGTGCCGACCAAGCCGCCACTCGCGAGCACGAGGTCGCCGAGCTCGACGCCGCCGTGCGCGCGCATCGCTTCGAACGTGGCGACGCTGGTCGGACGATCTTTCTGGGCGGCGGCGGCGACGAGCAATTGCCGCGAGGCCCGGCGCCATGCGGGCGTCGCGACCGTCTCGGCGGCGACGTGTTGCTGCCAGTACGCGACCAGGTGACCGGGTAGCTCGGCGACGACGCCGGGTTGCGTCCCCGCCATCACCAAGCCGACCGCATCGCTGATCGGCTGCGCGGTGAACCCCACGGCGATCGTCTCACCCGCGATCTTCGCCGTCAGCGGTCCACTCGCGCCCCACGTGACCTCGACGAGGCGATGGTTGTTGCCATCGCGGATCGTGATCAGTCGCGCTTGGTCGTCGAAGGACATCACGAACGCCGTGGTCGTGCCGCTCGCGAGGATCACGTCGCGGCCCTTCGCCGAGACATCGAAGTACTGCGCGTAGTGCGCGGGCTCCGCGATCCAGAGCGGCAGATATCCAAGTCCGAATGCGACATCGTCGGCCGCGATCGAACGCGTGACATCGAGCCCGAGCTCGGGATAGCGCCGCATCCACACCGCGCCATCGAACGCCGCGTGCTCGACGAGGCCGGTCTCGGTCGTGCGCTTCCAGCCCAGGCGGTGCGCTGTATCGACCGTGATCTCGCTCTCGCCCCACCGGTAGACCCCGGCAGCGAGGCTCGCGCGGGCCCTCGTCAGCAGCGTCTTCGCGCTCTCGCCGATCGTGTGTGTGCTCGGCGTGCCGAGCTGGCGACGGATCGTATCGGCGGCATCGTCGACGAGCGCCGGGACGAACGTGGTCAGATCATCGAACGCCGGGTTTGCCGCGGAGTCGAGTCGTGGCGTCAGCCCTTGCCCGTAGACCGCCTGGCGGCGCGAGAAGTAACCGTCGCCGATGCTCGCGCGGCCACCGCCGTAGCCTGCGCCGTGCCCGGCCATGCCGAAGCCGAAGCCACCCACGCTCTCGCCACGCTCGGTTCCGAACAACCCACCGGCGACCTCGCCGAGATCGTCGGAAGCGACCGTCTTCGCGGCCTTGCTCGTGTCGGACTCGAGATCTCGAGGCACCGCGCCAGTCGTCGGCCCCATCTGAGCGGACGCCGCGCCCGTGGGCACGGCGACGGCGTCGACCACGACGCGATCGCGCGTGAGGGTCGCGTCGGGCATCGCCAGCGGGCCCGGCAGGATCGCGAGCTGCTGCTGGAGGTCGGCGCGGGCGCCACCCCATCCCATGTCGTAGTTGAAGAACAGCTCGAACGGCGAGCGCACGAGCTCGGCATCGGCCGCGATCGCGATCGCCGGCGCCGGCGGGATCGGGGTATGGACCACGGGAATCGTCGCGGGCAGCACGTAGGGGGACCACGTGTCGCCCGCCCCCTTCGTCACACCGTACTGGGCGTACATCGCGTCGTTCTCGAGCACGAGTAGCGAGGTGTGGCGCGACAACAAGAAGTACTTCTTGCCGAGCGCCACGACCTCGCGACGGATCTGTTCGTCGCGCGCTTCACGTGCGTCCGCTCCACCGCTCACGGCATCGTGCTTCGCGAGCAGCCGCGCCGCGATGTGACGCTCCGCCCACAGTCGCGGCAGATACCCGGCGTGCGAAGTCGGAGCGCCGAGCGCGATCGTCTGCTTCCACGGCGCACCATCGACCGTGCCCGCGAGCTCCACGGTCGTCGGCGCGGTCGGGCCGAGCTTCGCCACGAGCTCGATCTCTTCGCCATCGGCGAGCTGCGGCGCCGCGAGATAGGTGGTCGCCTCGAGCGGGCCGCTCGCGCCGACGAGCGCCGCGGTCAGCCCCGTGACGCGAGTGGTATGCAGCGCCGCCACGAGATCGAAGGCGCGCCAGCCGAGGTCATCCGCAAGATCCATCGTCGTCGCGTAGCCCCCGGTCGCTGCGGCGAGCCCCCCGAGCGTCTGGGTATCGGGGCCATCACCTACCCCGACCCCGACGAAGTGCGCCTTGCCGATGATCTCGGCACGCAGCGCATCGAGGTTACGCGCGCCGGTCGTGACCATGCCGTCGCCGAGATAGATGATCATCGCGGAGTCCGGATCGACCCCCACGAGCTGCTGCGTCGCGGCGGCCAGCGCGGCTTCGAAATCGGTCGCACCGACGCCACCCTCGTGATCGAGACTCTGGCGCAACGCGCGACGATCGACATCCATCACGCGGGTTGGCGCGAGCTTGGTGCGTGCCTGGACATCGAACGCGATCACGCTGACCTTGTCGTTCTCGTCGAGCTCCTTGACGAGCGCCTCGACGAGATCGCGCTGCGCGTGGAGCTCGGGCGTGCTCCGCGATGCCGAGACATCGTCGAGGATCACCCACGCCCGCGGCTTGTACGGCTTCGCGAGCTTCGCGAGCTCGATCGGAGCGCGTACCATCACGAAGTGATCGCCACTCTCGTCCGCGGTCGCGACCGTGATCGCGTGGCGCGGATCGCGGACGTGGAGCACGAACGAATCACCGAGTTTCTCGTTGGTGCGGTGGAGCTTCACGATCGCATCTTCACCACTGCGCTCGGTCGTGACCTGATGGCTCGTCGACACGAGCTCGCAATTCGCGCAGTTCTTGACCCGGACATTCACATCGAGAACCCCGACGCGCTCGTCGACCTCGGGTAGCGGCACGGTGACGGTGTAGTCGTCGTACAGCTTCGGCAGGCTCTCCGTGTAGGCGAGCATCAACCGCTTGTCCTCGTTGGCCTTGAGCGGATAGACCTTGAGGGAGAGCCGGCCGGTACCTGCCCACTCGAGGAGCGCCGGATCGACGCGGCGATAGACGAGCTCTTCGTAGATCCTGCGGGCGCGCATGCGCTCGACGACCGCCGACTCGGTCAGCTTGCCATCGACGTACATCGCGAGGCGCTGGAGCGCGGCGGTGGGCGGAATGGCGAACCGATACACGCCTTCGAGATCCTGCGGCGCGTTGTTGTGGAACGTCTGATCGAGGGCGACGCGCGCGACCTGATCTTCGACGATGATATCGAGGGTGAGCTGCTTGATCGGCAGCGGATACTCGTCGCCCCATGGCGCATGCGACCGCACGCCCGGATCGCGCGCGAACAGCGTGCCGTGATGGACGGGCAGCGCATGCTCTTCGCTGCTCCGCGCGTGCTGCGCCCACGACACGAGGTGCGACAACCTCGGCGCCGGTCCGCGCACCGGTGCGTGGCCCGGTGACGCGATCGCTTGCTCGCCCGCGTGCAGCACGACGTCGCCATCGGGAGACGCGAGCTTGACCTCGCCGCGGATCACGGCCGCGATGGTCTGGTCGGCCGCGCCGTCGACCAGGAACCGCGTCCCGAGCACGGCAATCTGCCCGTGCGCAGTCTCGACCGTAAACGTGCCCTGACCGGGCGCTACATCGAGCAGCGCCGCACCTTCGACCCGCACCGAGCGCGGCCCCAGGACGCTGACCTTCGTGCCCGGCGCGGCGACGTACGTCGTGCCATCGGCGAGCTTCTGTTCGAGATCACCCGACTCGGCGAGCTGCGCGAGCGGCGCGTGACCGATCAGGTGGGTCGCGATCGCGGCAACGCCCGCGGCGGCCGCGAGCCCGAAGCCCGCGGCGTAGAGCGGCGTGCGTGTCTTTGTCTTCGCCGGTGCGGCCGCGACCGCGAACTTCTCGACGAGCCCGTCGCGAATTCGCGTGCGTGCAGCGGCATCGATCTTCGGCGCCTCGCCGCCGGTCGTGATCAGGTCGCCGACGTTCTGCTCGAGAACATCTTTTTGGTCGTTGCTCATACAGCCTCCGAGAAGTGGGCCGACAGCGTCGCGAACGTGTCGCGAAACGCGCGGCGAGCCCGTGCGAGAAGTGATTTGGTGGCGTCGACCGAGATCCCGAGCTCGCCCGCGAGCGTCTCGAGGCTCTCGCCATCGACGTACTTGCGCGTCAGCGCGCTGCGATACTGGTCCGGCAGGTTCGCGATCGCCATGTGGACGAGATCGCGGGTCTCGGCGCGCTCGAGCACCTCGCCGGGCAGCGGCCGTTCGGCCATCGCCGCGAACGTCTGCGCGAGGGTCGCGTCGATCCGCTCCCAGGTCTCGAGCAGCTGATCCGCGCGGCGATGCTCGCGCAGATGGTCGCGGATCACGTTGCGCGAGAGAACCGCGAGCCAGCTGCTCTCCGAGCCGCGTTTCGGATCATAATCCGTGGTCCGTGCGAGCGCCTTCGTGAACGTCTCCTGCACCACGTCCTCCGCGAGCGCCGTGTCGCGGCCGACCCGGAAGAACACGAAGGCGTACAGGCCATCGACGTTCGCGTCGTAGAAGCGCTGGATCGCGGCGCGGTCTCCTGCTTGCGCAGCATGTAGGAGACTTGGCCCTCCACTGCTTGCGGATCGAAACAGGCGTGCGAATAAGGTCATGCTGTTTGCATGTGTCCAGGAGCGTGGTGAAGGTGTCGAACAACATGCCATCTCGGCCAGACGGGGCAGACCCGGCAACGATTTCAGACGTTTCGGAGTCCTGACGGTATGCGGATCTTGCCCGCCGCGCTCGTGGTCTCGGCCGTGATTCACGGCGGCGCGATCGCGTGGGCGCTGGCACACAAGATCGAGGCGCCGGTGGTAGTTAGCGAGCCCACGACGGTCGAGATCGTGGAGGTCCGGCCGGATCCGAAGCCGGTCGACGTCGCGTTGCTGGATCGCCACACTGTGGTCCCGACTCCCGTCCCGGTCGCGAGCCATGAATCGCCGGTGACCGTTCGCCACCCGGCCCCCCCCGCTCGGACCTCTCAGATCTCGACGACCACCACCAAGCCCTCGGAGACCCCGCCAGCTGACACGCCCCACTCACCCCTCATGGGTATGCGCGGCCACGAGAAAAAACCCGAGCCCACCGGGTTGTCGGGCAGCTTCGTGGACGAGTTCCTGGCGCACTCCAAGCCGCTCCAGCCCAAGGCGATCGAGAGCGAACAGATCCACGACGAGCTCGCGAACGGCGAGGACCACCTCCACGATCCGCGGTGGATCGCGAACCACTCCGGTGAAGAGGTCGCGGCCGAACGTCAGCGCACGTTGATCGCGCGACAGGATCGAGATGGTCACGAGCTCCAGCACAAGGGCACCGGCTACGAGGCGAAGCACGCGGTGTTCAACGGGCAGATCGAAGCGGACGGCACGGCGCACATCGAGAAGAAGCGCCGCTACGACCCGACCGAGATCATCATGAACCGCCACAACATCGATCCGTACGCTTCGAACAAGCGGCGCATGCTCGATGACACGCGCGACGAGCGCTACGAGATCGGCAAGGCCTACAAGCAGAAGCAGCTCGCCAACTCCGCGGCGATCGCGCAGAAGAACCTCGCGTATCTATGGACGCGGACCACCGATCCGAACGAGCGCAAAGAAGGCCTGTTCGATATGTGGGACGATTGCGCGGAGAGCGGCTCCGCAGAGCTCGTCGCCGGCGGGACCGCCGCACGCAAGATGATCGTCGGCTTCATCAAGGGACGCATGACCGGGCCGCTGGCGTACTCGCCCGCGGAGATCGCCGCGTTCAACGCGAAGAAGAAGTCGAGCGAGACCTTCGCGCCGTACGCCGATTGATCGTACCGTCGAGCGATGCCGACCTGGGCGGAGCTCAAGGACTATGCACGAGCGACGTACACGCTCGACGACGACGGCGAGGACGACTTTTCGCTGATCTTCGAGTTCCAGACCGGGCGGACCCAGAAGATCGCGATCACCCGCTTCGATGCGTTCGACAAGGATTGGATCGAGCTGCGCTCCTACGTCTGCAAGGGCAGCCAGCTCGACAAGGAGGTCGCGCTACGCAAGAACGAGGACTTCGCGATCGGCGCGCTCGCGCTCGATGATGAAGGCGACTACTGCCTGGTCTACTCGATCCCGCTCGATACGATGGACCCGAGCGAGTTCGAGATTCCGCTCCACGCCCTCGCTCACGTCGCCGACGAGCTCGAGGCGCACTACGCGGCCTCGGACGAGTTCTGACGTGCTAAGCATCGGCCATGGCGAGCGCTGACACCGGACCGCTGCTCGGCGGTCGGTTTCGTCTCGGCAAGCCACTCGGCAAGGGCTCGCAAGGCGAGCTGTTCTTCGCGACCGATACCAAGGCCAAGGGCGCCGACGCGACCGAGGTCGTGGTCAAGCGGCTCACGCCGCGTGGGACCTGGAAATCATTCGAGCTGTTCGAGCGCGAAGCGAAGGTCCTCTCGCAGCTCCGTCACGCCGGCGTGCCGCGCCACTACGCGACGATCGAGGAACCGCCGGGAACGTTCAACCTCGTGATGCAGTTCGTGCCGGGCGAGAACCTGCGCGAGCTCGCGCAGCGGCGTCGGCTCTCCGAGGTCGAGCTCCGCGATATCCTGATCCGCTGCCTCGAGATCCTCGACTACCTCCACACGCGATCTCCACCGGTGATCCATCGCGACATCAAGCCTTCGAACATCGTCCGCAGCTCGGATGGTCGGTGCTCGCTCGTCGATTTCGGCGGCGTGCTCGACAACACGCGCGACAAGGGCGGCTCGACGATCGTCGGCACGTTTGGCTACATGGCGCCGGAGCAGCTCCACGGTCAGGTCACGCCCGCCGCCGACATCTACTCGCTCGGCGCGACGATGGTCGCTTTGGCGGGCGGCATCGAGCCCGAGGATGTCCCGCGCAAGGGATTGCGCATGGATCTCGCGAAGGCGTTGCCGTCGCTCGAGCCCACGTTTCGTCACGTGCTCGAGGAGATGACCGAGACCGATCCGGACAAGCGCCCACAACGCGCGCGCGAGGTGGTCGCACTGCTCGCGAAGGCCAAGCCCGCACGCACCGCCCGCGACGAACGCACCGTGCGTCCCGGCAGTAGCGAACGCGCGCTGACACGGCAACCGACCCAGGAGCTCGGACCTCGCAAGCTGTTCGGCGATGTCCAGGAGCCGCTCGGCACGCTGCTGCGGATCGGCGTGCTCGGGTTCGGCGCGAGTGGCTGGGCCGGCATGATGGGCATCCGCCTCTCGCTCGCGATCGTGATCGGCATCGCTTCGGTGTTCGCGTTCCCGGCGCGCACGCGGTTGCGTGGCGTCGGCAAGGAGCTCGACACGATGTTATCGGAGGGCCAAGGTGGCTTCCTCGACATGATGAAGGGCGCGATGGCGCGCCGACCCTGACCGTTCTGCAGAACTGTCACAGCGCGGCTCCGCACGTCACATAGAACCGCAGACTTGCGAGCGTGGAGATCTGGAAAAGGCGGGCATGAAAGCTGCTCCTGGCTCCGACCATGGGCGCGCTGACCTTCCTGATCCTCGCCGGCATCCTGTCGTTCCTGACGGGCGGCTCGCGCGATGGGAGCGGCGAGCTCCAGACAGACGGACATCTCGCACCCGACGCTCTCGTGGTGAAAGGACCCGCCAAGTGAAAACGATCCACACGCAGCAACGCCCCAAGCGCCGTCTCTCCACCGTCACGTTGATCCCGAAAGCAGCGCCGAAGGCGCCCGCGCTCCAGAAGTGAGGCTCAGCTCGGGTCGCGGCGACGCAACGTGAGGACGGCGACCTCCGCGGCGGTGCCCTCACCTGCTCGCCGACGGACGCCCGAGAAGCCGACCCCCGGCGTCACGTACAGCGTCGTCCGCTCGCCGAGCGCGAACGTGCCGCGGCGATAGTTCATCCCGACCTTCTTCATGAGCCGATCGGTAATGCCCCGGATGTAGATCTGGCCGCCGTGCGTGTGTCCAGAAAGCACGACGTCGGCACCGCGCGCAGCGATCGAGGGCCCGCGGTCCGGTGCATGGCAGAGCACGAGCCGCGTCATGGGCTGGACGCCGCGAAACGCCGCGTCGAGATCGTCGTGGCGCGTGATGGGATCGTCGACCCCGATCACCGCGAGCGGCGCGCCGCGTACCGTCGCGACCGTGTGCTGGTTGCGGAGCACCTCGTAGCCATCGCGCTCGAGCGCGTGCGTGACGCCTGCGCCCCACGTAAAATAATCGTGGTTACCGAGCACCGCGACTACGCGCGACGCGACCAGGCCCGCCAGCTGATCGCCCGCGAGCTCGGCTTCGTGACGGCGCCAGTTCACGTAGTCGCCGGTCAGCGCGATGAGGTCTGGCTTGGCGGCGTTCGCGACCTCGATGGCGGCCCGGACGTGCGCGGCCGGGGTCATGTGACCGACATGGATGTCGGAGAGCTGGGCGATCCGCACCCCGTCGTGGCGAGGGTCGAGGTTCGCCACGTGGACCTCGATGTGGTTCACCCGGGGAGGTACGACCGCCATCGCGCCACTGTGGCCGCGCAACCCCATGTTGTCACGTGGAATAGATCGGCACGTCGAGAGGGTTGGATCGCATTGCAGCGGGGTGCATCAGATGACAGCGTTAGCTTCCATGGCAGGCTCTGCTCGGCCTTCCGCTCTCGATGACGGGCGCGTTCCCTGTCCTCTATGTGGCGGCCTCGTTCATCCGGTCGCCGGTCGCTGCAAGCATTGCAAGCAGGACCTCGCTCCGCTTCGCACCGGTCGGCAACCCGCACACATAGCGCTACCGGCGCTTCACGGGGGTGGTGTCGCGAACACGATGCCCGAGATGATCCACACGATCGCACCGCACCCGATCGCGGTCCCCGCAGCGCGCCCCGCACTCGGCTCGGGTCCCGTGCTTCCACCGCGGGTCACCGGTCGATCACGCGCGGTCGAACCCGAGCGGTCGGCCTGGAAGAGCTGGCCGATGCTGGTCATCGTCCTCGCATCCGCCGCGATCATCGTCGCACTCGTGATGATGGTGTGGCCGCCATCTGCCGATGCGGGCAAGCACGGGGTCGTGCAGCCTCCCGCGCCCGAGCGCATGAGCACCGATCCGCTACCTCCCGCCGGTGCGGGCAACGCCAACGGCGCCGATCCGTGGGGCGGCCACAGCCAGGCCGATCCGGCGCCGACGCCACGCGCGACGCCCGATCCGCTACCGCAAGCCCCGCTGCCCGATAACCAGGCCGCGCCGAACCAAGATCCATTCGCGGGAGGTGGGTTCGGCCTCGGTGCGAAGTCGACCGACGTGATGTTCGCGGCGATGGAGCACGCATGCACGCGCGCGAAGAGCTGCCCGAACAGCGACGATACGCTGACCTCGATCTGCGATTCACTCGCGTTGTTCCCGCACGACGCGGCGCCGAACTGCGACGCCGCGAAGCGCTGCTTCGATGCGATCGACAAGCTCGATTGCGATGCCGGTATCACCTCGAGCCCGATGGGCGTGGTGACGACGGTCCAGGACTGCACGAAAGCCCTTACGGCCTGCTAGGGCTGCTACGGCCTGGTAGGCTGCGGGCGTGACGATCGCTCGCATTCCGTTCGAGATCATCCGTGACCCGGCTGCGATGCGCGCGCGGGTCGAAGACTTTCGACGCGATGGTCGGGTGATCGCGGTCGTTCCGACGATGGGTGCCCTGCACGAGGGCCACCTCGAGTTGCTGCGCAATGCCCGCAAGCGCGCCGACATCGTGATCCTCACGATCTTCGTCAACCCGACCCAGTTCGGTCCGAACGAGGACCTCGCGAAGTATCCGCGCGACGAAGCCGGCGATCTCGAGAAGGCGCGAACCTGCGGGCTCGATCTCGCGTTCTGTCCCGAGGCGAGCGCGATGTATCCCGCGGGTGCGCAGACGTTCGTCGAGGTTCGCGAGCTCCAGCAGCCGATGTGCGGGGCGAGCCGACCGGGTCACTTCGCGGGCGTCGCCACGATCGTCGCGAAGCTGTTCCACATCACGAAGCCGCACGTCGCGGTGTTCGGCGAGAAGGACTACCAGCAACTCGCGGTGATTCGCCGGATGGTGCGTGACCTCGATTTCGGGATCGAGATCGTGTCGCAGCCGATCATCCGCGAAGCCGACGGGCTCGCGATGTCGTCGCGCAATGCGTACCTCACCGCGGAGGGCCGGCAGACCGCGCTCGGGCTGTCGCGCGGGCTCGCCGCGGCCGAGGCGCTCGTGAAAAGTGGAGAGCGCGATGCGGCGACGATCGTCGCAGCTGCGAGTGCGCAGCTCGCGGGCGCACGGATCGATTACGTCGAGCTTCGCGATGCGACCGAGCTTTCGCCGGTGACCACGCTCGCAGGCCCCGCGGTCCTCGCGATCGCGGCGTTCGTCGGCGCGACCCGGCTGATCGATAACCGCGTCCTCACCTCGTGACGCTCACGGCCGCTGCTCTCGCGATCAAGCGAGGCGATCACGGCGCTGCCCGCGACGCCCTGGTCGCCGCGTGGAAGGTCCGGCGCTCTCCCGCGATCGCGGGGCTCGTCGACCTCCTCGATCCACAGGCCCCCGACGCGTTGACCGCACAGCTCGCCGCGATCGTCGCGTCGCGCGTGACCGCGAGCCTCGCAAATCTTGATCGGCTCGCGAAGGTCGATGATCCGCGGCTGGCGAGCTGGGTGCTCGCGGCACTGGCCGATCCGCCGTTCTGTTCGCCCACCTCGGGGCCTTTTCTCGAAGCGCTCGCCGAGGCGATCATCCGGCTCCGTGATCCGCGGCTCGATGCACGGCTGCCAGCGATCAAGAGCATTCTCGTCGCGCGCGTGACGCGCAAGCCGATCTACACGAGCGTGATCGCGATCCTCGAGAAAGGTCAGAAAAAGCGAAAGCCGCTGCCACCCGCGCCGGCCGCAGACGCCGCCCTCGAAGCGTCGCTCACGCTCGAGCTCGCGCCGCTGCGATCGTCGCTCGTGAGTCGGGACTCGCTGCTCGCCGAGGTCTACGCGCGGCCGAACGACGACGCACCGCGCATGGTGCTCGCCGATTTCCTGCTCGAGCGCGGCGATCCCTATGGCGAGCTCATCACGCTCCAGCTCGCGCGTGGTCGCGAGGGCGAGGCGTCGCCCCGCGAGCAAGAGCTCCTGAAGCGGCACGGCAAGCAGTGGCTCGGCAACCTCGCGACCGTGCTGCGCTTCAACAAGAGCTACTCCGACACCGAATTCAGGCGCGGCTTCCTCGCGGTCGCCGATTTCATCTTCAAGATCGAGAGGAAGATCCGGCTCGTGTTGCACGACGAGATGTGGTCGACGGTCGAGACGCTGGAGAACTGCTACGAGGCCCGGCTGTTGCTCACGCACGCGCCCTTGCGAGCACTGCGCGCGATCGTGATCGACCCGATCCTCGCCTCCGAGCTCGCCGATCGCACCACGCCGTTCCCGGGCGTGACCCACGTGAAGCTCACGGCAAACCTCCCGAACATCCCGATCGCGCTGCTCCAGCGGTTGTTCCCGGCGCGCGAGACGCTCGAGCTCGCGCACCTCCCGGACCTCGCCACGCTCGATCGCCTCGGGATCAAGCAGCTCGAGCTCGATCAGTACTGCGCCCACGAGCTCGTTGCAGAGCGCACGGCGGCGCACCAGGAGTTCATCAGGAACCTCGCGACCGCACCGCCGCTCGTCGATCGGATCTCGATTCGTGCGCCATGGTCCGTCTACCCCGGGCCGCCGGCGACGGTCTACGTTCGAGCCCCGCGTGGCTACGTGGTCGCGTAGTTCGTCAGGCGGCGAGTCGCGAGATCGTCGAGAGCTTTGCCGCGAGCCCGGCGCGATAGAACCGACGGAGATGGCCGAGCATCTCGGGGATCCGGCGCCGCGCCACGAACTCGGTCTCGAGAAACGCGGCGTAGCGATGCGCGTTGTCGTTCGCCGCGCGATAGCGATCGCGCTCGTCGGCATCGAGGTCACTGTCGTACAGCGGCTCCGCGAACAAGCGCTTTCGCCACTCGGCGCTCTGGCGTTGCTCGGGATCGCTGACCAGCAAGCACGTCACGTACTTGTCGACCTCCGCCTGGAGCTCGAGCTCGAGCTGGCTGACCGGGCGCTCGGCGCGCGCGCAGCACACTGCATAGATGAAGTGGCTCACGCCTTCGACGACGAGCAAGAAGTCGCCGAGGTTGTGGTCGCCGAGCCGGTCACTCGGATCGTGCTGCGCGAGGTTCGCGAGCGCGTGGGGATCGACGAACAAGGCGAGCGACATCTCGCCGCCTTCTTCGACGCACAAGAGTTGCTCGCGCGGACGGCGCTCGTTCACGAGGCTATCGCGCGTCGACGTATCGATCATGAAGTCATCCACGGCGACATCGGTCGCGACGCGGTAGAGATCCTCGAGACCGCGTTGAACGCGGCCCGTGCAACTCACTGTATGACCCGGCTACCGTCGACCAGGACACCGAGCGTGCGGAGCTTCTTCTCGATCCACTCGTCGCGCGTGCGGAGCCAGATCTCGTAGAGCTTCGTGACATCGTTCGTGGCGAAGTCGGACTGCTTGCGGATCTCGCCGATCACATCGACAAACCGCGGGAAGTTCGCGGCGAGCTCTTCATAGACCTCGGTCAACGAAGTGCCGCGGCCACACGACCGGGCGAGCTGGGCATACGCGCTCTGGCCGATGCCCACGTAGTAGTCGACATCGACGAGCGAGCGAGACAGCGACTCGGCGAAGAACCCGGCGACATATAAGGATGTGTCGCCGACCTGCTTGAGGGTCTTGACCCGCTCCGGACCGCTCGCCGCGACCTCGACCAGCTTGAGGCCGAGGGGCTCGTCCGTGAGCCGCGTTTGATGCATCTCGCCAAGCAGCCCCACGAGGTACCAGCTGGCGGGCTCCGAGGCCTCCACCTCGGTCACGTGCAGCGCCTCGGTCACGACCTCCCGGAAGTACTCATCGACGGAAGTGGCCAACGTTACGTCCATGATCTGATCTTCGGCCCAGCCAGCGAAAGGGCAAGAACCCTACGGATTCTGTGCCGTTGGAACTGCTCCCGAAATCGTTCTTCCGTGCCACCTTCGTGTCTGTCTCACACGATGTCAGGAGAATGCCGAGTCGTCTGCAAATTCGCCCCGATAGGGACTTGCACACATCGTCCCGCCGCCTTACATCCGGTGCCGTTAGCAGTCGCCTGTCGTGAGTGCTAACAAAATTCGGATTCTAGGAGGAGCAACAGATGAACGTCCGTCCCCTTGGTGATCGCATCCTGATCAAGCGCGTCGAAGAGGTCGAGAAGACCCGCGGCGGCCTCTTCATTCCTGACTCCGCAAAGGAGCGCCCCCTGGAGGGCAACGTGATCGCAGTCGGCTCGGGCAAGCGCCTCGAAGACGGCACGCTGGTCAAGCTCGACGTCAAAGTCGGCGACGTGATCCTCTTCGGCAAGTACACCGGCACCGAGATCAAGGTGGACGGTATCGATCACGTCATCGTTCGCGAGGATGAAGTCCTCGGAATCATCGAGAAGTAAGGAACCCAAATACCATGGCTGCCAAAGACATTATTTTCGACGAGAAGGCTCGCGCACGCGTCATGACGGGCGTCGATACGCTCGCCAATGCCGTGAAGGTCACCCTCGGACCCCGTGGCCGTAACGTTGTGATCGAGAAGTCGTGGGGCGCTCCCACGGTCACCAAGGACGGCGTCACCGTCGCCAAGGAGATCGAGCTCGAGAACAAGTTCGAGAACATGGGCGCGCAGATGGTCAAGGAAGTCGCCTCGAAGACGAGCGACAACGCCGGCGACGGCACGACCACCGCGACCGTGCTCGCGCAGGCGATCTATCGCGAGGGTTCCAAGCTCGTGGCCGCGGGTCACAACCCGATGGACCTCAAGCGTGGAATCGACATCGCGGTCACCGCCTTGATCGAGCAGCTCAAGAAGCTCTCGACGCCCACCAAGGGCAAGGCTGACATCGCGCAGGTCGGTACGATCAGCGCGAACGGCGATACCGAGATCGGCAACATGATTGCCGAAGCGATGAACAAGGTCGGCAAGGAGGGCGTCATCACGGTCGAAGAGGCCAAGACGATGACCTCGGAGCTCGACGTCGTCGAGGGCATGCAGTTCGACCGTGGCTACCTGTCGGCGTACTTCGTCACCGACAGCGAGCGCATGGAATGCGTCATGAACGACGCGTACATCCTGATCCACGAGAAGCGGATCTCGAACATGAAGGAGCTCCTCCCGGTGCTCGAGCAGGTTGCCAAGGCTGGCAAGCCGCTCGTGATCATCGCGGAAGACGTCGATGGCGATGCGCTCGCCACGCTCGTCGTCAACAAGCTCCGCGGCATGCTGCAGGTCGTCGCCGTCAAGGCGCCGGGCTTCGGCGATCGCCGCAAGGAAATGCTCGCGGACATCGCGGCCCTCACGGGTGGCGAGTCGGTGACCGAGGATCTCGGCCAGAAGCTCGAGAACCTCACGCTCGACAAGCTCGGTCGCGCCAAGCGCGTCTCGATCGACAAGGACAACACGACGATCGTCGACGGCGCCGGCCAGAAGGCCACCATCGATGCTCGCGTGAAGACCATCCGCGCGCAGATCGAGGAGACCACCTCGGACTACGACAAGGAGAAGCTCCAGGAGCGTCTCGCGAAGCTCGTCGGCGGCGTCGCGATCGTTCGCGTCGGTGCGGCGACGGAAGTCGAGATGAAGGAGAAGAAGGCTCGCGTCGAAGACGCGCTCCATGCGACTCGCGCGGCTGTCGAAGAGGGCGTCGTCCCCGGCGGCGGCGTCGCGCTCATCCGCGCGCAGTCGGCGCTCGATGGCATCAAGTTGCCCGAGGGCCAGCAGTTCGGCGTCTCGATCATCCGTCGCGCCATCGAAGAGCCGCTTCGCCAGATCTCGCAGAACGCGGGCGTCGATGGCTCGATCGTCGTGTCGAAGATCAAAGAGGGCTCGGGCTCCTTTGGCTTCAACGCGCAGACGCTCGAGTACGGCGATCTCGTGAAGCTCGGCGTGATCGACCCCACGAAGGTCGTTCGCACGGCGCTCACGAACGCGGCCTCGGTCGCGTCGCTCCTCCTCACCACCGAAGCGATGATCGCCGAGCGTCCGAAGAAGGATGCCCCGGCTCCGTCGGACGGCGGCGGCGGTGGTGGCGGCGGCATGGGCGGTATGGGCATGGGCGGCATGGGCGGCATGGGCTTCTAAGCTCTCTTCGCGGCGTCACTCGCCGCCGCTCACGCTCTGGATCAGCCCGCGATCATCTGATCGCGGGCTGTTTCGTTTTTCGGGCACGCTCGCGTCATGCACACGCTCTACGGCAACAAGCTCAGCGGGAATTGCTGGAAGCCCGCCTTCTTGCTCCACCACCGCGGCCTACCGTTTCGCTGGATCGAGGTCGACATCTTCGAGAAGGAGACGCGCCGTGCGGAGTTCCTCGCGAGGAATCCGAATGGGCGCGTCCCGCTGCTGGAGTTGCCCGACGGGCGCCGGCTCGCCGAGTCGAATGCGATGCTGCTGCATCTCGCAGAGGGCACGAGCTGGGTGCCGAGCGATCCGTACGAGCGCGCGAAGATGTACGAGTGGATGTTCTTCGAGCAGTACAGCCACGAGCCGTACATCGCGACCGTTCGGTTCTGGACGATCGTGCAGCAGCGCGATGCTACCGACTTCGCCGCGAACATCGCGGAGCGCACGCCCGGCGGGTACGCTGCGCTCGGCGTGATGGAACAACAACTCGCGCACACGCCATTCCTCGTCGGAGCAAGCCCGACGCTCGCCGATATTGCTCTCTATGCGTACACGCATGTCGCCGCAGAAGGCGGCTTCGAGCTCTCGCGGTTTCCGGCGGTGACGGTGTGGCTGGCGCGGTTCGCCGCCCTGCCCGGCTTCGCGCCGATGCCGTGCTACAGCTAGCGCGATGCCACGCGCACTGTTCGACGAGTCCAAGGTCCACCCTGCTATCCGCGAGAAGATCGCGGGCTTTCATCCCGAGATGATCGCGGAAGCCACGGCGGCGATCGCTGCGCATCCGGTCGTCGTGATCGGGATGAAGCAGAACCCGTATCCGAAGCGCGCGAAGAAGGCGCTCGCGGCGCACGGCACCGCCTTTCACTACCTCGAGTACGGCAGCTATCTCGGCGACTACCGGAAGCGGCTCGCGCTCAAGATGTGGACCGGCTGGTCGACGTTCCCGATGATCTTCGTCAAGGGCACGTTGATCGGCGGTGCCGAGGATCTCGAGGCGCTGCTCGCCTCGGGCGACTTCGACAAGCTGCTCGCGTAGTTCGTCAGGTGCGTTCGGCTCGGAGCGTTGCGCTCAGAGCTTGGATCGATCGACGACGATCGCTTGCGGCAAGACGCCTTCGCGCGCGGCGCGCCCGAGCTGGACCTCCCACCACGTGGTCGTGACGATCAGGACGAGCTCGACCGCGATCTGGAGCAGCTTGCCCGCGAGCAACGCCGTGAACCTCGCGTGGATGACGGGCCAATCGGGACCCATCCAGCACGGTAGCTCGAACCACAGCATTGCCGCGCCGAGCACCCCGACGATGACCGCGATCCGGTGGCGATGGCGTTCGAGCCATCGAGCGTGGCGGGCGCGTCGGGCCAGGTTCGCTGCCACGCCTAACCGTAGCAGGAGTCAGTGGAGGTCTTGAATGCAATCGAGCTGAGCTTGGGCGCTCGGCTGGGTTGCGTGCCCGCTGGCGGGATCGCAGGTGAAGTTATCGGCCACGCAGGCATACGTCGCCTGGTTCTGAGGCGATTGCTGGGCGAAGTCCTCGACCCGCACGATATCCTTGAGGCAGCTGTCCCGGTTCGCACCGGCGTGCTCGCAGCACTCCTGCTGGACCGAAGAGGCCCGTACATAGGTGTTAGACTCTTTCGGCTTGGAACCGCCGCCGCACGCACCTACAAGGCCCCCCAGAACGACGCCCAGAACGGCGCCCAGAACGGCGAGATACAGTGTGGTGCGACCGGGAGTTACCAACCGTTCACGGTTTGGCGAGCGTTCGACGGTCGAGGAGGTGAAGTGCGCGGAGTTAGAGGAAGCGAGGTGGGAAGTCATGGGGTCTCTGGGATTCGCTATCGCAAGCGTCGCGCCACCGGTGACATTTGGCCAGCTTCTGGCTTCGGCACGGTCGTGGCAAAGGGCAGCTCTCGTGATGCGACGCTTAGCTTCCTGGGTCCTGGTTTCGGCTTGTGTTTCGGCTTGTGGTGGCGCGGCCGCGCGGTTCACGACCGAGTACGCCGGCAACGGTATCGCGGCGGTGACCCCGCGTGGTGGCGTGGCGATGCCAGCGCAAGCCGTGGCGATCGGCCAAGGTGCCTATGACCTGCACCTCCACTTCGACGTGCCGCGAGCGCAGCTCGTCGAGTGGTCGGTCGCGTGCCCGGGCGCGGAGCAGCGAGGTACGATCGGCGAGCCGTTCGAGGCCTATCGCACGCGCCGGCTCGCGCAGCTCCAGGCGCAGCGCGAACAAGACCGACGCAACGCGAGCGCGGTGACGAGCGCCCTGGTCGGAGCGTTCGTGCCGAACGCGACGGCAACCGCCCAAGCGGGACCGGTGCGTGTCGACGCACAGGGCTCGCCCGGAGCCGCGGCCGGTGCGGCGGTGGCCGGATCGATGGACCTGAATGTCCAGCTGCCTCCCGGCGATGTCGGTGCAGGCCCGGTCGAGACCGTCGTCCACCTCGTCACGACCACGCCCGGCACGTGCGCGGTGACCGCGGTC
>JANXOP010000161.1 GCA_025357755.1 Kofleriaceae bacterium | reverse complement strand
CCCGACCGATCACGATCGCCGAGGCCAGTTCCGCCGTTTCCCTCGGCGAGCTCGCTCAGGACGCGTCCGCTACGCCTCGCCGAGCATGTTCATGCTCACCCGCAAACTTCTGTTCGACGGCTCGAAGATGGTCGCGAACATGCTGGAGACTTGGCCCAGCATTTGGTCGCGCCATTTGTCGAGCGCAGCCAAACGTTCGTCGGTGGGCGCGCGCAACCAGCACGGACTATGGTCGTGGATACACATCGACACTTACTTTCCTGGACAGCAACGATCACGCTGACCGTAGCTGGCGGCGACACATGCACGGCGCGATACCTGTGCCTTGCCTGAACACGCAGCTGACAACTATCGGTTAATCGTTCGCAGGGGAACGCATCGCATCTCGACAAGTCGCTTAAGTGCCTCAACCGTCCCACTGACTCCGCCAAGCATCGGCACGTCTGCGGCTCGCGCAAGCCGAGCGACGTCGTCGGATGTGCATGGAGTGAAGGTGCCTTCTAGCTTGACTGGCACGTGAATTCCCAACGACTCGCGCAAGGCAGACACGGCCTCTGCTGCAACAAAACGAACCTCTCCAAAACGGTACGGAATCGACAGCAGGCAGATCTCGCGATCGCCCAGCAGCTTCTCACATGCCAGGAGGATGGAAGGTTCGGGGTCCGGCCGCGCGGCGATGCTATACAGCATTCGCACTCGCTCGCGCGCGTCGACGGATCCAAGCTGACGGAGTTGGAAGGGAATGTCTTCCGCGCTCATGATGCCATCCGCAGCGATTTAACAGCGCTCACCAGTCCCACTGTACCCGATCGACCCCGAACACTCGCGATCCGCGGATGGCTCCGAGAGCTCGGCGGCCCGCTGCAGCTATCAAGTTGACGTTCGCCGAGCGATTCTCCATCTGAGTCAGCTACGACGCGAGCAAACGCTCCAGGTGCGGGCCGCGTACTGTTCGAGCTCGTCGGCGAGTCGTGCGCGCAGACTCGGATCGCTCGTCAGGTCAGAAACGCGCTCGAGTGCCAAGCGGCGGGATTTGTCGGTGCGCGGCCACGGAGTCCCTCTAAACGCGGGATAGCGGCTCGCCACGATACGGGCCCATCGCTCGCCGCGATTCGCCGCTGTTCCGCGCAGACAATTGAAGTAGTCGGTCGCGCAACGCTCGCAGAGCGCCGACGGGTTGGAGCAACATCCGTTCACTCATCGGTTGCCATTCTTGGGCAACCACACCAACGAGATCACGCCGCCCTCCTCGACCGGCATGGAGTGCTCCACGATGTCGACGACGTCGTCGTCGTCGATCCACGCCGATGCAGCAAGCGTACGTGGTTTGTCGGAGCACGTACCGGTCGAGTGAAAGTCCGCGGCGACGGTTCGCGGATCGATCGCCTTGCCGCGGGGAATGCGCGCGGTGAACGACGGACTGTGCACGGCCCAACTGATCAGCCCGTTGGCGGTGAGTACGGCTGCACAACACTCCATGCTCAGCTCGACAAGGCGAATCGTGCTCGCTGGCAGCGAGGTCTTGAAGTCGGCGACGATCGACTGCGCGATGGCGAGTGACGGCGTCGCTGTCTCGCATCGCTTCGCGACCATCGAACGCGGCATGAGCGTGTTCGCGGCGAACACCTGGGCCTCGGTCTCGAAGTCCCGCTTGTTGGGATGGCGCTTCACCTTCGGCGTGGTGTCCGTGCAAACCGCGTGAGGTTTGTCACCAAAGTGATCGAGCACGTGGTGCCCGAGCTCGTGCGCGATGCTGAAGCGGCGCGCAGCCTCGCTCGGCGTTCGTTCGGAGACCCGAATCTGCGGCTTCTTCCCGCGCGTCAGCCGTGCGCGAGCGCCGTCGAGCTGCCCATCGACGATCGTGAGCCCGAACGCCGACGCATACGCCTCGACCTTGATATGTGCGGGGCTCAGAGCACCGAACTTGTGGAGCATGGCGTCGGCTGCAATCTCTGCGGCTCGAAGACCCTCAGCGCGTTTCGTCACTGTCTTGCTCCATCGCCCACACTGCGTCGTCCACCATGGTGCGAAGGTCGTCGTCGCTGATGTGTGTGAGGTCCTGGTGTGCAAACGAGAGGGTTGGAGATCCAGCTTCGAGTTTCGCCAGCTGTGCGAGCAGCGCATCACGTCCCATGGCGAGCAAGGACTTTCGAATCGGACGCCGCTCCATGTTGATGCGCACGCGCTCGAGGTCCTCGCGCCTCTTTTCGGCGAAGCCATTCGACACGAACGCTGCATAGCGAGCGCCAGCCGCTCGACTCTCTTTGGTGGGGGCACCGAACTCGAGCTCGTAGTGCGCGGCCTGGTCGGCCAGCGCATCGAGAATTCGCATATTCCTCGTCGATTCCTTCATGGTCATTCCTAGGTGAGCGCGGCCATGACGGCCTCGCGGGTTTGCTTGGGTAGTTGTCGCGTCAGGCGGCGTAGCCGGCGGATCGCGTTGTCGTACTGGGCGGGCTGCATCCGCGCATCGCCCATCACATCGATGCGTTCGCTCAACCCATCGCCGAACAGCTCGAGAAGTAGCAGAACCTCGGGGTCGTCGCCCGCGCGCTCCTGGATCTCGGGAACGATCAGATCCGCGATCATCCGCAGGTCGAGCACATCGCCGGCATCGCCCAACATGCACGGAGCGATCGCTTCGCTCTCTTCCTCGAAGGCTTCTTCGACATGCCGGTTCTTGTAGCGAGCCTGATCTCGCACCCGAAACGCGATCGCATCGAGGAGGTGCCGCTCCAACGGCTTCTCAGGGTTCCAGGACAGCGTTCCGTCGAACGTGTCAGCGAGCGCTGCCATCACGACGTCATCGACGTCGGCATCGTTCACATGCTTCGTGCGGCCCGCATACATCCGCAACCGTGCGCGCGCAGCCCGATAGAGCCGTTCGTGGACCTCGCCACTCATCTGGCGTTCGAACTCCGAGCGCCACGCCTCCGATTGAAAGGTGCACTCAACCATTCGCAACCTCCAGGCGAGCCGCGAGACGCCGGATCTCGGCGAACCGCGCACGCATCCGGATCGCCACGGCGCGCGCCCATCGCCGGTCAGCTGCAGTCGCCGGATCCTTGGCCATCTCGCGAAGCTCGATCAGCTGGCTCAGCTCGTCCCACGCCTCAGCGGCCGCGTCGCAAAGAACGTCGCCGTCACCGCGCTGGGTATCGCGATGCAGGAGCGTCGCGTCGTAGATCCGCTCCCACACCAGGTCGTAGCGAACGTGCTGCGTAACGGTTCGAAGTACCGCGAGCTTTCCGAGTGCATCGAGCACGCGGATCGCGGTCTGCCTACGCTCGCCGTCCGGCCCGTTAAGCTCGTCCCACAACTGGTCGTCATTGAAGATGTCGTCATCGCCTCGGCTCATGGTTCACCCCTGTGTTGCGATGACCTTAGGGGTTCACCATGACACTGAACACCCGCGCAGTTTCTGACTAAAACACTCAACAGTTGGGAACTGTTACGGGAGCGCCGAACGGATCTCGGACAGAGCGATTTTTCGAGGCCGCGTAACCCAGCGAGTTCGCTGAGCGGTTCAAAACCGATCGAGTTTTGCTGTCAGTCCGGACCGCTACACCTGGGTGCTCACAAGGAGCGGCGATGACGAATCGGACGGCGGCGATCGTGTACGACTTCGATGGGACCCTCGCGGAGGGGAACATCCAGGAGCACAGCTTCATCCCGCAGCTCGGGATTGAGAAGGCCGAGTTCTGGAACGAGGTCGGCGAGCAGGCGCGCAAGCACGACGCCGATCCGATCCTCGTCTACATGTGGCGAATGCTCGAGGTCTCGCGCGCCAAGAAGGTCGCGGTTACGCGCGCCGCAATGATCGAGCACGGCCGCGCGACGCCGATGTTCGAAGGTGTCGCGTCCTGGTTCGATCGGATCAACGCGTACGCCAAAACGCAAGACCTCGAGCTGGAGCACTACATCGTCTCGTCAGGCATCGAGGAGATGATCCAGGGCTGCTCGATCTTCTCCAAGTTCAAGCGGGTGTTCGCCTCGCGCTTCATCTACGACGATCGCGACGAAGCGATCTGGCCCGGCGTCGCGGTCAACTACACGACCAAAACGCAGTTCCTGTTCCGGATCAACAAAGGGATCGACAACACGCACGACACCGAGGCCATCAACCGATGGGTACCGATGGATGAGCGCCCGGTCCCCTTCGAACGCATGATCTTCATCGGGGACGGAGAGACCGACATCCCCGCGATGAAGATGATCCGTCATCAAGGCGGCCACTCGGTCGCGGTGTTCGACCCGAAGAATTGGGAGCGCGATGAGCTCCAAGATCGCGTTCATCGTCTGATCGCGGAAGACCGCGTTCACTTCGTCGCGCCGGCGGACTACCGCGAGAACAAGCAGCTCGACGTCACCATCAAGGGAATCCTCGGTCGCTACGCCAAGCGACTCAAACATCCCGTTTGTTCGTGATGGCGCCCTTCGTCGCGCTTGTGGGCCGCCTCACGCAGCACTGTCACCGTCTCGAGGTCATCGGCGCACATCATTGATCCTGAGCGGCCAAAGCCGACCTCAAAGAAGTCACGATGCAAGGCTCCTAGTCTAGTCGAGTCTGGTCGGGGTTAGATCACGACCTAACGTTCCGACATCAACACGCGAGTAAAAAAACATTATTGCGGCCGTTGCGTCGAAGCATTGCGTACAATGCCGATGCTGTTCCGGAGGAAAACACATGGCAACGCAGCGAGCGAAGCATACGGTCCTCGAGGCTGGCCCCGTTGCGACGATCGACGAGCTCGCCGCGGTGGAAGCAGAACTTCGCGAGCGCTTCGCCGGCAAGGAGCTCTTCTTCCGGGGACAGGGCAATCTTTATCCGCATATCCGCTCAGGTCGAGCACGGACCAACGTCAAAAAAACAGCGCCAACTGTGGAGGCTGGCTGGATCTCCCTGGCGTCACAGATGCTCGGTCAGCCTTTAGATTCGCCGTACGCGCTCGGGCTCGCGAAGGCGATCCTTCAGCACTACGGCGCGCCCACATTCTTCGTGGACATAACTTCCAACATCGGCATCGCATCCTGGTTCGCGACGCATACCTATGCTGAGGGTTCTAACCTTTGGGCAGGCACGTCATTCAGATGGGTCGACCATGCTTCTTACACTATGCGTACGGGCGGGCATGCATACGTCTTGGTCTTGGCGTTGAGCGCACCGGAGCTGCAAGATAAGGGCTTTCTCTTCGACCTATCGAAACTGCGCGCCGAAATCGCGCGCCCACATGCACAGCATGCGTGGCTTCTGCTGGATCGCCCACCCCTGCTACCTACCCCGGACGAATTCTGGATCGCGACAATTAAGATCGATTGTGACCGGTTTCGCCATCAGCTGAGAATCGATGATGTGTTCCCGCCGCCAGGCAAAGACCCGGCGTATGCGGCCTTGCGAAGCTTGCCGTTCGTCCAAGTTCCATCCGCGTACTTCGCAGGACGGTCTAACACGTCAAAGTTGCCAAGCTCCGATGAAGTTTCATCCGCAAACGAATCTGCGGACAGGCCCCCTACTCCCTCAGAATTAGAGCAAGAGAGACACGATCGGCGAATCTGTTTCGCCAAACGAGCCATCGAGATTCGTGATTATGGAAGTCCTCTAGATCCCAACTACGACCACAAGTGGAAGGACTATACGCTTTACGAACCGTTCCCCATGCAGATGTGGAAGCGCTGGAGAGCCGAGTTGTCAGTGCGTTTCGAGGGGATTTCCGGGAACATCAAGGACGCGCTGAAGCTGACAATCTCTCCGGGCGCTATGGAATTACTTCAGGCTAGCGATGCGCCGTGTGAGTGGCCCAGCCTTGGCAAGGATGACTTGTTCTTCACGTTCGGCGGAATCGATCACGACAAGGTTGCCGACCACGGGCCCGACTACAATGGTGTTTGGCTACATCGCGACGACGAGTTGATCATCGAGACGCCGATGCAATCAGATGAAGAAGTGCTCTCCACCATGCCCGGCCATGCGTACCTGCTTCGGCTTGGAAAGGTTGATCGCCAGACGGCGCCTAATTCGTGCGCATGCGATAATCCCAAGTCACATGACGAGCGCGTAGCTTCCGTCCTTCGGATCTCAGAACTAGTCGCGCGACGACAACTCCTGATTTTTCCGCATCCGATCCTCTCGGACTGGTTTGTTGTTCTGTAGCGGCGAAGAAGTCACGACCCGCCTTGAGTTAGCGTGCGCTCTCCGTACCGGTGACCCTGGCACGCAGCACTCCTGCGCGAACGATGTCAGTCGTTCCGTTCCTCCAAGCTTGAGCGACTTCACCGTGCGTCAGGTATTGTGGTCGGATGATGCGGATGGTGATGGTCGCGTTGGCATCCTGTGCAACGACCGCAGAGCAACGGCAGCCTCCAATACCGACACCCACTGAACCGGGCCACGTCGTGAGCCCATACGACCCGCCGCAACGGCCGGAGCAGAACTGCAACGGGCCGAGCGATCCTTTGATGGTCCCTATTCAGCCGGCGACCGCCGAAATCCCGGATGGAATCTCGGAATCGAACGTCTTGAACACCGCGATCCAGATCCTCTCCCGATTGAACATCGACGTGGAATCGAAGGATGTCGACGCGCACGTTCTAGTAACTCGAGAACTCGTCGGACAAACGATCGCTGCGAGCTGCAGACCAATCAACTTCTACAGGAGTTATAAGATCCGTCTTGCGATCACGTCTCGATCGCTATGGGTCACCATGGATTGCCGCGGTTCAGACGGGTGGGAGGCGTACGGCGGTATGCCGGCACATCGCGAACCGATTCAGAGCTGCAATGAGGTTAGCGTCGGCGACTCAAAGACGCCGGCGGAAATTCTGAAAACTATTCTTCTCGGTCTTGATATAAGTTACGGAACGAACAATCCACGTTCTGCGAAAGCTCACGGGTGGTGGTGCACTTCGGCCCTCGAAGTACCCTTTAGCGATTGCACCTCAACGAAAGACCAATGCGAGGCGGATCGTCGCTCAGTCAACGGTACGCAGACGCAGCCATGTCAGCCGGTTGCCACGGCGTTCTGTTACTCGAAGTTCGTGCCTGGCGTCGGCGTCGCCGAGTTGTGCACCGAGACTTCTGTCGAGTGCGAGCGCAATTACGAGCACGACGCCTCGACAGACAAACGAGCGACCTGTGCTCCGCGATAGTTGATTTCTGGTGCGTTCCGCCGGGGGCACCGGCCGACCGCGCAGTTTCATCCACATTCCGGCCAACGTTTTGGTCATCGGCGGCAGGATGAGGTGTGAGCAGGCTACTTGAGGCGGAACAACTCCTCGCCGACGCAGCGTGGTTGAACAGGCTCGCGCGTTCGCTCGCTGCCAACGCCGACGACGCCGATGATCTCGTGCAGGAGTCGTGGATCGCAGCCTGGCAGCGCGAGCCGGACGCTGGAAGACCGCTGCGACCGTGGCTCACGAAAGTGATTCGGGACCTCGCACGAATGCGCCGTCGAAGCGATGGACGACGAGCTGCCCGCGAACACGTCGACCTCGACGATCGCGGGACGACACCACCGGACGTCCTTCTCGATCAAGTGCGGCTCCATCGGTTGCTCGTTGACCTGGTGCTCCAGCTCGAGGAGCCGTACCGCTCGACCATCATCGCGAGATTCGTGGAAGGGAGAACGGCAGCGTCGATCGCGAAAGCCGCATCGATCTCGGCAAGCACCGTGCGCGGCCAGATCCGCGACGGACTCGCGCGACTGCGCGACCAACTGGATCGAGAAAAGGGCGATCGCAAGGCGTGGGCGCCGGCGGTGCTCGCATTCGGAAAAGGAGCGACCGTGGCGTCAGCATCGAAAGCGACTCTTCTCGCAGTTCTTGCCCTGTTGCTACTGCTTCTCGCAGGTAGCGGCGCGCTGTACGTGCGCGCGCATGCACACGTCGCGTCTTCTGCCGAGACCGGCGTGGTCAGCGTGCGACATGCCTTCAGTACTCCCAATTCGATCAACGCCGCGAAGCCGTGGTGGGACCTAGCCGGGGTCGTGCGACACCCGCTCGCCGGCCGTGTCTCCAATCGCGCGGGCGAGCCGATCGTCGGCGCGCGGATCGAGATCTTCGGATGGAGTGCGGCGGTCTCTGGCAGCGCCGAGGCAACCAACATCACCGATGCGCTCGGAAGCTTTCGATTCGCGCCTCCTCGTGACTCGACCGTCTATCGTCTCGTGGTCACAGCAGCGAACTATGCAGGTCGATCGTTCACGATCGATCCGCGCGCGCCTGCGCACGAGCCGAATCCCGAGCAGCTCACGCTCATTCTCGACGTGTGTGCGGCAACCATCGAAGGGACCGTCAGCGACAACTCGGGCGGACCGATCGAAGGCGCAACCATCCGGGTCGGAACCGGCCCGTTCGGACCCTCGACCGGTACGACGAAAACCGGCCACTATTCGATGTGCCTCGCACACGAGGATACGTCCGTGCAGGTCGGCGCAGACGGCTACGAGCATGTTGCCGTGCCTATCGATGCGACGGGTCACCAACATGTCGACGTGGTGCTCGCGCCCGGAGGTTCGATCTTCGGTCAGGTTGTCGATACCGAAACCGGTGACGGCGTCGCAAATGCTCAGGTGTTTGTCGCCGGACCTGGGGCCGCCTCTCGACATGCGCTCAGCGATAGCGAAGGGCGTTTCGAGCTCCAGGATGTGGCGTCCGGCCGCCTTGGCATCAACGCGTGGATGTCCGATCACGACTTTCCAGGCATCACGGACGTCGAGGTCGTCGCGGCGAAACGTATCGGGCCGATCATTCTAAAGGTTCGGCCCGCGACGACGATTCGTGGGCTCGTAAGAGCCGGGGGTGTGCCACTGGTTGGTGCAGTGATCCGGTTCGAGGTCCAGACCGCATTTGGCTCGACCACGAGCCTTCGCGCTATCTCCGGAACCGATGGGCGATTCGTTGCGCCCGGCGTCGGTCGCGCGAAGAACGTTGGCGTTCTCATCGATGGTGCGACTGTCGAAGCGCCGATGGTCATCGATACGCGAACCATCGCGGGGGACATCACGATCGACGTTCACCCTTCCCCAGCGATCCGAGGCCACGTCACGCGCCGCGGGGCTCCGGTGCCTAGCGCGATCGTGCGGTTGCTCGGATCCACGTCGGTGGCCGTGTTCTCGCCGACTCAAGTCGCGACCGACAGCGCCGGTCGCTTCGAGTTTTCAGCTCCTGAGGTCGGCGCCTATTCGCTCTATGCCGAGTGCAAGGAGCTCGGTGCCTTCACGACGGCACCGACCAAGTTCAGCGTCCCCGTTGCCGACAGCGCAGACATTGCCCTCGAGCTCGATGGCGGTGGACGGATCTCCGGGACCGTTGTCGACAAGAAGGGAACACCGCTAGGCGGCCTCTCCGTCAAAGCAGTCAGAATCTCGGGCGACGATATTGGAAAGGCGACGACGGCGATCGATGGCTCGTTCGCGATCGATCAGCTGGCCGGCACCGGTGACTACAAAGTCACGGTCTCCGGCTACGCGAATGCGCCGCAACCGCTCGCCTGGGCAGGTGATGAACCGCCACTGGTCACACTGAGGAACGGCGATGCTGAGGTGCGAGGTCTCAGGCTCGCCGTCGCGTTTTCAGCGACGACGATCGAAGGGACTGTGGTCGACGATGTCGATGCGCCGGTTGCCGACGCGATCGTTCGCGCGGGACCGAGCGCGACGGACATCGTTCAGGGAACCGCCTGGCCAAGGACGCGAACTGATGCCGATGGTCGATTTTCGCTGCGCATTTCGACCGAGGGACCGTTTCGCCTGCAAGCCAGCCTAGGTGGTCGACCACGCGCGAGCATCGATAACGTCGCATCGGGCACGACCAACGCGATCTTGCGACTGAGTCGGGTTGGAAGCATTCACGGAACGCTGGTCAACCTCGATCAGGCGGTCGTCAGAGTCCGTGCGCTCGTCAGCGCATCGAATGCCTTCGCGCCTGGAACCTACGCGGCGCTGACAGACAATGACTCGTTTCAGATCGTCGATCTGACACCCGGCGACTATTCGATCAGCGCAGTATCGGTGAATGGGCGCAGCGCGGCGAACAGCGTTACGGTTCGCGCAGGAGAGACCGCAACTGTCGCATTGAGCGCAGAGGCGACACGAACACTGCGCGCGAGCGTCTACTTGTTCGGCAGTAATGCTCCGGTCGCCGGCGTCCGGTGTGTAGCGCTCGCGTCTAGCGGAGACGTGATCACACCGATGATGGGTTCGCCGAAGTCCGCGCAGGCGATCACGGATGCCGCAGGACAGGTCACGTTCGATGCTGCGCCGGCCGAGAATACGATCATCGAGTGCGACGACAGCAACATGACCAGTAGCGGTGCAACTCGCGTCACCGATGCGAATCCTCGGGTTGCCGTCGTCCGCTCGTCGTTAGATGGAGCACGGCCTGGATCGACAGGGATCATGTTCGACCGTTTGCGTCTCACGCCTGTCATTGCTGGCGTCCTACCTATGAGTTCTGCGGCAATCGCCGGTGTGGCGACCGGTGACGTGATCGAAGCGGTCGACGGCACGCCGGTCGCCCCTTTGACCTCCGATGCCGTCATGGTCTTGATGGGCAACAGGCCGTCCGGATCAAACGTGAACATTTCGGTTCGACGAGGAGCTGCGCGTTTGGAAAGGACTCTTCGGGTCGGCCCGCACGGGTAGATGCGACACGGAGGTCATTTCAACTATGCGCGCACAGCCGATCACGAACTACGTTTCGTCACCAGTCCACGGAGTTGCAGGCGGCTCTTGCGCGATCACTAGGTCAACCAACGGCTCCAAGTAGTTCACTACGTACCAGCTTGCGTCCTCATATCCGCGCGGAACAACCTCGCCGTTCGCCTTTGCGAACAGTAGTCGGTAGTCAACCATGACCGCTGTGTCACCGTACTGGCACTCGGCCTCGACACGAGTTAGCGCAGGCGCGGCGTCCACAATCTTCCTGAATAGGAACCTCGTCAGGATGACCGATCCCATGTCACGGCGGAGCTCGCCTGCCAATGTCGACGCCAGCACACCGGGTCTCGGCAAGATTTGCTCGGCCATGATGCCGTAGCGACGCTTCAGGGCGGCGTGAAGATACTCAGCCAGCTTGCGCTCCGGTGTATGGAGTTCAAACAGCTCGAACGCAGGCATCTCTTGGTGCGGAACCTCGACAGCTCGGGGACTCCAAGCCTCCGCGTGCTTCTTAATTTCCGACGTCTCGCGAGCGTGCTCCGCGATCTGTTTCAGTGATTCTCGAAGCGGTTTTGTCTCTCGCTTCACATGCGTCCCGCGCTCGACAGATCGGGCCCAGTCGCCAACGGCAAACAGCGTGGCCCACAGCTTCGCGGAGACGACTTCGTAGTTGTAGTTGATGTCTCGACCGTGAACGATTCCGTGACGTAACGGCAACGCAAGGGGCTCCGTCGAGGTAGCTGATCGTCTTGATCCGAAGAGTTTCGAGATTCGTAGCAAACCGGTTGGATGGCCGGAAATCGATTCCCACGCAGTTAGATCAGGTTCGCTATGAAAGAAGCCTCTGTTATTTAAAGACAGATCCGCGACTGCACCGTCGATCAAACTGATCACGACGAGGATCGACGCATAGTACCGACCCTCGTCGTGATCTCGTGAGCATGAACATGCTCGGCGAGGCGTAGCGGACGCGTCCTGAGCGAGCTCGCCGAGGGAAACGGCGGAACTGGCCTCGGCGATCGTGATCGGTCGGGCGAGCGGTCAGTCAGGAGGCAGGCGGCGGGGCGATCTCGTCCGCTTCGGCGTCGAGGCTGTCCGCGAGGTCGATGTTGTCGTCGGAGCGGGCCATCGTGGCGGCGAGGCGGAGGTGCTCGGCGGCCTTTCGGTTGTCGCCACGCCGCCGATGGAGGAGGCCGAGGCGCATATGGCCGTCGGGGAGGTCGGGGAACTCGGCGAGCAGCTGCTGGCAGATGCGCTCGGCCTCGTCGAGCCGGCCCGCGTTGATCAGGTCGACCGTGCCGTTGGACAGGCGATCGAGAGGATCGATGTCGTCATCGCTGCCGAAGTTGGCCCTGGCGACCAACCGGCCGGCGGGCTTCGCCGGGAGGGCAGCGACCCGCGCTGCCTCGTCGGTCTGGAGGCAGCACTGTTTGTATTTCTTGCCGCTGCCACAGGGACAGGGTTGATTGCGGCCGACCTGGGTCATGTGCTCGGAGGTGTCCTTGATCTCGAAGTTACTCGTCGACGATCGATTTTATCACGTGCTCGCCAACATCGACTTGGATCTGGCCGAGGCGGCCCGCCGCGAGGGGTGTGCGTGCTCGGGGGTGCTGCACAGCGCACGCTATCCGCGGAAGCCTCGAGGGCTGCCGGACGACCATCAAGGCGACAACCGACGCGCCAGCTTCTGTTGCGCAACGTGCCGGAAACGAACGACGCCCGCGTCGGTGAGATTCCTCGGCCGGCGCGTCTATCTCGGCGCGGTCGTCGTGCTCGCGACAGCGCTGCAGCATGGCCCATCAGCCTGGCGAGCCAAGCGGCTGCGCGAGCTCTTCGGCGTGAGCGCGCAGACGCTCGCGCGCTGGCGTACGTGGTGGGCCGAGGCGTTCGCCGAGAGCACCTTCTGGAAGTCCGCCCGCGCGGCCTTCTGGCCGCCGGTCGCGACGTCGGCGATGCCGGGCGCGTTACTCGAGCGCTTCTCCGGCGAGCCGCACGACCAACTCGCCGCGCTGCTGCGCTTCCTGTCGCCGCTATCGACCACGGCGGCGTATGTGCCGGATCGACGTCGGTGATGGAATCTCCGACGAAGATCGTCACCCGCAGAGGAGGGTGATTTCCAACATCGTCGCGGTCGCGCGATAGACGCGTCCGATGAAAATCAGAACACACGAACCAACGACACACGAACGCTGGGCGAACTTGCGCTTCTCCGTGGTGGGCCACCTACTCGCCGCGCCGCCGCCGCGTGGCGATCTGCAACGCGAGCTCGAGCGGCTCGCCACGACCGCGTGGCGTCATCCGATCACGAGCGCGCCGACGAGATTTGGGCTCTCGACGATCGAGCGCTGGTACTACGAGGCGAAGAACGCGCCGACCGACCCCGTCGGCCGCCTGCGCAAGAAGCTCCGCAAAGATCTGGGCCGCCGCGTCGCGATCACCGACGTGCTCGTGCAGGCGATCCACGCGCAGTACGACGCCAGGGCAAGTACGTGGCGCCGCTCGCGCTCGGCATCCTCGACGATCACTCGCGGCTCGCGTGTCACCTGCAGTGGTACTTCGCCGAGGACGCCGAGAACCTCGTGCACGGTCTCAAGCAGGCGATCCACAAACGCGGCCAGCCGCGGTCGCTGATGACCGACCAGGGCTCGGCGATGAAGGCCGACGAGGTGCGCCAAGGCCTCGCGCGCATCGGCGTCGTGCACGAGATGACGCTGCCGCACTCGCCGTACCAGAACGCGAAGCAGGAGAGTTTCTGGGGCCAGCTCGAGGGCCGGCTCGTCGCGATGCTCGAGGGCATCGAAGATCTCACGCTCGCGCGGCTCAACGAGATCACGCAGGCGTGGGTCGAGCACGAGTACAACCGCAAGCGGCACTCCGAGCTCGGCACGACGCCACTGCGCCGTTTCCTCGACGGCAAAGACGTCGGCTTGCCAAGCCCGACGTCCGAGGTGCTGCGCCAGGCGTTTTGCGCCGAGGACCGGCGTACGCAGCGCAAGAGCGACGGGACCATCAGCCTCGATGGCCGCCGCTTCGAGCTGCCGTCGCGCTATCGCCACCTCGACCACGTGACGATCCGCCGCGCGAGCTGGGACCTCAGCTGGGTGCACCTCGTCGACGAGCGCACCGGCGCGGCGCTGTGCCGGCTGTATCCGCTCGACAAGGCCGCGAACGCCGACGGCCAACGGCGAACCCTCGAGCCGTGCGAGACGCCGACGACGGTGAAGAAGCGGTCGGTGCCGGCGATGCCACCGCTGCTCGCCAAGCTCGTCGCCGAGCAAGCCGCGACCGGCCTGCCACCGGCCTATCTCCCGAAGGACAACCTCGTGCCCGCCGACGAGACCGGAGGTGCGTCGTGAACAAGAAGCTGCTCTCGCTGTTTGGTCTCAAGTGGAATCCGTTTTCGCCCGACGTGCCCGCCGACGCGCTGCTCGTCGCGCCGCGCATCGAGAGCTTCTGCTGGCGCGTCGAGAACCTCGCCCGCGAGGTTGGCTTCGCGCTCGTCACCGGCGCCCCCGGCATCGGCAAGTCGTCGGCGCTGCGGCTGCTCGTCGAGCGGCTCGGCGTGCTGCGCGAGGTCAAGATCGGTGTGATGGCGCGGCCGCACCAGGGCGTGGCGGACTTCTATCGCGAGCTCGGTGACCTTTTCGGGGTGCAGCTGTCGCCGCACAATCGCTGGGCCGGCGCCAAACTCCTGCGCGAGCGCTGGCAAGCACACATCGATGCCGCGCTCGTGCGACCCGTGCTCGTCGTCGACGAGGCGCAGGACATGTCGACAGTGGTCCTCAACGAGATGCGGCACCTGTCGAGTGCGCGGCTCGACTCGCACATGCTGCTGACATCGATCCTCGCGGGCGACACGCGACTCGTCGAGAAATTCCGCAGCGACGACCTCTTGCCGCTCGCGAGCCGGATGCGCGTGAAGCTCAACCTCGATCGCGCGACGCCCGAGGAACTCGAGGCCTGCCTGCGCCACTCCATGACGAAGGCAGGCGCGCAGAAGCTGATGACGACCGAGCTGGTCGCGACCTTGTGCGAGCACGCCGCCGGCAACTACCGCACGCTGATGACGATGGCGAACGACCTGCTCGTCAGTGGCGCGCAGCGCGAGGTCAAACACCTCGACGAGAAGCTCTTCTTCGACACGTACACGCCGATGACCTCGAACGAGCCGACGCCGAAGCCGTCAACGTCGGCGAGCAAGCGGCGATGACCCTGCCGACCGTCCGCGCCCACCGGCTCGCGGCGCAGCCGCCGGCGCGGCGCTGGCTCATCGAGGAGCTGTGGGCCGACGAGGCGGTCGGCATCGTCGGGGGCGAGCCGAAGTGCTGCAAGTCGTTTCTCGCGCTCGACATGGCGGTCGCCGTCGCCGGCGGCGTACCGTGCTTGCGGCGCTTCGCGACCGCGCAGACCGGGCGCGTGCTGCTCTTCGCCGCCGAGGATGCGCTCCACGTCGTGCGGCAGCGGCTCGCCGGCATCGCGCGCGCCGCCGGCCGCGTGCTCGACGACCTCGACATCCATGTCATCACCGCACCGGCGGTGCGGCTCGATGTCGAGCGCGACCGCGATGCACTCACCGAGACCGTGGCCGAGCTGCGCCCCAAGCTGCTCGTGCTCGATCCCTTTGTCCGTCTGCACCGCATCGACGAGAATCTGTCCGGCGAGGTCGCGCCGCTGCTCGCGTACCTGCGCGAGCTACAGCGGCGCTTCCACGTCGCGGTCGCGCTCGTGCACCACGCGCGCAAGGGCGGCGCGAAGCTGCGCGCCGGCCAGGCGCTGCGCGGCTCGAGTGAATTCCACGCCTGGGGCGACTCGAATCTCTACCTGCGCCGCCACGGCGACCAGCTCACACTCTCGGTCGAGCACCGCGCCGCAGCGGCGATCACCGCCGTCTCACTCCAGCTCGCGGTCGACGGCGACGCGGTCGCCCTCACCGCCGTCCAGCGCGCGCTGGCGACGGCGATCACCGCGCCGGCAACGCTCGCCGACAAGATCGAGGCACAGCTCGCTGCCGCCGCGGAACCGCTGTCGGCGACGACCCTCCGGAAGCTGTGCTCCGTCCGGAACGCCACGCTGAACAGCGCGCTCGCCGACCTCGTCGCCGTCGGCCGCATCCGCAAAGACCCGACCGGCTACGTCGGCGCGCGCTGATACCCGATACCCATTCCCGAACGCCTTAGGCATGCGCCGGAACCGGAACGGGAACCATCAAACAGCGTGACCGCCGCGCCATCGAAGAGCGCGCTCACGCTCATCAGCTCCGAGCAGCCGTGCTTTGCGCGAAGGAGTTTGGACGCGATCTTCTCCGGGAAGACCCTTTCAGTACGCTGAAGTCGAACGAACACGTCTTTGATATCGCGCTCTATGGCGCCGGGCCGCTCGTATACGTTCGCGACGGAATCGACGTGATGAAGGCAATCGTCGATGAAGCGGGGATGCCCGAGAAATTCTATACAGAGCGACTGCCACGTGTGCGTGCGAAGATTGACCGCGCGAGAGAGAAGGAGCGCGCCGCCGAGGCGAGAGCTGAAGCTGTGCTCGCGAAGAAGAACGCTCCGCCTTTATAGAGTTGCGCGCTTTGCTACGTCCGGTCTTACTCACGGAACATGTAATGCTTCCAATGGCGCCGTTCATCGTGCTCGATCAAAATGCGCTGCGTAAGCCAGCGTTCCTCGAGCCGGCGGTCGAACAAGCGCGTCGTACGCACGCTCAACTCCTCATTCTCGACATTGCGGTCCTCGAGATGACGAAACATCCGAGCATGTGGGAACAGACCACGCGCCATTCACTTGCGAGCATTTTGAAATTCCGCGAGCTCGTTGTCATCGGTCGCGGAGTTCCAGACCTGATGCGAGACGAGCGCGCTACGGGGATCGCGGCACTTGGAGCGATTGCGGACCTCGAGCGAACGCCACCATTTCGAGACCTGGTGGTTGAGCTCCAAAACCCTGCTGGCGGGCCGCATTTGAACTACATGCGCTCGAGGATGGCTGACACGCAGACGAGAATCACGGAGCCCCAATATCTTCGGCACGCGGAAAACAAAAAAACGCTCCTCGGGTTCCGAGACATCTGGACATACATTCTTCCCAACCGCGCCGACCGAAAACGCGTGAGGGACAATCGCGACGATCAGGTGCGACTTCTCGCACACCCAACACTGACTCGACAGATCGAACACCTCTTGGTTGCCGACGGTCGTAGTCCACGGCAAGCACAACGCGTCGCGTTCGACCGATCCATCTCGTCGCACTGGACGTTGGGTCTGCTCGCGAGTTCTTTGCGATGGTTTCTCGATCAGGGACTCGACTCGTTGCCTGCGCTCAAGGCGACGAACGAGGTGCTGGACGCTGACTACGTGACCGTCGGGTCGGTTTGCGCCGAACTTCTCACCCTAGAAACGAACGTGCGAGAGACAGTGGCGCTGGTACGAGCTGCTGCCGAGATTAGGGCTGTCGTGTATGCAGCCGTTGACGCTGAGCTCCCGGACGCGGACGCGCAAACACGTTTCCAGCGTCTTTGCGAGCTCACGCCGAAGTCATAGGAGTCCCAGGCTCGTATAAACTCTCGAATCAAATCCACACCACTTCACACCACCGCCTTGCTCGCTGCTGCACGTTGCTGCACTCTCAAGTCACTGAAACCTCGTCGCTGCTCCGCCGAAATTATTTTGCCAAGGTTGACGTCGAGGGTTCGAATCCCTTCTCCCGCTCCAACGCCGGCCCTCACAGGTCGGCGTTTCTGCTTTCGGCCGCGCTGAGGCGGTAAGGGCGGATCCCGCGACCCTGATCGCAGACCGCTGCGCTCTGCATGTGCGAGCGACCGGACCAACTGGTGCCGCCACGAAGACTGGTTCGCCCATTAACGTGCCGACCGATACCAATCCGCTTGCGACTCGAGCCGGGGCTACGTGATCGCGCGGGTGTGGTTCGCCGCGCCGGTCTCCGAGCTCTCCCCGGTTCGATAGGCTAGACGGCACGTCCTTCATCATCGCCCTGGCCGAACGCCACGGCCGACCAGCAGCCCATGCTCGCGATCGTCTCGAGCAGCGCTTCGGTGGCGACGAGCACCGCGTCGTTCACGATCCCCTTTCTAGCGCGTCGTCATCGTGCACGCCGCCGCCGCCTCGATCTAGATCGAATATCTCCAGTCCCTGGCAGTGCGTTCGCGGTCTCTTCGCAAGGTCACCAACGTGTGAGCGCGGACCCTCGGCCAGCGACGCCTACTACCTGTATTGAATAACCAAAATTACGTTTTTTGAGGTGATTCTTCCGCGCGAAATATCGACCTCTTCAAAAGATCGGCGAAATCAATTGCGCGATCGGTCGGACCATTGCTATGTTCCAAACATGGCGACGGCCCGCAAGCGTCACGTCCAGCTCACGCTTCCAACGCCCGACAAGAACGGGCAGCGTCGCGGTGGCAAGCGCGAGCGAGCAGGGCGGCCCAAGAAGGGCTATCGCGCGAGCGAGAAGCACCAGGTTCGCCCGTTTCACCGTGCCGCCGAGCCGGTGCACGTGATCATGCGCGCGCGCCAGAGCGTCGGCTCGCTACGGCGCCACGCGATCTTCCTCGCCATCCGTGAAGCCACGCTCGTCGTCGCGGCGAGCGAGATCTATCCGCCGCCGTTTCGTATCGTTCACCTCAGCATCCAGCGCTCGCACATTCATCTGATCGTCGAGGCCGCGAGCCGCAGGGAGCTGTGGAAGGGCATGAAGGCGTTCGGGATCTCTGCTGCGCGTCGGATCAACGCTGCGCTACCGGATGCGCCGAACGCGACGAGCACGGGCCGCCCGGTGTTCGCCGATCGCTACCACGCGCGGCCGTTGCGCTCGCCGCGCCAGGTGCGCAACTGCATCGCGTACGTGCTCAACAATTGGCGGCACCACGACGAGGACCGCGTTCCACTCAAGCGCCCCTGGAAGGTCGATCCGTACTCGAGCTCGCTCTCGTTCGATGGCTGGAAGCAGCGCGAAGCGGCGGGCGTGTACTACAAGGCGCCGGCCGGCTACCCGCCTCCGTTCGTCTGGATTCCAAAGACGTGGTTATTGAGTGAAGGCTGGAGGCGGTACGGGCTCGTCGATCAGCTCGAGGTGCCCGGTCGCGGCGACGAGTGAGGGTCGGCGAGAACGCGAGCGTCGGGCGCGTCAACGGATTAGAAATCGATCCGTGCAGGACGTCGATCGCCGTAGCCGCCAACATGGTCTGCCGCGCATCGCGGGACGGGCTGCGTTGCAACGACTTTAATATCGCGAGGGTGATCAGGTGCGACGCGCGTGTCGACGTGGGCACTTCTTCGTTCGGATCCTCCATTGCGTCCACCCTAGAATGCCGCCGGAGAGAAAAGCGTTCGCTCCAACCGCGGACTGAAGCGATTCGAGGGGCGGACCCAGGTAGCGGTCATCGGCGTCGAAGTCGAGAGCGTGACACGGTGCACCGGGCAGGTGAGGGGACGACGAGTCTTCCATGGTCGACCTTCAACCGGTCAATCCCTTGCAAAGGTTGAAGCGCCAACGCAGATCACCCAAGGTTGATGATCGCATCGCGCAACTGCCGAACGTTTTCGGCGAAGAATTCGTTTCGCAGTCCGCGCTTCGCGCACCAGCCCAGACCACTCATCGGAAGATAGAGCCGATACAGCGCCAGGTTCTCGTACAGCTGCGACGGAACCGGTCGCACAGAGCTGTAGCCATCGAGCATCGCGCCCTCAAAGTCGCGGTGCAGTGGCCAGATCTCGAGGGACGCCTTCGTGAAATCGTAGTCTACGGCGCCTGGGCGAGCGGACTCGAAATCGACAAGACCGGTAAGGGAGGTGCCGTCGGTGAGCATGTTGCCGAGCCGAAAATCGAAGTGCACC
>JANXOP010000121.1 GCA_025357755.1 Kofleriaceae bacterium | reverse complement strand
GACCATCGACGCCAGTACTCGCGGATGTAAGCTTCCTTCATGGTTCGACATCGCGAGCGTCATACGTCGAACCGCGTCGGGTGGTTGCGCGCGGCGGTGCTCGGATCGAACGATGCGATCGTCTCGACGTCGTCGCTGATGATGGGGGTCGCGGCCGCCAATGCCACCACCCGATCCGTCCTCGTCGCCGGTATCGCGGGGCTCACCGCGGGTGCGATGTCGATGGCGGTGGGCGAGCTCGTCTCGGTGTTCTCTCAGCACGACGCAGAGGCCGCCGATATCGCGAAAGAATCGGCCGAACTCGAGCAATCGCCCGAGGGTGAGCTCAAGGAGCTTGCCGGCATCTATCGCGAGCGCGGGCTCGATGCCGACCTCGCGATGCAGGTCGCGAAGCAACTCAGCGAGCACGACGGCCTCGCCGCCCATTTGCGTGACGAGCTCGGGATCGAGGAACGGACGCGCGCGCGCCCCTTCCAGGCGGCGGTCGCTTCGGCGATCAGCTTCGCGATCTTCGCGCTGATCCCGATCCTCGTCTTGCTGGTCTCGCCACGCTCGGCGGCGCTGTACACGATTCCGGCGGCCTCCCTCGTCGCCCTCGCCGGGCTTGGCGCGTTCGGCGCGTACCTTGGCGGTGCACCGATGCCGCGGGCGGCTCTGCGAGTCACGGTTGGCGGTGGATGTGCGATGGCGCTAACCGCGTTCATCGGGCACTTTCTCGGCGTCACGACCGGGTGAGTTTCGGCCGGCGGGCCCACGCGCCTTCTGCCAAAGACAGGTGGTACAATAACCAGGTCGCGGGCCGCTGTTCGGCCACGCCACGGGGACCATTGTCGAAGCGCGTTCTCGCGATCTCTTCCGACCTCGACCAGCTCCGGCGGATCGTCGCGACTCTCGAGCGCGCGGGCGCGGAAGTCGACGCGGTTCGCAGCCCGTCGGCGATCGCGACCGACGTGATCCCGCACCGCTACGTGTTCTACGCGACCAGCGGTGGGGACACCGGTCAGATCGCGCCGCTGATCAGCAAGCTCCGCGATCGCGCGCACGTCACGATCGTCACCCAGCAGGCCAAGCTCGCCGATCTCACGAGCTACCTTCGCGATGATCGAGTCAACCACGTGGTCGTGGGCGACGAGCTCGATCACGGCGTGTTCGTCACCGCGCAGAAGCTCCTCACGGGCGATATCTTCGGCATCGAGAAGTACTTGCCGGAGGGCACGCCCGTGCAGTACGCGCGGATCCGCGACTTCGAGGGCCGCGGCAAGGCGATCCAGGCGATCCTCGATTTTGCCGAAGCCGCGAAGATGCGGCGCCAGGTGCGGGGTGCGATCGGCTCGGTCTGCGAAGAGCTGCTGATGAACGCGCTGTACGACGCGCCGATCGACGAAGAGGGCAACTCGGTGTTCGCCGAAGTCGATCCGCACGAGCGCGTGAAGTCACGTTCGCCACGCCCGGTGTCGATTCGCTACGCCGTCACCGATCAAACGTTCGCGATCGCCGTGCGGGATCGCTTTGGTCGACTCGCGAAGAACACGATCCTGTCGTACATCGACAAGTGCATCCAGCAACCAAACCAGATCGATCGCAAGACCTACGGTGCGGGGCTCGGCCTCTATCTCGTCGCGAATGCCGCGGCCTCGTACGTGGTGAATGTCGCGTACGGCATCGCGACCGAGGTCGTGTGCACGTTCGATCGCGGCGCGAAGACCCCACTCCAGCTCGTCGGGGTGTTCGTTCATCCCGGCAATGCCGAGATGTTGAAGACCGGCCCCACCGCCGAGATCACGCTCGATCTGCCCGCGGACTCCCATGGCTGAGCGGCAGTTCGGTCCGTATCGGCTCGTCCGCCAGATCGCGGTCGGAGGCATGGCCGAGATCCATCTCGCCAAGACGAAGGGCATCGCCGGCTTCGAGAAGTACGTCGCGCTCAAGATGATCCATCCGAACTTCGCGGAGGACGACCAGTTCATCCAGATGCTGGTCGACGAGGCGAAGATCGCGGTCCAGCTCAATCACGGCAACATCGCGCAGACCTTCGACCTCGGTCGCGTCGGCGAGACGTTCTACATCACGATGGAGTACGTCGACGGCGCGGATCTCTACAAGATCCTCCGTCGCGGTAGCGAGCAAGACCTCGAGATGCCGCTCGATATCTGCGCGTTCGTGATGAAGGAAGTCGCGAGCGCGCTCGATCACGCGCATCGCAAGCGCGACCACGGAGGCAAATCACTCGGCATCGTCCATCGCGATGTCTCGCCGCAGAACGTCTTGATCAGCTACGCGGGCGAAGTGAAGCTCGTCGACTTCGGCATCGCGAAGGCGACGATGAAGGCGCGCCAGACCGCGGCCGGGGTGATCAAAGGCAAGTACTACTACATGAGCCCCGAGCAGGCCTGGGGCGACTCGATCGACTTCCGTTCCGACATCTTCTCGGCGGGCATCGTGCTCTACGAGATGATGACGGGACAGATGCTCTATCTCGAAGAGGATCTGCACAAGCTCCTCGATATGGCGCGGCGCGCGGAGATCGAACCACCGTCGGTGTTGCGCAAAGGGATTCCACCGCAGCTCGAGCGCATCGTGATGCACGCGCTCGCGAAGGAGCCGGGCGAGCGCTACCAGAGCGCGGGCGACATGGCGTCCGACCTCGAGCGGTTCCTGCACGGGTACGCGCCGGTGTTCACCGCGGGCAAGGTCGCCGCGCTGATCCGATCGGTGATCGGCGATCCGGTCGAAGTGCCGGCGCAAGAAGTCGAGATGCGTGACGGTCCGATCTCGACGCACACGATCGATCCCGAGGACCTCATCCACAGCGGTGAGGAGCTGCGCGACGAGAACAGCATGATCTTCAGTCTCGATAATCTCCCGGGTGCCCCGGTCGCGCCGGTCGCTCCGGTCGCGCCGGTCGCGCCGCGAGCGCCAGCGCCGCAAGCGGGCGCGCGGGTCACGCGGCAAGCCGCGCTCGCGGACATCGCTCCACCGAAACCGGCGGCACCGGTCGCGGCTCCGCGCGCGCTGCCGCGTGCACCGACGAAGCCGCGGGACGCGCAGGAGATGACCCGCGAGGTCGCACCCGCACCCCTCCGCGGTGACGAGAGCGGCCTGCTCGAGGTCAAGACGCCACCCGCGCCGTGGAGTGCCGAGAGCGACGACGAGCTCGAGAATATCGGCGATCGCACGATGGTCACCGGCATGTCCGCCGGTGGGTTCATGATCGATGCGCTCACCGAGGACGGTGTCGACGCGACGATGGTCACGACGATGCCGCAACGGCCGCCGACGGATGACGACGACGGTGATGACCTCGACGATCAAGAGACCCTGACCGGGCAACGCCCGCAAGACGACGAGGGCGCGACGACGACGCGTGACTTCCGGAACCAACCGCGCACCGGCAAGCGCGGTGCGCCGGCGCCCGCGGCGCTCGCCGGCAAGATCCACGCGCCGGCAGTGAGCGAGCTGCGAAAGCCGCGCGCCTCTCGCAAGACGCCGGCCAGCGGTCTTCCGACGCCACCCCCGAACGTGTTGCAGCAGATGCTCGGCGGGCAGCAGCACGAGCCGATGCCCGAGCCGCGCTCGCCGCGGGAAGCCCCGACGCGACCGCCGCCGATGCGCCAGACCGGCAACGTGCCAGTGCTGCCATCTCCACAGCCAGCACCGCAACCGCCGCAGTACCAGGGCTATGCCGTCGACGCCTCGGGCATGCCGTTGCCGTCGCATCTTCAACCGTACGCACAGCAAGGCTATCCGCAGCAACCGCAGCAGTCGTGGAATGGCGACCCGAACTATCCACCACAGCAGGTTTCGCCGGGCGCGCTCTATCAGCTGAACCCGTACGGTTCGCCAACGCCACAACCGATGTCTCTGACCGGCCAACTGCGGCTCTGGGAGGCCGACGAGGTCCCTGCGCAGTACCGCGTTCAAGGGAACGCGAGTAAGTGGATCAAGCTCGTGCTCGCCGGGGCGCTCGCGGTCGGTGTCGCCGCGGGTGGGACATTCTTCATCATCCGGGCAAGTCGCGACAACACGGTGACCACCGGCACCATTCGGATCGGTTCGGTACCGAGCGGCGGCGAGATCTTTCTCGACGGCACGCACGTAACGGGTGTCACACCACAGACGTTACCGTTCGATCTTCCAGCCGGTTCGCGTCACGAGATCCGCGTAGAACTGGCCCGCCACAAGCCGCACGTCGAGAATGTCGATATCCCGAAAGACGGTGGGGAGATCGCGGTCAACGCTTTGATGGATCCGATCACCGGTCGGCTTCGTATCTCCACGGTACCGGCCGGCGCAGACATCATCATCGACGGAAAACTTCGTGGTCGTACTCCTACCACCATCAACGACATCGATCTCGAAACGGCGAAGAAGCTCGAGCTGCGCCTCAAGGACTACTCGCCCTACATCCAGAGTTTGTCGTGGCCGGCGAACGGCGAAATCGACATCGATACGAAGCTCACGCACTAACCCGAACTTCTCGCTTCCCGAAAATCCTCGACGATCACGAATCGTGGTCGAGGTGATAAGGTGATTCCTATGGGCCGACGCAGCGTAGCTGTACTCATGTTCTTCGCCGCGTGCGCTCACCACGACAAAGGTACCGACACGCAGCAGGATGCTCCGAGCACGCCCGCCGATGCATGCGTCGGCTTGCGTTGCTTCCAGGTCGATTGCGAAGCGAAGGGGCTGCCCTCGACGACGATCTCCGGAACGGTCTACGCACCTAACGGAACGCTGCCGCTGTTCGGCGTGAACGTCTACGTTCCCGAAGCCGATCCGGGGCCGCTTCCCGATGGTGCGACCTGCTCGCGTTGCACCGATGGTCTGCAAGGCGGCGCGCTCGTCTCCGCGGTCACCGACGAGGCCGGTCACTTCACGCTCGGTGGTGTGCCGGCGACGACCGACGTCCCGCTCGTCGTGCAGGTCGGCAAATGGCGCCGCCAGTTGAAGGTGCCGAACGTCGCTGCGTGTCAGGACCTCCCGATCGATGTCGCGGAGACCACGCTGCCCAAGAGCATGACCGATCTGACCGCGGCGACGACGAGCGTCGACATGCCGCGCATCGCGATCTCGGTCGGCGGTGCGGATGCGCTCGAGTGCCTGATCCGCAAGCTCGGCGTCGCGGACAAAGAGATCACGACCGCCGGCGGAACGGGTCGCGTCAGCTTGTTCTCGGACCTGGCCATCGGCAACGCGAAAGGCCGCAGCACCTTCGCCTCGGGCTTCGCTGGCGGCTCGGGCGCGTTCGCCGATTCACAGAATCTGTGGAACCCCACGACGCCGTACACCGGTGGTGTCGACAAGCTCAAGGCGTACGACATCGTGTTCCTGTCGTGCGAAGGCGGGCAATACCCGGCGACGAAGCCACAGAACGCTCTGCAGTCGATGTCCGATTACTCGGACCTCGGCGGTCGCGTGTTCATGTCGCACTGGCACAACATCTGGGCGAGTGGCGAGCAAGGTAACCAAGCGGCGCACGGCATCCCGAGCTGGGAAGCGACCGCGACGTGGACGTTCGCCGGCAACCCGAACCCCGACACGCTGACTGCGACGATCGATGAAGTCGGCAATCCGAAGGGCAAGAACTTCGCGAAATGGATGGACAACGTCGGTGGCTCGGTGACCCACGGCCTGATCAACGCGGTCGAGCAATCGCGGAACACTGCCTCGGCCGTCAACGGTGATACCGAGCGCTGGGTGTATCTCGATCCTGCGACCTCGCCGACCACGGCAGGTGCGATGAACTTCCAGTTCACGACGCCGCAAGCCGTCGCCGCGGATCAACGCTGCGGCAAGGTCGTGTTCAGTGACATGCACGTCTCGGCCGACTCGGTCGGTACCGCGGCGTACCCGGGCGGTTGCTCGACCCAGCCACTGACGCCGCAAGAGAAGGCGCTCGCGTTCATGTTCTTCGACATCGCGTCGTGCGTGGGCTCGATCTTCTAACGGCTCGCTGTTAACTTCCTTGCACCATGGTGCAAGTAGCAGCTCGTCCGCAGGCAGCAGGAGAAATCACGACGCTCCTCGGCCGTGGAGCTTCGTTCGAAGGCAAGCTCACGTTCGAGGGTACGGTCAGGATCGACGGTCGCTTCAAAGGCGAAGTGTTCTCCGATGACGTCCTCGTGATCGGTGATGGCGCGCAAGTCGAAGCGACGATCGACGTCGGCGAAGTCATCATCCAAGGCAGCGTGGTTGGCAACATCACCGCGAAGCGGTCGATCGAGATCCACGCACCGGGTCGCGTCAAAGGCGATCTCCACACACCTTCCCTGCAAATCGACAAAGGCGTCATTTTCGAGGGCCGCTCCTTCATGGAAGCTGCAGCTCAACAAGGACGACCATCCACGGCACCGGTCGCTCCGAAACCAGCTCCGGTGAAGTAGGCTGATAGCACCTCAGGTAGGTGCATATCTCCGCGAAATAGCCCGGCTTTGTCTCAATTTTTCGGTGAAGCGGTCGACCCTCCGTGAAATCATCTTCGGATGATGAGGGGTTCCGCATTCGTCGCAGCAGCTCTGATAACTCTGCTTGCCGGGCAGGATCAGGCTCGGAGCAATCCGCAGAGCAACGACCACGGCGATCACGACGATGATCACGATGGACACCATGGCGACGGCAACAGTGGCAACGGTGGCCATCACGGCAGCTGGTGGCACGGTGGCCACAGGCAGTTCGCGGCGGTGTTCGAGCTCGCGTCGAAGGTCTCGCTGCTCCAGACCGGCGATTCGAGCTGGACGCTGACGAAGACCGCGGCGGTCGACGCGACCGCGAAGACCGTGACGTGGAACATCGCGGCCACGAAGAACTCGACCTCCGGCGGACACCTCGTCGTCGATGGCTTCCTCGACGTCATCAACCTCGGCACCGGTCCGGCGACGCTCGGCAACATCGTCGTCAACCTCCAGGCCAAGCAGAACAACCACTGGGTGACCATCTCGTCAGACGTCGCCGACGCGACGCAAGGCGATAACGCGACCTCGGCGCACGTCGTCGGCGAGGATACGAGCGAAGGCCACGACGTCTATAGCGAGAACGCCGCCTCGGGCTCGTTATCGTTCCTCGATCGCCGCTTCAACACGATCTTCTCGCTCGTGCCAGAATTCCTGCTCGGCTCGGGTGATCACCTGCCGTTGTTGTTCTCGGCCTCGTACGACAACAACCTGCTCCACCTCGCAACGAACACGAGCGTTCGCTTCGAGGTGGTCGTGACGTTTGGCAACCATCCTCTCGGCGGACCGCATCACACCGACGAGAACGTCGATATCAACGGCAACGGCGTCATCGACGAGGACGAGCACAAGGTACGCAGCATCTCGGACGTGTTCACGCAGAAGGTGCCCGCGCAGAAAGATGCGAACGCGACGCTCGCGCTGAGCGACACCGCGGCAGATGTTTCAGCCCAGGGCACGGTTACCTACACCGCACCGGTCGTGAACCTCAACGCGACGACCGGCACCGTCAAGGTCAGCTACGACGCGGGGACGAGCGGCGGCACGATCACGAACTGCGTGCATGGTACGGGCACGGGCATCACGGATCCGGTCGGTAGCTTCACGTTCACCGCCGTGATGCCGGTATCGCTCACCACCTGTACGACGGCAACGATCGCGGCACCACCGAGCTGTACACCGGGCGCCCCGGGCTGCGGCTGGCACGATGGCGACCTCATCACCTACGACCAGAACATCTGGGGTGGTACGGCGTCGAATATGCCGCCGCCTCCAACACCTGCGTTCCTGCTGCTCCAGGACTTCGATGCGGTCTATCCCGCGACGATGATCCTCGGTCGTCCGACGGGTAACTTCCTGCAATTCACGAATGGCGATGATCTGCTCTCGTACCTGCCCGCGAGCGGAGACGCTGCGGCGTTGAACAGGAACCTCGTCGATACGCACATGAGCGCCTCTGGCATCTTCGGTGGTCAGGTCGCCGCGCTGCGCCTCAACATCGACTTCAACGACAACGGCACGATCATCCCGGGTGCCGCGACCGGTGTGAAGTTCGGCGATCTCCACGTGTGCGGTCTCGCCACCACGCCCGCGTTCAACAACCTGAGCGTCCGCCAGATCTCCGACGCGGTGAACATCGCGCTCGGCGGTGGCGTCGCGCCGTACGCGTACGATGTTCTCAGCACGTTGACCGGCAATCTCAACGCGTCGTTCGAAGGTGGCTTCGTGAGCACGTTTGCTCAGGACCACGTCGTCAACGGCAGCTGTCCGTAAGCGCGCTACGGCGCGGTGTCGATCAGCTGGTAGACGTTGCCATCGGTCGTGGCAACGAAGATCGACGCGCCCATACCGCTCACGCTCACGAGATCGCCGGTGAACGGCGTCGAGATCGTCCGCCACAGGCCCGCGCGGTAGTGGAGTACCGTGTTGGCGGCTCCGACGGCGAACACGTCGTTCGCATCGCGGCCCCAGAGGCCGTCGAGCTGGACGCCGACAGTCGCGGGCAATTTGACGGCCTGCCACATCGTTCCGTCGAACGCGCGAATCTCCGCGCTACCCGCGGCGAACACGTGTTGATCGTCGACGCCCCAGATCGCCCTGAACGCCGCGCCTGCGACATCCCTCGTGACGGCGCCACCGTCGACGTGTCCGACACCCTTGGTTCCCGCGACCCACACCTTGCCCGAGGGCGAGACCCAATCTGCGACATAGACCTCTTGGTCCGCGATCGATGCCCAGCTCGAGCCGTTATATTCGACGATGCCAGCGCCGGCGGCATAGAGCGCCGTGCTCGACCCCCAGAGATCGACCGGCGCCGCGAGCGTGCCGATGCCGCTCGTCATGGTCTGCGACCATGCCGTGCCGTTCCAGTGCGCAGCCGCTAGCTGCCCGATGACCTCGATGTCGCCCGTGCCTCGCCCCCACACCGCTTTCACGCCACCGGCGAAGTCGATCGAATTATCGACCCACGCCTGCCCCTGGAGTCGAAACACACCCGCGCCGACCGCGACCACATCGTTGGGCGCCGCGGCCCACACATCTGCGAGCTTGCTCGTGACGTGACTCGGCGTCGCGACTGGATCGGCCCAGCCCGCACCGGTGAACCGGAGGATCGCGCCCGCATTGCTGACCGCGAAGACCTCGGCTGCGCTGCTGCCAGCGACCGCGACCACCTGAGTGGTGATCGAGGTCTGCATCTTGGTCCATGACACCCCATCCCAGTGCAGGATCCCGCCGCTGTCGCCGACCGCGAAGACGTTCGTCTTGTTCGAGCCCCAGAGCGCGTAGGTGATGTTCGTCGGTACGGTCATCATCGTGAACGGTCCACCCGCGGTCGATCGCAAGATCACCGAGGTTGCGCTGCCGGCTCGACCACTGGTGAAGACGTCGCCGTCCACACCCGTGATCGTGATGAGATTCGCGCTGCCTGGGAGTGGTGCGGAGACCTGGGTCCAGGTGGTGCCGTCGAAGTGGACGATCGAGCTCTGGCTGCCGACCGCGTAGACGTCATTCGCGCTCGTCCCCCAGATGGCGTTGTAGCTCGCCGTTCCGAACGTGGTCTCGCTCCACAGCCCGGCCTTGTAGTGACCGAGTTTTCCCGCAGGTCCGACGATGAAGACCTCGTCGCCGCTCGCCCACATCGCCCTGTATCCAAGCCCGGTGGGATCGGCGAGCTTGCTCCATGCGCCGCCGGCATGCACGTAGATCGACGAGCCTGCGAACGCGTAGACGTTCCCCTGTGTCGCGACCAAGCCCGTGATCGGTACGCCGACGAGATCCGCCGATGGGAAGGTATCATCGACGATCCAGCCCGCTCGCTGGTAGTGCAGCATCGTGCCGTTGCCGCCGGCGTACGCCTCGCCGTCGCCGACGAACGCGACTGCCGTGAGGTCGCTGGTGGTCTGCGACGCCATCGGATTCCAACCGACGAGCCGACAGCCAGAGATCTCGTTACTGCACGCCTTGCACACCCCCGCGACGCATAGACCGTCCGCGACGAGCGAGCTCGAGCACGGATCGTCATCGACCTTGCCCTGGCACGCGCCGACTTCATTCGGTGTCGAGCAGAAGGTAGGCGGTTGTGCACACGCTTGTTCCGAAGGACAGACCCAGGTTTGCCCGCCCCCACTGCACTCCTGCACGGTCGGGTGCAAGCAACCCGAGAGAAGTAGCGCAAGCGCGGCACCCGATCGCATCGCGATCATTGTGCCACCACGTGATAACATTTTCCTGCCTCGTCGATGATCGGCACAGTACTCCACGACCGCTGGCGGATTTTGTCGGCGCTCGGCAAGGGCGGGATGGGGGAAGTGTGGTTGGCCGAGCACCTGACGTCCGGCCGGAAAGAAGCGCTGAAGATCTTGATGCCTCAAGTGGCTCAGGATCCCCAGTTCGTGTCCCGATTTCGGCGCGAGGCACGCGCGGTCAATCGGCTGCGCCATCCGAACATCATCGGGCTCTACGATTTCGGACAGCTCCCCGACCATCGCTTCTATCTCGCGATGGAGTACGCGCCAGGAGCGAGCGTGTTCGAGCTCCTGCGCAAGCAGCGCCAGCTCGAGCTTCCGCTCTCGCTGCACGTGCTGGGGCAGATGGCGTACGCGGTCCATCATGCGCACTCGCGCGGCGTCGTCCATCGCGATCTCAAGCCGGGCAACCTGATGGTCACCGGCGAGGACGGAACGCTGAAGGTCCTCGATTTCGGTATGGCGAAGATCACCGCGAGCGACGTGCAAGAGAGCCTCGCGCTCTCGACCGGCAACATGATCTGGGGCACCGCGAAGTACATGTCGCCCGAGCGCGTGACCGGGGTCGGCGATGATCCGCGCATCGATCTGTACGCGATCGGCTGCATCGCGATGGAGCTGCTCACGGGCCAGCCACCGTTCGTTGGCACGAGCAACGAGGTGCTGCACGCGCACATGACCCAGCCGCCGCCGATTCCGAGCGCGCGCCGCCAGGGCATTCCGACCGAGCTCGATCAAGTGATCCTGCGCTGCCTCGAGAAAGATCCAGAACATCGCTACGCGACCGCCGCGGATCTGTTCGCGGCGCTGCGCAAGGTGCCGGGCTATCCCGCACCGAAATCGGATGGTCGTCGGCGCTACGTCCCGATCGAGCAGCTGCCGAAGACCCTGACCAAGCCACCCCCGAGCGAGGGCTTCAGTAATCTCCGCGGCGCGCTCCGTCACGTCGCGGATGCGCTGCTCGACAAGGGCTTCGACGACACCGGGCTCGTCAGTGGCGTCGCGTATCTCCGCGACCACGAGCGCTCGCTCGCGCGCCTCGAAGCCGCGCAAGATGCCCTCGAGCACGAGGCCACGGCGGTCCGCGAGACCGCAGGTGACCGCGAGGTCTCGCTGCGGTTCGCGATCGGCGAGCTCCGGTTCGCGATGAGCGGCCAGCCCGACGAAGCAGAAGAGGCCACGCAGAAGATCGAGGAGCTCGAGTCCCGGCTCGCGAGCGCGGTGGCCGAGGCAGACCGGGTCCGCGCGATCGAGCAGGGCATCGCCGAGGTGGCCAAGGTTCGCGCCGACGAGCTCGAGCGACTCAAGCAGGCCTACAACGTGCTGGAGGGCATCGTCGACGATGTCCTGAACAAGCACGCAGGATCCCCGCACCTCGAACCGCTCGCGGGGCGGCTCGCCGACCTCCGCGCGGTCCGAACTTCGCGTTAAGTCCCGCTTGTTGTTAGACTTCCCGCGTTGATCGGCCACTTCATCGGCCAGCACGTTGATGGGCACGAGATCGTGCGCTCCCTGGGCCGGGGCGGCATGGGCGAGGTCTATCTCGCGCGATCGCCGAGCGGTGCGCTGCGCGCCTACAAGATCGTGCGTGCGGATCTGATGGCGGGGCCGCAAGCGCTCGCGCGCTTTCGTCGCGAGGTGAAGCTACTCGATCGCTTGAAGCATCCGGGCATCGTCCAGATCCTCGCGACCGGTCAGCTCGCGGGCGGGGGCTTGTTCCTCGCGATGGAATACGTCGAGGGCCCCGACCTCCAGAATGCGGTCGACAAGCTCGGCCCCTTGCCCATCTCCGATGCGTTGATGCTGCTGATCCAGCTTGCCGAGGCGCTCGCGTTCGCGCATCACCAGAACGTGGTCCATCGCGATCTCAAGCCGGCGAATGTCTTGCTCGCGGGCGGGTCGTCCGGGACCGGCTGGTCCGCGAAGATCATCGATTTCGGCCTCGCGAAGCTCGCCGCCGATGAAGGCATGACCCGGCTGACCGAGGACGAACAGGTGCTCGGCTCGCCGCTCTATCTCGCGCCCGAGCAGAGCGCGACGAGCGAGGTGGGGCCTGCGGCTGATATCTACGCCCTCGGTGGGCTCGCGTACTTCGCACTGACGGGCGCGCCGCTGTTCGCACCGCGCTCGGCGGTCGGCATGATCTACGCGCACGTCCACGAGCAGCCCGAATCACTGGCGGTCCGGGCGCCGGACCTCGAGTTGCCTCCCGGTCTCGATGACCTGCTCGCCGCATGCGTCGCGAAGAATCCGGCGGATCGCCCGAACGCGTTGCAGCTCGCGGCCGAGCTCCCGGGCTTGCTCGAGCTCGCGCCGCGGACGCGGACGAGCCGACCCAAGTACATGTTCGATACGCACGAGATCGAGAAGCCGAGCGATCTCGCGGAAGCGCTGACCTCGCAGGTCCGCCAGATCGTGCTCGAGCTCGCCTCGATCCTGGAGCTCTCGACGGAGGTCTCCGATCAGCTCCAGAACGAGCTCTCCGAGCTCGAGCTCGAGCTCGCCATGCTCGAGTCCGAACCCACACGCAGTGATCACCACCTGCGGATCGAGGCACATGTAGGCGAGCTGCGCCGCGGCTACGATGAGGCACTCCAGGCCCTGACCGACGAGGTACTCTCGAGGAGAGGCAACGCCCCCGAGGAAGCCGAACCGCTGTACGGCGAGCTCGAGAGCCTCTTCATTCGGTTTCGAACGAGCGCGCCCCCACGATGACGACGACCAAGCGCCCCGACCATCTCCAGCGAACCACGATCGATCCCCGGACCCCCGGCGTGCTCGCGGGTCCGCCGCCACCACCCGTGCGAGCGCCCGAGACCAGGCTCTCGCCAGGCCTCAAGATCGAGCAGTACGAGCTGATCCGCGAGCTCGGCCGTGGCGGCATGGGTCAGGTGTTTCTCGCGCGCGATACGAGGCTCGGTCGGCGCGTCGCGATGAAGTTCCTGGTCTCGAGCTCGAAGAAGTTCACCGATCGATTCGTGATCGAAGCGCGGGCGACCGCGCGCTGCAGTCACGAGAACATCGTCGTGATCCACGACGTCGAGACGTTCGACAACCTGCCGTACATGGTGCTCGAGTACATCGAGGGCACGTCGCTCGCAAAGCTGATGCAGGAGAAGCGGCTGCCGGTCGGTCGCGCGATCGAGCTCGTCGTGCCGATCGTCAAGGCGCTCGTCGCTGCGCACGCCGCGAACATCGTCCATCGCGATCTCAAGCCCGATAACATCATCGTCAACCTCGGCGGCACCGTGAAGGTGCTCGATTTCGGGATCGCGAAGCTCTACGAAGAAGGCAGCGAGAAGACGCCTCGCCCAGCGCCGGCGACGCCCGCGGCCGAGACCAAGCTCGGCATCGTCGGCACGCTGCCGTACATGTCGCCAGAGCAACTCGGCACCGACGAGGTCGATCATCGCAGCGACCTCTGGGCCGTGGGCATCATCTTGTACGAGATGCTCGCCGGCAAGCATCCGCTCGATCCGCTGACCCAGGGCAAGCTGTTCGGCGCCGCGGCCTCCGATGACCTGATGCCGTCGCTCGCCGACGACGTCACGGGGTTGCCCGATCGAATCGTCGCGATCGTCGCCCGTTGCCTCGCCAAGAAGAAGCAGGATCGCTTTCCGACCGCGAACGCGTTGCTCGCCGAGCTCGAGCCACTGTTGCCACGCAGCACCGGCCGCCACCTCGTCGCCGACGAGAGCCCGTACCCGGGCCTCAACGCCTTTCAAGAGAGTGATGCCGATCGGTTCTTCGGGCGCTCGCACGATATCGCAGCCGCGGTCGCGCGCTTGCGCGATCAACCGATGGTCGCGGTCGTGGGGCCCTCGGGCGCGGGCAAGTCCTCGTTCGTGCGCGCGGGCGTGGTACCGGCGCTCAAGGCGAGCGGTGATCCATGGGAGTGCATCATCGTGCGTCCGGGGCGCAAGCCGCTCGTCGCGCTCGCGAGTGCACTCGAGCAGCTGCGCGAATCGCGCGATAGCGATGTGGTGCTGACCAGCGGCGGGCTCGCGGCCCAGCTGCGTGCGGAGCCCGGTGCGCTCGGCGCGAAGCTGCGATCGCGTGCTCGCAAGCGACGCTCGCAGATCCTGCTCTTCGTCGATCAGCACGAGGAGCTCTACACGCTCGTGCCCGATGCCGAGGAGCGTCACGCGTTCACCTCGTGCCTCGCCGGTGCCGCCGATGATCCCTCGGGGCCGATCCGAGTGGTCGTCGCGATGCGCTCGGATTTCCTGGATCGTGCGGCGGAAGATCGCAGGTTTGTCGAGGAGCTCGCGCGCGGCCTGGTCTTCTTGCAGCCGCCGAATCGCGCGGGGCTCGAGGAGGCCCTCTCGCATCCGCTCGAGGCGCTCGGATTCAACTTCGAGCCCGGGATCGTGGCGCAGATGCTCGCCACGCTCGAAGCAACGCCTGGCCCGTTGCCGCTACTCCAGTTCACGGCCGCGAAGCTGTGGGAGACCCGCGATCGCCAGCGTCGGATGCTGACGCAGAATTCGTACGACGCACTCGGCGGTGTCGCCGGCGCCCTCGCGACGCACGCCGATGAAGTGATCGCGGGCTTTGTCGGCACCGACCAGCGGCTCGTGCGGTTGATCTTCCAGCAGCTCGTCACGCCCGAACGCACGCGCGCGATCGTCGATACCGGCGAGCTCCGCGAGCTCGGCGGCGAGGTCGATCGGATCCTCGGCTTGCTGGTCACGGCACGATTGCTCGTCGTGCACTCGACCGCCGTCGAGCTCGTGCACGAATCGCTGATCAAGAGCTGGCCGACCCTGCGCCGCTGGCTCGACGAGAACCAAGAAGATGCCGCCTTCCTCGCTCAGGTTCGCGCGGCCGCGCAGCAGTGGGATCAGAAGGCCAGGGTCGAGGGCCTCCTGTGGCGCAACGAGGCGATGGACGAAGCGCGCGTGTGGCGTGCGAAATCGTCGCGGGTGCTCCCGCCGCGCGAGGACGCATTCCTCACCGCCGTGTTCGAGCTCGCGAACCGCGCCGCACGCACGCGGCGCCGACGGATCGTCGCGGCTTTCGGCTTCCTGTGCGCGCTGGTCGCGGCAGCGGCGATCGCGCTCGTCTTGATCCGCAGCGCCGAACAGCGCGCGACCGATCAAGCGATCCAGACCAAGGCCGCGCTAGAGCAGAGCATCAAGGCGCGCAAGGAGAGCGACGAGGCCCACCTCGCGGCCGAGAAGGCCGAGCACGAAGCCAAGGTCGCGGCCGAGACCGCAGCGGAAGCGGCCGAAAAAGAGCTGAGCGCGACCAAGCTCGCGCAGTCGCTCACCGTGAAGACGAACAAGCTCACCGCGGAGAACGTCGCCGTCAAGCAGACCGCCGCCGCCGCGCAAAACGCGGCGCTCAAGGCGACCAAGACCGCGGCTCAACTCAAGGCGGAGAATGCGAAGCGCCTCGAGGAGCAGAAGAAGCAGCACGGGATGATCTCGAACGGCGGCTTGAACTAGGACTTCCCTATTTTGGTCTTGGGTTTGAACGTTTGATCTGCAACTCGTGCGGCGCACGTCCCGGCGCGAGGTCCGAATCGATCGAGCCAGTCATCTGCTGAAGCACTGCGCGGCCGAGGGCCCGGACGGTCACGACAACGAAGCGCAGAGAGGCCGGAACCAAGAGAGTCGGCAGGCGGAGTGCCACGGACGCGCGTGAGTGGCGGGCGCAGCCACACACGCACCGTCGCAACCGACCTCGCTTCGGTCTCTCGGCTTCGTGGCTTGGCGCTCGCTTAGCGGTCGATGAGCATCGTGCACGCCGCGAGATCGATCGGCGGGCGAATGGCTGGAAGCTCGTCGGTCGAGGTCCGGCCGAGGTGGATGAAGCCGAGCATCTCTTCGGTTGGCGCGAGACCGAACAACTTCGCCAGCGCGTCACCTCGTGTGAACGGCACGCTCTTCCACACCGCGCCGATGCCGAGGGCATGCGCACCGAGCGTGATGGCGTAGCCGGCACACGCGGCCGTGGCATTCTGTTCCCAGGTCTCGACCTTGCCCGGCTTCGGAGCGGCGATCAGCACGATGATGGTCGGAGAGCGGAAGGCCTTCTGGCGCATGCCATCGAGCTTCGCCGGGTGCAGGTCTGGCTTGCGCTCGAGCGCGGTCTGCGCGAGCGCCTCGCCGAAGGCCTTGCGACCCTCGCCCTCGATGATGGCAAAACGAAAAGGCCGTAACGCGCCATGGTCGGGGACCGAGGCGGTGACCGCCAGAACACGATCGAGCTCCTCGCGCGTGAGCGCGGGACCGCCGAGAGCCGAAGCGCTACGGCGCGAGAGGAGAAACTCGAGGTTGGAGCCTGCACTGCTCATAGCGACGAGCTTGCCAGCTTCCGTGCCGTTTACCAGCTACTGGGGGTTGCGTGCGCGACGGTCGACGCGAGCGCTGGTGCCGCGGACCTTGTCCTCGATCTGGCGCGCGCCTTCCTTGACCTTGTCTGCCACATCCGACACGGCGCTCTCGACCTTGCCCACGGCTTTTTGAACCGTGCCTTGCGCCGTGCGCGCCTTGTCGCCGGTGAGCTTGCCTTCGATCTGCTTTGCCGTGCCTGCAATCTTGTCCTTGAGAGCGCCCATGATGATTTCTCCTGAGGTCATCAATTGCAGTCGGTGTGCCTGACCGCGGCTCGCCAATTTCGCAAAATCCTCGAGGGGCACCACGGCGATCCGTGCGTCCGCGCTCGGGTGCGGAGCTCGTGCGCGCCTACTGATCGAGCAGCGTCCAGTTGGTGTAGCCGCTCTTGTCGAGGATGGTCGCCTCGAGGCGATCGAGCTTGTCGAACATGCCGCCATTGCAGCCCGTATAGAAATGGACCTCGTTCGTACCCGCGGTCAGTGTCGCCTGGAGGTGTCCGGTCGGGGCATCGCTCGCCGGCGTGTTGCAGCTGTCGTAGGTCGGATCGAGATCGAGGAACTTGATGTCCTCCAACGCCCCGATGATGGCCTTCAGGTTTTCGGCGGTCACCGTGTTGGCGCCAGTTCGCCCGGACTGGGTGTAGTTCGCGTTCGCTCCCACGATGTGGACGCCATCGATGTTCGGGGTCGCCGTGAACCCTCCCACGTGCTCGGCGGTGATGTCCGTCGCCGCCGTCGGGGTACCGTAGTCGGGCGAGGTGCAGGCGGAAGCCAAGCCGAGGTAGAGGAGGGCGCCAAACTTCATGCGAGCTGGGAATTGCAGCGCTCGTACCAGACGAATCCGTTGCACTTACCACCGATCTTCCTCAGATTTTCGAGGCGGACCCGGCCAAAACCGTGACCGATCGCGGAAGATGCGGCTCCGGTGAAGACGCAGCTCGGAGTTGGCGAGAGTGGCCCTGATCCATCGATCGATCAGACGGTCGCGGCGTCGAGTACGAGTGCCAGTGCGAGTGCCTCGCTCGTCGGACCGGCACAGGCCGGTGCGGGCGAGCCCGGTCGCGGCGATAGCATCGGTCGGTTCGTGGTGCTCGGTGTGCTCGGGCGGGGCGGCATGGGCGTCGTGTACTCCGCGTACGACCCGCACCTCGACCGCAAGGTCGCGATCAAGTTGCTCACGCAAGCGATGCACTCGGCGGGAGCGACCACGGGGGCAACGGTGCGCTTGCTTCGCGAGGCGCAAGCCATGGCGAAGATCAACCACCCGAACGTGATCAAGGTCCACGAGGTCGGCACGTTCGCGGACCAGATCTATCTCGCGATGGAGTTTGCCGATGGCGGCACCTTGCGCGATTGGCTCGAGAAACCGCACACGCTCGACGAGATCCTGAGCGTGTTCTTGCTCGCCGGCCGCGGCCTGGTTGCGGCCCATGATGTCGGCCTCGTGCATCGCGACTTCAAGCCCGACAACGTCTTGATGTCGAAGGCTGGGGGCGTGCAGGTCACCGATTTCGGGCTGGTCAGCGTGGTCGATGCACTGCCGCGCGCGGCCTCGGTACCACCGCCCGACCTGACGATGACGAACGACACGCCGCTGTCGCAAGACCTCACGCGCACGGGCTCGATCATGGGCACGCCGACCTACATGGCGCCCGAGCAGTTCTCCGGCCAGCTGTCGACGACGAAGACCGATCAGTTCTCGTTTTGCGTCGCGCTCTACGAGGCGCTCTACAAGGAGCGGCCGTTCGCAGGCGCGACCTACGTCGCACTTTCGGCGAACGTGCTGACCGGGACCATCCTGCCGGCGCCCACCGGCGCGAAGGTGCCAAACGCGATCCGACGTGCCTTGCTCCGGGGCCTCGCGACCGAGCCCGCGAATCGTCACGCGTCGATGGCCGAGCTGCTCGCCTTGCTCGCGCGGGATCCGACCGAACGACGCCGTCGGGTTGCGTGGGCTGGTGTCGGCGTGGTCGCGCTCGCGTCTCTGGGGCTCGTAGCGACGCGTCATCACGGCGCGGAGTGCGGCACCGGCGACGAGCGCGTCTCCTCGGTGTGGAACAGCGCGTTGCGCGATCGGATGTCGGCAGCATTCATCGCGACGTCGCGTCCGGATGCGGTGGCGACCTTCGCACGGGTCACGCCGATCGTCGACGGGTGGACCCGCGACTGGAAGAGCGGCTTCGTCGATTCGTGTCGAGCGAACCAGCGCGGCGAGCAATCCGCGCACGTGCTCGATCTCCGGATGCAGTGTCTGCAACGGGCGCTCGAGGTGACAGCGAGCACGCTCGACGTGCTCGTGGCTGGCGGAGGAGATGCGGTCGATCGCGCGATCCCGATCGCGCTCAAGCTCCCCGCGGTCGCGAGCTGCGCGGATACCACCGCGCTGACCTCCGAGGTCACGCCACCGGAGCCCGGGATCCAGCAGGTCCATGTCGTCGCGGTCCGTGCGCAGCTCACGGTCGAACGCGAGCGGATCTTGCTCGGCCACTACGCGACCGGCATCACGCGAGCAACGCAGCTGGTGGCGGAGGCGCGCGCGACGAACTACCCACCGGTGGTCGCCGAAGCCCTGGTCCTGCTCGGCAAATACCAGGCTGGGCTCGCCGACCCCGCGAGCAATGCCTCGCTCTCCGAGGCTATTCGCATCGCGATCGCAGCAGGAGATCCGAACACGGCGATCGAAGCTGCGGCGAAGCGGCTGTTCGATCTGGCGGAGACGAACCACTACGACCCCGCCCAGGAGCTCGGCGATCTGATCGATGCGATGGCCAAGCACGTGCGACCGAAGCCGCAGATCGCCGTGGAGCTCGGCAACAGCGTCGCGTTCTTGCTCCAGAAGCGCGGCAAGGTAAAGGAAGCGGAAGCGCGTTACCTCGAGACCGAGGCCCTCGGTCGGCGGACGTTCGGGCCGGACTCGCCGTGGGTCGTGGAGACGGTGCACAACCTCGGTGACCTCTACAAAGAGGAGGGGCGGTACGCCGACGCGCGCAAGGCCCTCGAAGAGGTCGTCGCACAGCGCAAGAAGTTCGCGGGCGAAGATCATCCCGAGTACGCGGACGCACTCAACGACATGGGGAATGTCTATCGCGTTGAAGGTGACCTCGATCACGCGAAGGCGCTCTACGATCGCGCGCTCGCGATCCGGCTCGCGGCGCTCGGTCCTGACCATCCCGATATCGGGACCTCGTTCAACAACCTCGGCAACTACTTCTCCGACAAGGGCGACGTCGTCAACGCGCAGGCGTCGTACGAGAAGGCGCTCGCGGTCTGGGAGAAGGCATACGGCAAGGACAACGTCGAGCTCGTGATCGCGTTGGCGAACCTCGGCAGCACGCTGAACACGCGCGGCGATCACAAGGGAGCCCGCGCGCACTTCGAACGCGCGGTCGCGTTGGTCGAGGCGACGCGAGGACCCGACCATCCGTCGCTCGCGGGTGTGCTCAACAACCTCGGCGCCGTCGCCTCGGACGAGCATCGCTACAGCGACGCGCTCGTGCTCTACGAACGCGCGAAGGCGATCACGGTGAAGGCGTATGGCGCGGAGCACCCCGACGTCGTCGACGACATGATCAACATCACCTCGGTCTACAAATCCCTCGGGAAGTTGAAGGAGGCCGAAGAGCTGACCGAGCGAACCATCGTGCTCGTGACGAAGGTCTACGGACCCGAGAATCCTCGGATGGGCGGCGTGCTCGTTAACTTCGGCGAGCTCCAGATGACCGAGAAGAAGTACGCGCCGGCACTCGAGGCAGATCGCAGGGCGCTCGCGATCTTCGAGACCAAGCTCGGGCCCGAGCATCCGTATGTCGCGTACGCGTGCCTCGGTATCTCGCGCGCGCTCGTCGAGCTCCACCGCGGCGGCGAAGGCGTTCCGTTTGCCGAGCGAGGACTCGCGATCCGGGTGGCGAGCAAGGCCTCGCCAAGCGATCTCGCGGATGCCCACTTCGCGCTCGCCGATGCGTTGATCGAGACCCCGAAGCTGCCGAAAGTACCGAACGTCAGGGCGCGCGCGCAGGCAGAGATGAAGCTAGCGCTCGCCGCGTACCTCGCCGCGCAAGATCCGGACGCCGTCAAAGAAGTCCGGATCTGGCTACGCAAGCATCCGTCGAGTTAGACGAGCTCGATCCGCATCCAGAACGTGCGCGTCTCGTGCGCCGGCACCCAGGCGCGGCGGTCGGTATTGATCGTGCCCGCGGCGCCGAAGAAGGGCTCGAGGCAGATGAAGGGTTTGCCGGGCTGTGACCAGAACTGCAAGTGCCGCATCTCCGGCGAGAACGAGAGCTCGATCGTGTGCTGTGGAAGCGTGAACCGCGCGCGCCCAGAGGCTGGTGCGGGGACCCCGAAATCAAACTCGCGATCATCTCCGAGCTTGTCGGGCGTGAACCCCGCGACATCGCCGCGCACGTTCACTTTATCCGCGGGCGCGATCGAGAAGTATGGATGCCATCCCGGCGACACCGGCACGGCCGCCGCGCCCGCCGCGATCGCGAGCTCGAGCTGGAGGCCGCGCGGCGTGATCATCACGGTCTGCTCGGCCGCAAACTCGTAGGGAAACTGCGGGCGCGTCTCGGCATCCGCCGCGATCGCCACCCGCACCAGCCCTTCGCGCTGCTCGGTCACCGACCACGCACGACCGCGTGCGAAGCCGTGCTGCTTCATGTGCGTGTTCGTCAGCGTGAACAGCTCGTCGGCCAGCTTGCCGGCGAAGGGAAACAGGAGCGGGATGCCGCCACGCACGTTCTTCGCCGGATCGGCGAGCGTGGCTGCATCCATGTAGAGGACGGGCGTGCCCGCGACCTCGAGCGCGCTGACGATCGCGCCGCGTTCGGGCACCACCTCGGCGACCACATCACCATGCGTGAGCTTCACGCTCGCATCGTAGAGCTAGAACGAGCCGGCGTAGGCGAGGCCGACATGATCGTTGCCGATCACGGGCGCGAGCCGCGGCTGGTTGAGGACCACCATCACGAACCCGGTCGCGAGGATCGCCCCACCGGAGATGAATGCGCTGACCGCGATGTTGTTGAACAGCTTCGCGGTGCTCAGCTCGGACGAGATCTTCGAGGGCGTATTCGCGGGCGTGCAGCCCGCGCCGCACATCGTATTCACGTCATCGTTATAGGTGTTGTAGTTGCTGTGCGAGGCGACCATGAACGGCGCACCGACGATCGCGACCGCGGCGCCGACGCCGATCACGGTCCACGGGAGCCAGCGCGCGAACCGGCGATGGAGCTGGCTCTGTACGGCGATCGGCTTGAGCTCGATCTTGATCGTGACCTTCTGGCCACCGGTGACCCGGATCGCACGGGTCTCGGTCTGGTAGCGCGGCTTCTCGACCACGAGCTGGTGATCGCCGCTCAGGACCCGCAGCTGCGTACTCGCCAGCAGCTTGCCGTCCAGGCTGACCGAGGCGCCCGGCTCCGCGCTGACCTCGATCTCGGCGACGCGTCCGGCCAGGAGCTTCTGATAACTCTGACCCTGCTTCCATAGATCAGGTCCGATCGCGACCTGCCCGAACCGCATCGCCTGTTCGAGGTTGTCGAAGGCCTCGACCGGGCGATCGAGGTTGATGAGGCAGACCGCGATGTTGTAGCGAATCTGCGGGTGGTCCCAGAGCGCGAGCGCCTCGGTATAGGTCTCGAGGACCTGCTTGTAGTCGGCCGGCGACGCGGCCTGCTCGAAGGCCTTGTTGGCCTGGACATACAGGTCGAGCGCAGCCTTCTGATGCTCGGCCGTGACGCCCGCCGCCCACGGCTTGTCCTCGGCCCTCGCCACGGGAGCAAGGATCACGAGGAACCAACAGATCAGCGCAGCTCGAAAGCCCATCGTCCGGGATCTAAACAGAGATCGTGTGCGTGGCGCAATGTCGCAGAGCCCGAGGAGAAACCTCCGGCATCCCACGGTTGACACGTAGAAACGCCAAGACTATAAGCACCCCGCGTCAAGCCCTGAATTATCGATAGGTTGCCATGCATCAGGACTTCGTTTTGCTCGCTGCTCACCCGCTGATCGATATCGATCTGACGGTCGTCATTCAGTTCGCGTTGTTCCTGATCATGTTCGTGATCGGCAACGTGTTCTTGTTCCAGCCGTACCTGAAGCTTCGGGAGCGGCGCAAACAGGGCATCGACGGTGCTCGCGCCGAAGCCGAGCGGATGTCGGCGCAAGCCGATGCCGAGCTCGCTGACTACGAAAAGAAGCTCGCCCAGGCTCGCTCGCGCGCGAACGACGAAGGCCGCAAGGTCCGCGCCGAAGCCGCCGAGCACGAGAAATCGGTCACCGACGCCTCGCGCGCCGAAGCGACCAAGACGCTCGAAGCGGCGGCCACCAAGATGCGCGCCGAGACCGAGGCTGCTCGCCTCCAGCTCTTGCCGCAAGCCAACGCGCTCGCGAAACAACTCGCATCGAAGCTGCTCGGCCGGGAGGTCTCGTGAAGAAGCTCCTACTCGCCCTCCTCGCGCTGTCGCTCGCTGGCTCGGCCTCGCCGGCGGTAGCGCAGATCGACAAGCCGAAGACCGAGACCAAGGTCGACGGCGCCTCGGGCATGTCGAACAGCGACAGCGAAGGCCACAAGGAAGAGGCCGAGGGCGAGCCCGATCCCTCGCGTCACTTCAACTACTTCAACTTTTCGTACAGCGGCAAAGACGAGTACGGCGGCGCGTACGGCGATGGCGTCGAGGCGTCGCCCGACCGCGGCGTTCTTCACGAGGAAGAGCCGATGTCGCCGCCGTTCATCTTCATGCTCGCGAACTTCGCGATCCTGTTCTGGATCCTCATGAAGTACCTCTGGCCGGCGGGCCAGAAGATGTCGCAAGAGCGCCACGATCAGATCAAGAACGCGCTCGATGAAGCCGCCAAGCTCCGCGATCAGGCGATGGCCAAGCTCGCCGAGTACGAGGCGCGCGTGAAGGATCTCGATTCGGAGATCAAGAAGCTGGTCGATGGGATCCGTGCCGACGCCGAAGCCGACAAGGCTCGCATCCTCGCGAACGCGGCCGCGCAATCGGTCCAGCTCAAGAAGGAAGCCGAGCAGCGGATCGCCGCCGAGATCGAGCTCGCGCGCGCGCAGCTGACCAAGGAAGTCACCCTGGCGGCCACGACCGCGACCGAGAAGATCCTCAAAGAGAAGGTCACCGCCGACGACCAACGCGGCCTCGTCAACACGTTCATCCAGAACGTCGAGACCGGCACCCTTCGCGCTGCGGGCGCAGGAGATACGGTCCGATGATCACTGGCTCTCTCTCTCGTCGCTACGCCAAGGCGATCTTCGACATCGGGTCGGAGCAGGGCGGCCTCGACAAGCTCGGTTCGGATCTCCGCTCGCTCGCGAAGGCGATGCACGAATCGGCCGAGCTCCGCTCCACGCTGACCAGCCCGGCGATCAGCCGCACCGATCGCAAGAAGGTCATCGACGGCCTGCTCCAGGCGATCGGCGTCGTGTCGACGACTCGCAACCTCGTCTACCTCCTGCTCGACGGCGAGCGGCTCGGCTACGTGCAAGCCATCTCGCGCGAGCTCGACGCCATGATCGAGACCAAGGCCGGTCGCGTGACCGCCGAGGTCACGTCGGCAAAGCCCCTCGATCCGGGCCAGCTCTCGCAAATCACGGCCGCGCTCGAGAAGCTCTCGGGCAAGAAGGTCACCGTCACCAAGCGTGAAGACCCCGAGTTGCTCGGTGGTGTGGTCGCGAAGGTCGGCGACACGGTCTACGACGGTTCACTTCGCACCCAGCTCCGTACGCTCCGCGACGAGCTTTCTAAGTAGGAGACAGCTATGGATATCCGCGCCGCAGAAATCAGCGACATCATCCGCAAGCAGATCGAGAACTACGACAAGAAGGTCTCGGTCACCGAAACCGGCTCCGTGCTCACGTGCGGCGATGGTATCGCCCGCGTGTACGGCCTCTCCGGTGCACTCGCCGGTGAGCTCCTCGATTTCGAGGGCGCTCACGGCGCGAAGGTTCAGGGCATGGTCCTCAACCTCGAAGAGGACAACGTCGGCGTCGCGCTCCTCGGTAACTACGAATCGATCCGCGAAGGCGATGTTGTTCGTCGCACCGGCAAGATCGTCGAAGTCACGGTCGGTGAAGAGCTGCTCGGTCGCGTAGTGAACGCGATGGGCGCGCCGATCGATGGCGGCAAGGCACTGACCGGCGCGCATCGTCGCCAGGTCGAGATCAAGGCGCCGGGTATCATCTCGCGCAAGTCGGTCCACGAGCCGATGCAGACCGGCATGAAGGCCGTCGATGCGATGATCCCGATCGGCCGCGGTCAACGCGAGCTCATCATCGGCGACCGCGGTACCGGCAAGACCGCCATCGCGATCGATACGATCATCAATCAGAAGGGGCAGAACATGTTCTGCTTCTACGTCGCCATCGGCCAGAAGCAGTCGACGGTGGCCTCGGTTGTCGATCGCCTCACGAAGGCCGGCGCGATGGAGTACACGACGGTCGTCGTCGCTGGTGCTTCCGAGCCCGCCCCGCTGCAGTTCATCGCGCCGTACACCGGTGTCACGATGGCCGAATACTTCCGTGACAGCGGTCGTCACGCGCTCATCGTCTACGATGATCTCTCCAAGCAGGCCGTCGCGTATCGTCAGCTCTCGCTGCTCCTCCGCCGCCCGCCGGGTCGCGAGGCGTATCCGGGCGACGTGTTCTACATCCACTCTCGCCTCCTCGAGCGCGCTGCCAAGCTCTCGGACGACAAGGGTGGCGGCTCGCTGACGGCGCTGCCGATCATCGAGACCCAAGCAGGCGATGTCTCGGCGTACATCCCGACGAACGTCATCTCGATCACCGACGGCCAGATCTTCCTCGAGGGCGATCTGTTCTACCAAGGTGTTCGCCCCGCCGTGAACGTCGGCATCTCGGTGTCGCGCGTCGGTGGCGCGGCGCAGACCAAGGCGATGAAGAAGATCGCCGGCACGCTCCGCCTCCAGCTCGCGTCGTACCGCGAGAAGGCTGCCTTCGCGCAGTTCGGCTCGGACCTCGACAAGTCGACGCGCGACCAGCTCGCTCGCGGCATTCGCATGGTCGAGCTCCTCAAGCAGGGCCAGTACGAGCCGATGCCCGTCGAAGAACAGGTCGTCATCATCTTCGCCGGCATGAACGGCTACGTCGATGATTACCCGGTCGACACGCTGCTCCGTTATGAGAAGGAGCTGATGTCGTTCATCAAGGGTCGCAAGGCGAGCCTGCTCGCCGAGATCAAGTCGACCGGCGCGCTCGCCGGCGACACCGACAAGCAGCTGCGCGATGCTCTCGCCGAGTTCGCGAAGCAGTTCTCGGTCGAAGACAAAGAGAAGAAGTAAACCCAGATGCCCAGCCTCAAGGCAATTCGCAACCGGATCGTGAGCGTGAAGAACACGCGCAAGATCACGTCTGCGTTGAAGCTGGTCGCGGCCGCCAAGCTGCGCCGCTCGCAGGACGCGATCATCGCGGCGCGCCCCTACTCGGCGGCGCTCGCCACGGTGGTGTCCGAGCTCGCGGGCGTCGCGGGCAAGGATTCGCACCCGCTGTTCGAGGAGCGCGAGCTCAAGAACGCGGCGGTCGTCGTCGTCACCGCGGATCGTGGTCTCGCGGGCGCGTTCAACTCGAACGTGATCCGCGCGGTCGAGCGGTTCTCGGCGAACGAGCTGTCGGCCGCGAACGAGATCTCGCTCCGGTTGATCGGCAAGAAAGCGAACCAGCACTTCGCGCGCCGCAACGCGCGAATCTCGAGCTTCGATACCGCGCCGCAGAATGGCGAGACCAGCCTGGCTGTCGCTCGCGAGACCGCGGTCCGCGTGATCGCGGACTTCCGCGAGGGCAAGGTCGATCGCGTCTATCTCGCCTACAACGAGTTCAAGAACGCCGGGTCGCAGGTCGTCAAGGTCGTCCAGATTCTGCCGGTTTCGCCGGACCAGTCGAAATCGACCGAGATCGTCCACGGTCAGTCCGATACGCCCGCCGACTACCTCTACGAACCGTCGAAGGAAGAGCTGCTGTCGCGGCTCGTTCCGCTCTACGTCCAGAACCAGATCTTTCGTTCGTCGCTCGAGTCGATCGCGTCGTTCTACGGCGCCCAGATGATGGCGATGGAGAACGCGACCAAGAGCGCGGGCGACATGATCAAGCGCTATACGCTCCAGTACAACCGCGCTCGTCAGGCATCGATCACGAAGGAGCTCGCCGAGATCGTCGGCGGCGCCGAGGCCCTGAAGGGCTGAGAGAGGTTAAGCACCATGGCAACGACAGATTATTCCCCCAACTCGATGGGCCGCGTGGTCCAAGTCATCGGTCCCGTCGTCGACGTGGCCTTCGATTCGGCCGAGCTGCCGGAGATCAACACGGCGCTCCTCCTCACGAACAAGTCGATCGATGGCCGCGTCGATAACCTGACGGTCGAAGTCGCGCAGCACCTCGGCGAGCACACCGTGCGTTGCGTCGCGATGGATACGACCGACGGCCTCGTCCGCGGTCAATCGGCGCGCAACACGGGTTCGCCGATCACGATGCCGGTCGGTCCGGAAGTCCTCGGTCGCATCCTCAACGTCGTCGGCGAGCCCGTCGACGAGGCGGGTCCGGTCAACGCGAAGCTGCGTTCGCCGATCCATCGCAACGCGCCGAAGTTCACCGACCTCTCGGTCAACGTCGAGATGTTCACGACGGGCATCAAGGTCATCGACCTGCTCGCTCCGTACCGCCGCGGCGGCAAGATCGGCCTGTTCGGCGGCGCCGGCGTCGGCAAGACCGTGCTCATCCAGGAGCTGATCAACAACGTCGCGAAGAAGTCGGGCTCGTTCTCGGTGTTCGCCGGCGTCGGCGAGCGTACTCGCGAGGGCAACGACCTCTATCACGAGCTCAAGGAAGCCAAGCTGTTCGATGGTAGCTCGGTGCTCTCGAAGACCGCGCTCATCTTCGGCCAGATGAACGAGCCGCCGGGCGCTCGTCAGCGCGTCGCGATCTCCGCGCTCACGGTCGCGGAGTACTTCCGCGATGTCATGAAACAGGACCTCCTCCTGTTCGTCGATAACATCTTCCGCTTCACGCAAGCGGGCTCGGAAGTCTCGGCGCTCCTCGGTCGTATCCCGAGCGCCGTCGGTTATCAGCCCACGCTGTCGACCGAGATGGGTGGCCTCCAGGAGCGCATCACCTCGACGAAAGACGGCTCGATCACCTCGGTGCAGGCGATCTATGTCCCCGCCGACGACTTGACCGATCCGGCGCCCGCGACCGCGTTCGCCCACCTCGATGCCACCACGGTGCTCAACCGCGCGATCACCGAGAAGGGCATCTACCCGGCCGTCGATCCGCTCGACTCGACCTCGACGATCCTCACGCCCGCCGTGGTTGGCGAGCGCCACTACAAGGTCGCTCGCGAAGTGCAGCGCATCCTGCAGAAGTACAAAGACCTCCAGGACATCATCGCGATTCTCGGCATGGACGAGCTCTCCGAAGATGACAAGATCACGGTCGCTCGCGCCCGCAAGATCGAGAAGTTCTTCGGCCAGCCGTTCCACGTCGCGACGACGTTCACGGGTCTCGAGGGCGTGTTCTGCTCGCAAGAGGACACCGTCCGCTCGTTCGAAGAGATCCTCGCCGGCAAGTGCGATGACCTCCCGGAGCAGGCGTTCGAGATGACCGGCACGATCGACGATGCGCGCGCCAAGGCCGCGAAGCTCGCGAAGGGCTAACCATGGCGACGCTCGCTACCTTTCTCGCGGTCAACCTGGTGTCTCCTCGTGGCGTGATCGCGCACGCGGACACCGATAGCCTCCAGGCTCCGGGTGACGAAGGCGACTTCGAGCTGCTCCCGGGACACGTTCCGATGCTCGCGGCGCTCAAGGCGGGCGTGCTGACGATCGGCACCAAGAGCCGCGCGCGCTATGCGGTCTCGACCGGCTACCTGCGGATCGATCCGCAGGGTGCGGTCGAGATCCTCGTCGAGCGCGCGAAGCCCGCGACCGAGATCGACACGGCAGCTGCGAGCTCCGAGCTCAAGGTTGCCGAGGCCGAGCTCGCGAAGTGGGGAGACAAGCCGCAAGACGGCGATTACGAGAACCTCGTCGCGCGCGTTGGCTGGGCCCAGGCCCAGATCAGCGCTGCTGCACAGCACTAAACAAAAATCGCGCGGCTTGCGATCCACGCTTTGACGACCGATCACCGGAGGGTCATCGTCGCGCGATCGTGGCTCGATCGTGGCTCGAACCAAGGCCGGTCAGTCGAGCGCGCCTTGCGAACGTACATCGACGGCCGCAAGGGCATGGCCATGGCGGCCGAGGATGGGGTCACGTCGATGGGCTGGGCTCGTGTTCGCGGTCTCGGTTCGTCGTGTTTCGCGTGGCGTATTTGATCCGTTCGTCGGCGACGTGATGTGCATCGGGCGCAGCGCGACTGCGGCGCTCGATGTCCCACGGGGGCCCATTGATGTTCGTCGATCGCATTTCCTGCGCGGCATCACTCGGACCGTCGCAGGCGTCTGCGTGCGAGCTCCCCCGCGATCATCATCGGCCGCAGTCCGACCACGCTCGATGTCCCACGGGGGCCCACTGATGTTCGTCGATCGCACGTGCGGCGCGGCGCGGCGCGGCGCGGCGTCACTCGGACCGTCGATCGACCGCAGCACGGCCTCGCAACAAGCGGCGGGTCATCGATGCGCGCGGCATTTGAGACGTTCGTCGGCGACGCGGCGTGCAGGACGTCTGCGTGCGAGCTCACCAGCGATCATCATCGGCCGCAGTCCGACCGCGGCGCACGATGTCCCACGGGGCCGGTGATGTTCGTCGACGGACGCCCCGCACAAATTTTCACCCCTGGTGGTGCGCCGCGCTCCGAAGTAGATCCCGCGGCGCTCTTGGTCTGTTTAACCTAGTTCAATCGCGCAGCGATAGGCTCGCGAGCTTGGCGTCCCAGCCCGAGCCAGCGAGGTCCGACGAGTAGCTGCGCACGAGGCCGACGCCTCGGCAGTACGTCAGCGACGCCGTGTAGCTGACGTCTTGCACGGCGGTCCAGCAATCGTCGTACGTGCCTGCGGGCACGGTGACGGCGCTCTCGCGATGCCATTGATAGCTGGTGTTGAAGTAGGGCCACATGTGGCCTTCGGTCAGGGTCCCATCGACGAGCGTCAACCACTGGCTCGAGTAGTAGAAATCGATCTCGTCGTTGGTTCCCGGCGCGTAGTCGTAGGTGCTCGTCGCACCCGAGCAGAAGTTCGTCATCTGAAACGCGGCGCGACTACCAACCGCGTTCGCCGAAACCACGTGTTGCTCGTGGGTGCCCGCCGCGCAGATCGAACCGCCGCCGACCGCCGCCACCGAGTACGTCCACGAGTTGCCCAGCGCGAGCGGATACAGCGCGGTCGAGCCCGACGGCGTGCCCGAGCCGGTGTTGCTACCGTTGCCACCGTCGGTCAGCGCTGCGTCGTCACCAGTGGTCATGGCACCACCGCACGCGGCCACCAGGAGCACGACGGGCAAGAACACTAGCGTCTTCATGCGTGGACGAGCCACGAGCCCGTCTCCGGTCGCACGAAATCAGCGCACGACCGCTGCAGGCCAGCGCCGCTTGATCGCCGCTCCGAGGCTTTCGCTGATCTGGTTGCCGGACAGTTGCAGCTCTGCGAGCCCGGCGAGGTGAGGCGAGTCGAGGAGGGCCCGCGCTCCGTCATCGCCGATCGCGCACGCTAACAAGTTCAGGCTGCGCAGTGCTGCCGCGTGAGGTGCTCGCGCGATCGCGATCGCGGCCTCGGGCCCGAGGGCGATCTGGCGCAGCCAGAGCGAGGCGAGCGTGGCCATCCGAGGCGAGGTGGCGAGCGCGGCAACGCCCGCTGCGGTGATCGCGGAATTCGAGGACAGCTCGAGCAGCTCGAGGTGCGGCATGCCGGCGTTCGTCGCGAGCTCTTCGAGGCCGGCATCGGTGATGCCGTTGACTCGTAGCGAGAGCGAGCGCACGGCGCCGAGATGTGGCGAGCGCGCGAGCGAGGCGAGGCCTGCATCGGTGATGTGGTTGAAGTCGAGGCCGAGGCGCTTGGTATGCGCGAAGTTGTGCGAATTCGCGATCGCGAAGGCACCTCGCGGTCCGATCTGGTTCGGCGTGTACGAGCCCCAGCCGAGCTCCAGGCCGCGCAGCTCGGTGATCGTCACCGAGGCAGCGAGCGCTTCCATCGCCTGGTGGGTGCAGCTGACATTGAAGAGGCCGAGGTCGCGCAAGGCTGGCAGCTGCGCGCGAGCGAGCGCTGCGACTCCTTCATCGCCGAGCTCTCCTTCGTAATCGCCGCAGATCGAGAGCACTTCGAGTGCGGGCAGCCACGCGTGCTCGATCGCCACACCGGCGTAGACCTTCGCATCGTGATCCGAGATGGTCAGCGCGCGGAGCTTCCCTAGATACGGCGAGCGCATCAGCGCCGTGAACCCGGCCTCGCCCCAATCGACGCGCGTCGCCACGAGCTCGATCCGCGCGAGGCGTGGATCCTGCGCGAACGCCCGTGCGACCTCGGTGTGATCGTCGTCCGTGGAATCGTCGAAACCGAGATCGCGGATCGGGGCGCGATCCAGGATGTCGAGTGCGCCGATGGTGATCGGCGTGACCGCAGATACAGCGAGCCCGAGCTTGTACGTCACCTTGGTGACATGGTCGCCGAGCCTAGCTGCCCACGCCGCGCCGTGCTGCGCGATCAGGGCCTTGCTGCGGTCTTGCAGTGCGAAGTGGTCCGGACCGTCGGGATCCGCAGCGAGCCGACACTGGATCGCGATCAGCTCGCCCTGCGGATCGCCGTGTTGCTGGAGATGGTCCGCATAGACCAGCCGACGCGGCACGTCATCGGGGTGCTCGATCACGGCGCGTAACAAAGCAGGGCCGTCCGCGCTCACCCGGAGATGATAGCGCGTACGCTTCGGGCATGACGCTTCGCCTCGGAGCCTTCGCCGACATCGATCCCGCGACGGTGCCCCTCCCGATCGGTACGGAAGTCACCACGCTCGTCGATCGCGACAACCGGACCCAAGGTGCGTACGCCCGGGTGACCAAGCTCGACGGTGAACGCGTCGAGGTCGCGTTTCTCGATGACAGCCGCGCGACCTACCTCCGCGTCGAGGTCGCGCCGCGCAAGCTCGGCATCGTGCGTTACGCGCAGCGCCGCGCGGCGGCGTGGGACGAGCTCCATCCGTGCGTCGCGATCGATACGGTCGTTGGCTCGCGCGCGTGGGGCGTCGCCAACGAATCCTCCGACGAGGATCACCGCGGCGTGTTCGTCCTCCCGCTCCCGTGGGTCACGGGCCTCGTCGATGCGCCGCTCGATCTGATCTCCGCCGACGGATCGCAGCAGTACTGGGAGATCGGGAAGGCGATCCGCCAGGCGCTCCGCGCCGATCCGAACACGCTCGAGATGTTGTTCGCCCAGCCACGCGTGATCGATCCGATCGGTGCGCCGTTCGTCGCGATGCGCGCCGGGTTCCTTTCGCAGGAGATCTACGGCAGCTTCGGTCGCTACGCGCTCTCGCAGCTCGATCGTCTCGAGCACAACCAGCGCCTCGCGGACCATCGCGCGACCGTGATCGGATGGTTGCAAGAGAACCCGTCTCTCGGGATCGACGAGACCGCCGAGCGGCTCGCGGATGCGGCGCATGTCGAGGCCCCCACGCGGCGCGATGCCGTGCTGCGCGCGCGCGACTACCTCAAGCAGTTGTATCGGTCGATGTACGATCAAGGGCACATCGCGGCGGCCGATTGGGTCTCGCTCCGCGTTGCCGCGAAGCACGATCTGCCGGTGCCGCGCGATCTGCGCCCCAAGAATGCGTACAACCTGATCCGTCTGCTCGATCTCGCGATCCGCTGGCTCTCGGGCGAGCCCCCCGAGGTGCGTAGCTCCGAGGCGCTGCGGCCGATGCTGCTCGCGATCAAGGGCGGTGAGCTCGCGATGACCGAGGTCATGGAGCTCGCGAACGAGATGACCCCCAAGCTCGAGGCCGCACGTGCGAAGAGCCCGCTGCCGAAGCGCCCGGATGTCGCCACGGCCGATCGCGTGCTCCGCGAAGCGCGCGCCGAATCCGCGCGCCGCTGGTGCTCGATCCAGCAAGGGCCGTGGGGCGAGCAGGCTCCCGAGCCACCCGAAGCGCGCTACGACGACGAGTGACCGGGATGCGCTGGGATGTCCTGACGGTCGCGCAGCAAGTGGTCGCGCGCACGTTCATCGACGAGCGCTGTGCCGAGCGCCATCACCTCGTGATCTATCTCTCGGGTGCGCACGCGTACGGCTTTCCTTCGCCCGATAGCGATCTCGATCTCAAGTGCATCCACATCGCGCCGACCCGGGCGCTGGTCGGGCTCGATCTGCCGAGCGAGCCCGAGGATCGCATCGAGATCCGCGAGGGCGTCGAGCTCGACTACAGCTCGAACGAGCTCTCGCCGGTGCTGCGCGCGTGCCTCAAGGGCAACGGCAACTACCTCGAACGCATCTTGGGCGAGCTCGCGCTCGGTGGTGATCTGCCGCTGCTCGCGACGCTGCGCCCGCTGATCCAGGCGGCGCTCTCCCGGCGCGTGGCGAAGCACTACGCGGGCTTCGCGACGAGCCAGCTGCGCGCGTTCGAGACCAAGGCGACCGCGAAGCGCGCGCTCTACGTGTTGCGCACGGCCGCGACCGGTTGCAGCTTGATGTTGCGCGGAGTGATGGAGACGGATGTCTCGAGGCTCGGCGAGTATCTCCCCGCGGAGATCAGCGAGCTGCTCGCGATCAAGCGCGCAGGCGAGCAGCAGCAGCTCGAGCCCGCGCACGCGGAGGCGTGGCATGCGCGGCTGGGCGCGGCGATCTCGAGCGTCGAGAAGGCGTGGCCGGCGTCGGTGCTGCCACTAGATCCTCCGCCCGAGGCCGTGGCCGCGATCGATACGTGGCTGCGCGACGTGCGCCGCACTCACTGGGACTGAGCGCCGCCTGGTCCATGCGGCGTACTTGATGTGCCACGATAGAACTCGATGCGGCTAGGAAGCGTCTGTCTGCGTATGGTTCAATAAACGCATGACGAGCGATCCTCCCGCCTCGATCACCGTGACCGAAAATGGCGCGACTGATTTCACGATCGTGCGGCGCTAGGGCGGGCAGAGGCGCGTCTTTGGCCTGAATCAGTCCGTGTCTATACTTGCGTTGTCGGTCACGGTAATCGTGCTCGTGGTGCTCGTGCTCGTCTCGAGTGGCAAGGTCGCCGGGGCCTGGCCGTTCTTGATCTGGCTGGTGCTCATATTCTACATCCCACTGCTGAACGTCGTGGATCGCACGACGATCTCGGTCCGCGATCGCACCTTGTCGATCGAGCATGGTCCCCTACCGTGGTTGCGCTCCTGCCGCGTGCCGATCGAGGAGATCGGAGAGATTGGAATGGATTTCGGGCGAGTCCGGGCGGTGCTCCGCAACGGCACCGACCTCACCCTTCTCGCATATCCCCGTTGGTCTGAAATCGACGAGGACGAATCGAGCTTCATCGTCGAGGAGCTCAAACGTCGGATCGGCGTTTCGGCTCGGGCGATCCCGCAATAAGTCTCCTGCGCCCGAGTCGAGCCGAAGCCGCGATCGCGGGACTAGAAAAGCTAGCTTTCCTACGCGTCGTTCTTAGGAAAGGATGCTTTACTAGTAGCCAGGGATGGTCAAGCAACCTTTACGAGCAACAGCAGCAGCCCGCGTGACCGGACGGCGTGACGTTCGGACCATCGGCGGCGAACAAGTTTCGGCATTCGTCCCGTTCCCTCTTCCACCTCGCATACCGCCGCTCGAACTCGATGAGAGACGTGTAGCTCTGTTGGCGCGCGCCGAACGCGGCTTGGCGCGACTCGAGGTTGCCGGAGAGATGGTTCCCTCGCTCGATTGGTTCATCTACGCGTTCGTCCGCAAAGAGGCGGTCATCTCGTCGCAGATCGAGGGCACGCAAGCGACGCTGGTCGATCTTCTCGAGTACGAAGCGGAGACACAGGATCGCAAACCGGACGAAGACGTTCGTGAGGTCTGCAACTATCTCGACGCTCTGAAGTACACCCGCAGACAACTCGGGAGCCCGAAGGGCCTGCCGTTGTCGATGCGTCTGTTCCACGAGGCGCATCGCCGGCTACTGCGTGGCGCGCGGGGCGCCAACAGGCAACCGGGCGAGGTGAGGCGAAGCCAGAACTGGATCGGCGGAACTCGACCCGGTAACGCTGCGTTCGTCCCTCCACCTCCAGAAGTAGTGCCAGCACTGCTCGGCGAGCTCGAGAGGTATCTGCATGCCGACGACACGTTGCCTCCGCTCGTACGGATCGGCTTGGCCCACGTGCAGTTCGAGACGATTCACCCGTACCTCGATGGCAACGGCCGCATCGGACGCCTCCTGATCACGCTCTTACTCGAGCACTGGAAGCAACTATCGGCGCCGCTCCTGTACTTGAGCCTCTACTTCAAGCGGCATCGGGCCGAGTACTACCGGCTGCTCGGCCAGGTTCGCGACAACGGCGACTGGGAGGCATGGACAGACTTCTTCCTCGAAGGCGTTGCCACGATCGCCGACGAGGCCGTCACGACTGCGCGCGACGTGTTCACACTGGTAAGCAACGATCGCGAACGTGTCCTTGCGGCTTCAGGAGCGTCGGTGATCGCTGCTCGACTCCTCGAGCAACTCCCTGTCCATCCGGTGATCACGATCACCGGCGTCGTGAAGCTCTTGGAGACGACCAAGCCCACGGCTGGCAAGGCCGTGCTGCACCTGGAGAGCGTTGGCGTGCTCGTCGAGACCAGCGGCAAGCGTCGCGATCGAACCTTCGCGTACAAGAAGTATCTCGATCGGCTACGCGCCGGTACGGAGCTCGAAGACCGCTGACGTCGCTGCGGCGGCCATTGTCACGGCGCCGGGATTTCTTCGGGCAGCGGCTTGCGAACATCCGCGATGAAGCCCTTCTCGGACGCGCCGAACTCGGCGTAGTTCTTCTTCGCGGTGTTCAACGACACGGTGTTCGCGCCGCCGGCGGAGTTGGGATCCGCGCTCTGGCTCGGGTCGTCTTCCCAGAAGCAGACGAGGCAGACCTCGTACGTGCCTTTCGGTTCGTCATCGAGCGTGAGAAAGCCACAACATCGGCACGGGTAGCGCTTCGCCATCGAGCGGTGAAGATAGCGCAGGAGCTAGCGCGCGGCCTTGCTCCGCGCTTTGGGTTTGCTGATTCCGCCCACGACCGCCTGCAATTCGGCGAGGCCCTCGTGCATGTAGTGGACGATCGGCTTGGGCTTCGCGGCGCTGATCCAGCGCTCGAAGCCGATCTTGAACACCGCGATGCCCGCTTCGGCGGCGAGGCTCGCGGCGGGTTCCTTCACACCGCGGGCGTGTAGCGTTCGCGCGAGCGCGGCGCCGAGCGCGGCGAGCTTGAGCAGCTCGCGCTCGCGCAGCTCGGGATGCGCGTCGATCACCGCGTGGCGCTCGCGCGAGGCCTCGACCTGCCAGGGCGCGGCAAGGGCGGCGGTCGTGAGCGCGTGGCCGATCGCCGCCATCGGACCGAACGCCGGCGGCGCCTTCGCGACCGCGTCGGTCATCATCGCCTGGAGGAGGTGACCGCCCCAGAACAGCACCTCGCGCTTGTCGGCGTAGTAGCGAAAGAACGTTCGCTCGGTCAGCCCTGCGCGCTCGGCGATCTGCGCCACGGTGGTCGCATCGAAGCCTTGCTCGCGAAACAGCTCGAGCGCGGCTTTCACGAGCCGGCCGCGTGCATCGGGCTTCCATCGCGTCACGCCGACGATTGTACGCGATCCGTAAAGTCATTGCAGTGACTGACATCAGGTGGTACGTATGAAGTCAGTAACTGACATCACTCAGGAGAAACTCATGCGCGTCTTCATCACAGGTGGATCCGGCTTCATCGGTTCGGCTGTGGTTCCCGAGCTCGTCTCGGCGGGCCACCAGGTCCTCGGGCTCGCGCGGAGCGATGCCTCGGCAGCGGCGCTGACCGCAGCAGGCGCCGAGGTCCATCGCGGCGAGCTCGCGGATCTCGAGAGCTTGCGCGCCGGTGCGATGCAGGCCGACGGCGTGATTCATCTCGCCTTCACGCACGACTGGGCGAACTTCGGGGCCTCGGTGGCAGCCGAAGCGAAGGCGCTCGAGACGCTCGGCGCTGCGCTCGAGGGCAGCCACAAGCCCCTGGTCCTCGCCTCGGGCGTGCTCGGCCTGGCATCGGGCCGGGCCGGCACGGAGCACGACGAATCCACCTTTAAATCGCCGCGCATGGCCAGCATGGCGATCGCGACCGGGCTCGCGCAGCAGGGCGTGCGCGTCGTGTTCTCGCGGTTCGCGCCGACGACCCACGGGCGTGGCGATCACGGCTTCATGGGCATCCTCGTCAACACCGCACGCGAGAAAGGATGCTCCGCGTACATCGGCGATGGCTCGCAACGGTGGCCCGCGGTTCATCGCCTCGATGCCGCGAAGGTCGTGCGCCTCGGGCTCGAGCGGGCGCCAGCGGGAAAGACCAACCTCCACGCGGTCGCCGAGGAAGGTGTGCCGCTGCGCGAGGTCGCCGAGGTGATCGGCAAGGGTCTCGGCGTGCCGGTCAAGGCGATCACACCCGAAGAAGCGCCAGCTCACTTCGGGTTTCTCGCGATGTTCCTCGGGATCGATTCGCCGGTCTCGAACACCCTCACGCGCGAGCTAACCGGATGGGTACCTGGCCAACCGGGGCTGCTCGAAGACCTCGCGGCGAACTACTTCGCGTGAGATTGCGCGTGCCATGTAACGGGCGTAGCAATCGAGCATGACGGTTACCAAAGGCCTCGAGCTGAACTCTCGCGTGACGTCGGCAGGAGAGCTCCAGCTCTCTCTCGTCGAAGTGCCGATCGCTGCGCCCGGTCCCGATGAAGTGGTCGTGCGCATTGAAGCGACGCCGCTCAATCCCTCGGATCAAGGCCTCTTGCTCGGGCCTGCCGACATGACGACCGCGAAGGCGATCGGCCTCGTCACGACCGCGAAGATTCCGGCCGACCGGATGGGCGGCATGAAGGCGCGGCTCGATCAGCCGATGAAGGTCGGCAACGAAGGTGCGGGTACCGTGGTCGAAGCCGGCGCGAATGCGCAGCACTTGCTCGGCAAGATCGTCGCGATCCTCTCGGGTGCGATGTACGCGCAGTACCGCACCGTCAAGGCGAGCGATGCGGTCGTCCTACCGGACGGCATCACCGCGGCACAGGGCGCCTCGATCTTCGTCAACCCGCTGACCGCGATGGGCTTCGTCACCACGATGAAGAACGAGGGCCACACGGCGATCGTCCACACCGCCGCCGCCTCGAACCTCGGCCAGATGCTGAACAAGATCTGCATCGCGGATGGCATCGGCCTGGTCAACATCGTGCGCAGCGCGGCGCAAGCGAAGATCCTGCGCGACCTCGGCGCGAAGCACGTCGTCGACAGTACGACCGAGTCGTTCACGCACGACCTCACCGACGCGATCGCCGAGACCGGCGCGACGATCGCGTTCGACGCGACGGGCGGTGGGCCGCTCGCGAACCAGATCCTGCGCGCGATGGAAGCGGCGATCAACCGCACCGCGAAGGGCTACAGCCGCTACGGCTCGAGCACGCACAAGCAGGTCTACATCTACGGCGGCCTCGATCTGCGACCGACCGAGCTCGATCGCAGCTACGGCCTCTCGTGGGGCGTCGCGGGCTGGTTGGTGATGCCGTGGATGATGAAGATGGGCGCGGCCGCGATGGCGCCGATCCGCGCGCGCATCCTCGGAGGGCTCACGACGACGTTCGCGAGCAGCTACACCGAGACCATCTCGCTGCGCGAGGTGCTCCAGCCCGAGGTGATCGCGCGCTACGCGAAGAAGGCGACCGGCGAGAAGTTCCTGATCGATCCGAGCAAGTAGTCACATCTCGCTCGCTTTGTACGAGAACCGCGCGGTGACATCGCCGCGCTTGGCCCGGCCGATCGAGATCTTGATCGTCTTGGTGCCGAGCGTGGGGTGCCACGCTTCGAGCGTGTACTCGCCGATCGGCAGGTCCTTGATCTCGAACGCGCCGTCAGCGCCGGTGACCGCGAAGAATGGCGAATCGTTGACGACGGCATACGCCTTCATCCACGGATGAACATCGCACTGCAGCGCGACGACATCGCCGGGATGCGCCGCCGCCGGATCGACCGTGAGCTCGCTCGTCTTTGCAGGCATCGGTTTGTTGAAGACATCCTTGCCGGTCACCGTGCCGTGCACGTTGTGGAACGTGTTGTCGCTGTTCTGGAGCGCGAGCTTCTGGCCCGCGACGAGGCCGATCACGCGGGGCGTGTACATGCAGTCCTGCTGGTCGAGCGTCGCAGGGGCGGTGGGTGGCGCGTGGCTGCCAGTCGAGCCGTTCTTGACCCGCACCATCACGTCGCGCAGCTTGCCCTTGGTGACGACGATCGCTTCGTCGGCACGACCCTTGGCGCACTTGGGATCGGACTTTCGCTCGAGCTTGACCTGGGTAGGTGCTTCGCCCTCGAACAGGACGGTGCCTTTGACGGAGCCGGCTACCGAAACCGAGGACCAAGTTGCGACGAGGGCGAGCGGCACGGCCAGTCGAGTCATGAGCTGTATTATGCTCGGGGTGTGGCTGATCTGCCCGTGCCGTTGGCGTCATCGGGCGCGTTGGAGGGAGTGCCACCTGGCATTCGCTACCGCGTGCGCGACGTTTTCGGGATGCTGCCCCAGACCGGCGGCGCGCTCGAGGGCGTCCCGGCCGAGCGGCTAGCGCGCTTGCTCGACGAGGGCGAGCCGTGGCTCGGTGCGGAACCGGGGCTGGCCGAGCTCGGCTTCTGGATGATCGGGGCGAACCAAGCAGCCGAGCTCCGTCGCCGCGGCTGCATGTGGTTGGCGATGTTTCCCTCGGTCGAGACCGCGAAGCGGCTCGCGGCGCTCGCGCTCGATGCGACGACGCCGGTGCCGGTGCGCGAGCAAGCGATCTGGGCCCTCGGGTTTCGTCAGGCGCGCGCGATGCACCCCTCGACGCGGTGGTCGGTCGAGGCGATCCAGATCGCGGACGAGGCGCTCGTGAAGATCGCGGACACGGCTGCGAGCGCGGGCAAGATCTCGAGCGAGCAGTTACCGATCGCGTTGCGCCACGTGCAATGGGAAGGCGCGTCCGCGATCTATGCGCGCGCGCCCGGGTTGTGGGGTCAGGCGCTCGAGTGCTTCGCTTCGCCAGCACTCGCGCGCGTGCTGCTCGTGTTGCTCGACGATCTTCCACCGCAGCATCGGGTCCGCGCGCTGCGCCTGGTCGCGGCAGTGCTCGGCGAAGAAGCGGTGCCGATGCTACTCGCGCGCGTACCGCAAGCTCCGATCGACGAGAAGCTCGAGATGTTATTCCTCGTGATCGCGCTCGCTGGCGAGGGCAAGCTCGGCGTGCTCGAGGCGACGCTGCAAGGTCTGCAGTTCGCGGATCTCTTGCGCCAGCGCGCGAAATGGCACCTCCAGCATCGTGGAGTGATTCCGACGGTGCGCGGGTTACGCGTCGCGCGTTCGACCGCTGCGTTACCTCCCGAGGAGCGCGTCGCGAAGTGCACCGCCGCCGCCGACGATCTGGGTGCGCTGACCAAGTTCGCGCGCCACCCCGAGGCCTATCTCTATCGGCTGTGGGGGTGGATGGTGCGCGGCTCCAACGATCCGGTGAAGGCGCGCGAGCTCGTCGCCGCCCATCCCGAATCGCAGCGGCTCGTGCGCGATCTGTACATGACCGATCTCGCGCGACGCGGGCGCGTGAAGCAACTCACCGCCGCCGCTCAGACCCTGCAAGGCGCCGAGCTCGGCGCGATGCACCTCGCGATGTGGGGCAGGCCGCTCGCCGCGCTCGAGCTCGCCGCGACCGCGCGCGCGCAGACGCCCGAGCTCGTCTTCGCGCGTGCGCTCGCGTGTTATCGCGCGGGTCGTCCGGATCTGACCGAGCGCGTGCTCGCGGAAGATCTGCCACCGACCGAGATCGTCGACGATACGGCGCTGCCTGCGTTCCCGGGTCCGCACGAGCGCTGGCTGTTGTTGAACGCGCCGGAGCAAGCGACCGCACTAGCGGCGCTGGTCGGTGGCATGAACGGTGTGATCGCGGGTGCACGCCCCGCGCCCTTTCAGAGCGAGCCCGATACTGCCTCGATCGATCCGATCGAGGCTGTCACCCGCCGGCTCGGCCGCGGCTTACCCGGTTCGACGGTGTATCTCGCGGGTGAGTTTCGCGAGCTCGACAAGGCCAAGATCGCGGCGGCGGTCGAGAAGGCCGGCGCGCGCCTCGTCGCGGGCCCGTTCCCGGGCACCGACTACTACGTTCATGGCGATGTCTGCCCGGTTCAATTGATCGCGCAGCTCGAGCGCCAAGGTGCGCGGCGCTTGCGCAGCGGCGAGCTGGAGGGCATCTAGTGGCCGCTCTCCCCAAACCGCATCGCGTCGCGGTGCTCCTGCCCGAGGTCAAGATCGAAGGGCCCGATCAAGCGTACGAGCGCGAAGCCGCGGTGTTGCTGTGGACCGCGTGCATCGAGCTCCTGCAGCGCCATCCGCGCCTCGCGGTGCTCGACGCCGATGCGACGCCGCTGTTTCCGTCTGACGGGCACTTCGCGCCACAGCATGCGGGCCGCGGCGGCAAGCCGAGCGATCCGTTCTACGCACCGACGCGTCGCGACGAGGTGATCTGGCTCGAGCTCGGCCTCGGCGCGAAGGCCGGCGTGGTGCGCCTGCACGCGCTCGGCCGCGACGGCAAGCAAGAGACCTTCGATGCGCTCGGTCGCAGTACGGGCGAACAGATCCAGCAAGCACTCGCGGCCTGGTGGACCGCGCGCGGGCTCGGCGTGCCCGCGCGGAAGTTCGAGGCGGTCACTGCCGACGAGCTCGTCGCGGTGGTCCGCGTGATCGGGCCCACGCTCGTCGAGCAGGCACGCGCGTGGGCCCTACCGGTAGCGCACCAGCCGCTGTTCAGCTTGGCGATCGTCGCGGACGAACCGACCTTCGTGGGCGAGAACATCGATCGCCCAGACGAGGATGACGAGTCGGGTGACACGCTCGCGATCACCGGCGAGGCGCTCGCCACCGAGCTCGCGGAGCCCCCGCCGGTCGAATCGACGATCGATTCGACGATGGATGGTCCGCTGCCAGAGATCGAACGCCGCCGTTCGATCGCGCGGCCCTTGATCAACCGCTTGCCGGTCGCGTTCCGTGCGCCGACGCTGCGCTTGCTCGAGCTCGCGCTGCGGGAAGATCTGGCCGACGATCTGCTCGCGGTCGATCCGGATCATCCGCAGGCCTTGTTCTCGCGGTTCGAGCGCACGGCTCCGCAGGGGCGCGACTTCGCGCTGCTCCGCCAGGTCATCGCGGCGGCGCCGGGGTGGGCCCGGCCGTACGAAGAGCTCGTCGGCGAGACCGATAGCGACGATCCGATCGGCGCGCTCACCGCACCGACCGAGCTCGAAGCGGTGGCCGCGGCTGGCATGGCGTCGCTCTGCCGGCCCGCGGTCTTGGATGCACTCGAAGTGGCCGCCGATCGGCTGTGCGAGGGCGGTCGCGTCGAAGAGGGGCTGCGGCTCGTCGAGCGCGGCGTCGCCCTCCACGGCGAGGATCCACGCGCGCACCTGGCGCTGCTCGATCTGCACGAGCGCACCGATCGTGAAGGCGCGTGGCTCGAGCAAGCGACGAGGTCGTCCTCGGCGCATGGCTGTCCGATGGACCCGGGGCTGCCATGGTACCCGGACCAGATCCACATCGATCTGCGCAGCTCGAACGCGCTGATGAATGCGGGCCGGCTAGACGAAGCGATCGCGTTGCGCGCGAATCGGCTCGAGGGGCGCGAAGCGAGCTGGCCATTCCACACCAAGATCTTGCAGACCTGGAAGCGCGATCCGCGGTACGTCGCGTGGTGCTACGCGCGGGAAGGCTACTTCCGTGGCGACGAAGCGCGCGCGGTCGAAGGCTTCGGACGGATCGAGCCCGGAAATTCGGTCGATGTCGCGATCTTTCTCGAGGCGCTCGTCGCGCTCGGCCGCGAAGGTGAAGTCGCACTCGCGTGGGCGCAGTTCGGCCTCGGTCGCGATTCGTGCGCTCCCGTGGCGCGGCTCGCCGCGGCGCGCTCGCTGATCTCGGCGGGTGAACATCGACGCGGCATCGAGGAGCTGTGGCGCGCACAGCTCACCTCGCCGGGACGCGACGCCCACACCGCGATCGCGCGGTGCGGCCTCGCGATGGCGGGCACCCCGATCGACGTGATCGAGGCCGCGCTCGCCGAGCGCGTCGCGATCGGAGCGCCCACGCTCGCGCGAAGGATGGCGCGGATCGCGGCGGACTTCGTACCGCAGGCGGCGCGCAGCGGCATCGTCGAGCGCGCGCTCGCGGGCGCCAAGGGCGAGAAGGCCACGCCGCTTCCCTACGAGCCGGTCTGGATGAACGGCTTCGCGCCGGAGACCCGCGGCCGGCGCCAGCTCGATGCGCTCTTCAACGAGCTCGGCAACCTGCGCAAGACCCAACCGTCAGGCTTCGATATCGCCGACGAGCTAGCGCGCGGTGACGCGCTCGTCGCGCGCTGGCTCGAGGTGGTGTTCAGCGAGGCGGCCGAGAATGACCATACCGCGCTCGCGCAGGCGGCCGCGTACGCGGCAGCCCAAGCGCTGGCTCGCTACCTCAGCTCGACCACGTTCGCGCCGACGACGATCGCGGGTGCGTTGCGCACGGTCGCGGGTGAGGCGCTCGCACTCGTGGCTCGCTATCGCCATGCGCTACCCGATCGCGATGCGCGTGCGGTGTGCGCCGCGATCGAGCCCCTGCTTCGCCGTGTCGATCGCTGGCTCGGCGCGATGTGGCTCGGCACGGTCGAGCGCGCGCTCGGGATCGACGAACGCAGCGCGGGTGACGTCGCGGGCTTCGTGCGCGATTTCCCGACCGTCGCGGCGCGGATCCTCGGGCCCGAGGAGACCACCGTGTTGTCGTGGTCGGTCGCCCGCGAACATCGCGAACGCCAAGCGAACTGGGCGAGCAAGGTCGTCGCGCAGGCTTCTCGACTCGCGAGCCACACCGGCAGCGCGGGCGTCGACGAGTGGGCCGATGCGATCGTGGCGCAGCTCGCGGCGCGCGAGATCGAGACCGAAGAGGCGATCGATGCCCTGCACACCGCCTGTTATCTCGGCGACGGCATCACGGCGGTGCCCTGCCTGCATCTCGCGCGGGTGCTCTTCGATGCGGGGCGCGCACCGGCGGCGCTCGTCGTGCTGTCGAATCATCTGCGTGCCGCTGCCCCGCGCGGTGCGAGCTGGCGCGACACCCAACTCGAGACCCTGCGCGAGCGCTGGCGGACCTCGGGCCTCGACGTGCCGATGCAGTTCGAGCAGGTCTCGGCCCAGTGCTTCGATGCGCTCCAGCACGGTGATGCCGCGCGCGCCGAGAAGCTCGGGCGCTGGGGCGTGGCGGTGGAGCCCGACAATGCGGAGGCCCATCGCAACCTCGGGCTCGCGCTCGCGCAACAGGGCAAGGTGTTCGATGCGATGCACCACCTCGTGCGTGCGACGCGCGAGGAGGCGAGCCAGATCCTCTCGGGCACGCTGTATCGAGCGGGTCATGTCGCCGAGGCGATGGCGGTGCTCGACTTCGCGAGCCGCTGGTACAACCGCGCCGATCAGTGGCTGACCTACGGTGGCATCGCCTACGGTGCGATGGATAATCCACGCACGGAGCGCGCGTATCGGCTCGCGTATCAGCTCGATCCGGAAGCCTTCGATCCGAGCCAGCTTGACGCCTACGCGGGCGTGCTCGACGAGGTCGGCGAGTATGCGACCTGCGAAGTGATCGCGAAGCAGCTCTCGACGCTCGCGGGGGATGACCTCACCTGGCAGACGAACAGCTGGAACCACCTCGCGTGCGCGTACATCGGCCAGGGCAAGTTCGCCGAGGCAGCCGAGCTCGCCGAACGCGCGGTCGCGAAGAATCCCTTGCCCGCCAACGCTGCCGGGTTTGCCGCGACCCTCGAGCGTGCGCGCACGCGGCACGTCCCGGCACCGGTCGCGGCGCCCCCCACCACCAAGGTGCGCGATCCGATCTACGCGTTGCTCGAGGCGGGAGATCACGCGGCGGCGGCGGCAAAGCTCGGCGACAAGAGCTGGCGCGTGCGCCGCGGCGCACTGCGTGCGACGCGATTTCGGTACAGCTCGGAGAATCAGATCGAGGTCACCGCGCGTGCGCGGGCGGCCGCGATCGCGGTGCTCGCGGATTCCGCTGGCACGATGGACAAGGAGGCACTGCTCGCGCGTTGCCTCGCGCTGCAGATTCGCGAAGAGGCCTACTTCCCCCGCGATCCGGTGCCGCGGCTCGGTGATCGCATGACCCGCGAGGCGTTCTACCAGGAGTTCCGCGCGCGCGGCGGCGTCGTCTTGGGCGAAGCCGCTCCGCCACCGCCGACGTTTGTCGATCGCACGGTGATGCCGGGCGGCAAGGTCTCGCGCACGAGTGACTACGTCGCACTGCTTCGCGATCTCGCGGCCCTCGCCCCGAAAGAAGCCCTCGCCCAGTTCGATCTCGACGATGCGGGCTACATGGAGGTCGCGCGCGCCTGGGCGGCCGCGATGGAAGCTGATCCGACGATCGCTCGCACCATCGCAGCCGGTCTTGCGAAGCGCTGACTAGAACGGCCCGGCGACGCCGACGTGGATCGCGAGCTCGTCCTCGAAGTCACTGAAGTCGTACCACTCGACGCTCGTCTTCAAGCGCAGCGCACCGGAGAGCTTGTACGCGATGCCGGCGGTGTAGCGCAGGATCGCGCTGCGCGATCGCAGATCGCTGTTCGCGAGGACATTGCCGACCCGGCGCAAGCCATCCCATCGACCGATGAGCGAGAACTTCGCGAGCTTGAGCTCGGCCTCGGCATCGAAGCCGTCCTTGATCACGAAATCGGAGTAGCGCCCGTTCGCACCGGGCCCGTACTTGAAGCGGGCCGCCGGATCTTCGCCGAGCGCGACCTCGGTACGGCGGCGTAGATACTCGGAGCGCAGGACGAGCCGTCCCAGCTGGAGCGAGGCATCGGCGCCATAGATCGAGAAGCCGAGCTGCGCCTTCGGATCGTAGTGCCCGACCATCATCGAGCCGCCGACCGTGAGGATCGCACCTTCGGCGAAATCGATCGTGCCGGAGACCCGCCCGCCGACGGTCGGCTCGTTGTTGTTGTCGCCATAGTACCGCTCGGGCGAGCGCGACTCCTTGAAATCAAAATCGTCGCCGCTCGCATCGCCCTTCGGCCCGTTGATCGCGTACGCGGCGTAGTCGAGCTGCGCGACCTTGCCGAAGAAGTGGCTGCCGTTGACCTCGACCCCGTTGTCGACCCACGGCGCGGGTAAGACGCCTTCGTTCCACTCGCGGATCCGGACCATGCGGCCCATGTCGTAGGCGAGCGGCTTGTCGCTGGTGTCGTGGTTCGCCGGATCGTGGCGCAGAGGGAACGAGCCGAACGCGGGGGTGAAGCGGCCGACCCGAACGTTGAGCTCGTCGGCGGCGCGCAGATCGAAGTACGCCATGCTGACCTCGAAGCCGTGGCACGCGTAACAGACCTTCACGTTCGAGGACACGTGGTCACCGAAGTCCATCGACAGCTTCATCGAGAGCTCGGCGGTCGCGCCGTTGAGGCCTTGATCGATCGTCTGAGCAGCGTTGCGCGTGTAGAGGTAATCGAGCTGGACCGAACCCGCGAGGTGGCGCTCGGCTGCATCGGCCACCTTTGCCGCGGTGTCATCGGCGAGCGTGATCCTCGCGAACATGATCACGAGGGCGAGCGCGAACAACCAGCGAATCATGGCGCTCCGAGCTGGGCGAGCCCGGCTTGGCCCGAGCTACGAAAGACTAGGCACTGCACGATCGAGAGCTCCTCTTCCGGCGGGATGCCGCTGCTCGGCATCAACCGCATACGATGAACGTATTCCCGCCACGCCTCCGGCTGCGAGATATGCGCGCGCTCGACACGATCGATGGTGTGACAGCGCGAACAGCGTCGACCCGCGAGAGCACAAGAGGCCGTGAGCTCGGTGGGCGCTCCGCTCTCGAGTGCGACAGGTCGCGGACCGTCACCACAGCCGAAGAGCATCGCACATGCGACCAGGATCCTATTCACTCGCGGCGCCTTCCGCAATCCAATCGGAGATGACCTGGATCTGCGAGGCCGACAGGAACGGGGGACCGTCGAGGGGCATCCGCGCGCCAAACGGCGGTGCCGCGCCGATCTTCTGGACGAGGATGCTCGCGCACGGATCACCCGGCACGACGATCTGGGTGCCGCTCTGGACTCCACCGCGTCGCAGGGAGCTGGCGCTCGAGAAATCGAGGCCGCCGATCGAGATCCCGATCGGGGTCGCGCCGGTCGGGGTGTGGCAGCGATCGCAATGGCCGACCAAGACCCCGGTGACGACGTCTCGCTGGAAATCGATCGCGACGGCGGGATCGGAGTCGCTGCCGACGCAGGCGACACGACTCGGCGCGCCGACGTCGGGCTCCACGCACCCCACCAGCAACACGAGCAACAGGGCTCTCACAGGCCACCGACCGTCTGTTGTGCGACCCAGTTCTCGTAGATGTCGGTCATCTCGTACGCGACGACGATGCTCGTGGGTTGTGGTGCGAGCAGCTGATCGAGTGAGGTCACGCTCGAGCTCGCCTCGTTGTGCGACGTGTCGATCGAGCTCGTCGACTTGACCACCGCGACATCGACCTCGCGCATGCGCGGTGACACCGGCGAGAGCGCCGCCGCGTCCTCGAGGACGTCATTCGTGTCGGTGATGTCGCCGTCGCCATCGATGTCGACGTGGCGCACGACCTCGCTCAGCGGCTCTTCGCCTTCGCGCCGAAGCACGACACGCGTCGCGGCGGGGACGTCGGCGCCGGCGAGCGGCATGTGACCGAAATCGAAGTACGGGACGCGCGAGCCGAGGTAGTAGAATTGCGCGTTCGGGCCGACGGTAGCGCCGTTGCCGACATCGACGCGGATCTCGGGTCCGGCGATCGGACAGTTGACGGCGTAGGGCTGAGCCATCGGCGGCTTGATCAGGCCGCTCGTGAGCGCTTCCTGGATCGCGGCGAACGAGGTGAGGAGCTCGCCGTGATAGGCAGTCGTGACCTCGACGGTGAACACCGCCCAGAACGGGCTGTACCCAGGATCGCCAGGTATGGCCTCGATCACCGTTGGATGTGGAATCCGCACGAGGTTCCCATCCGCGTCCTTCTGGACGAGCATGAATAGCGGCGCCGCGAGGTTCGGTGCGGGACCGAAGTTCCACACGTGGACGAGCGTGCCGCGCGCGAACGCGGTCTGGCGCACGATCGTGCCGGTCACGCCATCCGCGGCGGCGATCTTCGCGGCGGCGGTTGGATCGTCGGTGAGGACGGGCACCGGGGTGCCGGCCGGGAGGATCGACGTCGAGGTCACCGGAGCCGGGTCATCGCTCACGAGCGGACCGAGACAACCGGCGCATGCGAGCGCGAGCAGCAACTTCATGACGACCCTCCAGTAAACCGAATTTCCAAAGAGACCGCGACGGTTCCAACATCCGGAGCATCCGAGGTGCGAACGGTCGCGAGCGCATTCTTCACGCACGTGGCGAGTACGTTCGATCCCGTCGTGGCGATCGAGGTCGCGCGGCGCTGATCATCGATGATGAACGTCGCGGTGATGACCTCGGCGGCATTGCTCGACGTGACGGCCGATGCGCGCACACAGGTCGTGACCTCGGACATCGCGCGTTCGACCGAGCGACGGACGATCGAAGTGGACAGCGAACCGCGAGCGGTCAACGATTCGAGCGAGGCCGCGGTGAGCTTGACGCGAGGCAGCGGCTCGGGCGCTGGGGTTGGAACCAGGGGTTTGGCCTCGACAGGCTTCGACGGCTCCGGCAGAACCTCGACGGGCTTTGGCACCTCCGCGATCACCGGCGGCGGTTCGGCCACAGGTGCGACCGAAACCGAGGGAACGGCGCGTGGCAGCGGACGGGGGCGCGGCGTGGGTCGCGATGTCGGCGTGAGGGTCGGTGGCGGGGTCGGGATCGAAACCGTCGGATCCGGAGGCGTGACGGGTGTGACGATGGGTCGTGTGGGCCGTGGCGGAGGGGCGCTAGGTTGCGAGATCGGTGTCGCGGTCGCGACCTGTGGCGGTGGTGGATGGCGAAGCAGCGCCGCGTACACGACCGAGATCGCGACGAGTGAACCGACGATCGCCGCCACGATCGGCCAGCGGCGTCGCTTCTCGACGACCGGCGGCGGCGGGGTGGCGATGAGCTCGGTCAGCTTCACGGTATCGAGCGCCGCGATCACGTCGACAGCGGAGTTGAAGCGATGATCGGGTTGGCGCGCCATCAAGCGCGTGACGATCGCTTCGAGCGCGGGCGGGATCGTGACCATCGCGCGGCTCGCGATCGGCGGTGGCGTGTTGTTCGCGTTCCGCTCGATCATCTCCATCGCGTTGCCGTCGAAGGGCAACTTGCCCGAAAGCATCTCGAACATCGTCACGCCGAGCGCGAAGAGGTCTGCGCGCTCGTCAACCGGTTCGTGATGCGTCTGCTCGGGCGACGCATACGACGGCGTGCCGAGGGCCATCCCCGCGGTGGTCAGGCGCGCACTCGGTTCGTCGTGCGTGATCGCGAGACCGAAATCCAAGATCCGTGGCACTTCGAGCCCCGTCCCCGAAACCACGACCACGTTGTCGGGCTTGAAGTCGCGGTGGACCAAGCCACGAGCGTGGGCGTGAGCGAGGCCCAGGCAGAGCTGACGGGTCAGGCCGATCACGCGCTCGACCGGAAGGGGCGCATCGGTCGCGATCAGTTCCGCGAGCGTGGGCCCTGTCACGAGCTCCATCGCGAGGAACATCAGGCCGGTCGGGGTCTTGCCGAAATCGACGACCGGAACGACGTTCGGATGATCGAGGCGACTCGCCGCATCTGCCTCCTGTGCGAACCGAATTCGCGTCGACATCGTCGCGGCCAGGTCTCCGATCAGCACCTTGATCGCGAATTGACGGCGCTGGAGGCGGGTGTGGTGCGCGCTGTAGACGCGGCCCATGCCACCCTCTCCGACGAATCCGACGATCTCGTAGTGCTCGCCGATCGTAGTGCCGATCAGCGGATCTTCATCGCGAAGCTCGAGCGGCTCCCCATCGGTGGGACAGCGCGCGAAGTCCGCCCTGTAGACCGCATGACACCGCGAACAACAGCGGAGGGAAGCTTCAGACACGCTCGCTCGTTACGAGCGAGATGGCCGATCGGTTACCTGTTTTTTGATGCGCACATGCGCACACGTCCAGCGCTACGCGCTCGTCATGCCACCGTCGACGACGATCACCGTACCGGTCGTGAACGAGGCCGCATCCGACAGCAGGTACGTCACCGCTCCCGCGATCTCGACGGGCTGGCCGTGGCGACCGAGCGGAGTGCGATTCACCACCTGATCGCGGATCGCCGGGTTGTTGATCAGGGCCGAGGCGAACTTGGTCTCGATCAAGCCCGGTGCGATCGCGTTGACCCGGATGTTCGAGCTGCCGAGCTCGAACGCGAGGGTCTGGGTGATGCTGATCACGGCCGCCTTCGTCGCGCCATAGATGCCCTGCATCGGCGCTGCACGAATCCCCGCGACACTCGCGATATTGACGATCGAGCCACCTTGATCACCCTTCGCGCGCGACCGCGCGTGCCGCACGAGCCCGCGCGCGACGTACAGGTAGCCGCGCACGTTGACCTCGAAGGTCTTGTCGATCGCGGCATCCGGCGTGTCGATGAGTGGACCGAAATAGGGGTTCGTCGCCGCGTTGTTCACGCAGCCGTCGACGCGGCCGAACCTCTCGATCGCCTTCGCGTACATCGCATCGACGTCGTCGGGCTTGCCGGTGTGGCAGGCCACCGCGATCGCGGACGGACCGAGATCCGCGGCGACCTTGTCGAGGTCAGCTTGCTTGCGCGACGCGAGCACGACCTTCGCGCCTTGGGCGACCGCCATGCGTGCGATCGCCTCACCGATACCGCGGCTGGCGCCGGTGATGACGATGACCTTGTCCTTCAGCATCCGCCGAACCTATCAGCGATGCTCGCCGTACGCAGGTGGTTACAGACAACAACGCGACGGTGATGCCTCGCTGATCGCGCCGACGTTCGTTACGGTAGCGCGATGAACGACGCGACTCGCGCCTTGCGCGTCACCGCGGTCAACCACGCGCCCGTCGCTCCGAAGGGTGACTACGTCCTGTACTGGATGATCGGGGCGCGGCGCACCACGTGGAGCTTCGCGCTCGATCACGCCGTCGCGATCGCGAAGCAGCTCGACCGCCCCCTCGTCGTGTTCGAGCCGCTACGTGTCGGCTACAAGTGGGCGAGCGATCGATTCCATACGTTCGTCATGCAAGGCATGGAGGACAACGCGAAGCGGTTCGCGGCGAAAGGCATCACGTACGTTCCGTATGTCGAGCCCGAGCCCGATGCCGACAAAGGCCTGCTCGCGGCGCTCGCGAAGCGCGCGTGTTGCGTGGTCACCGACGAGCAGCCCGGCTTCTTCTTACCTCGGATGGTGGCGGCCGCCGCAAAGACGCTACCGGTCCGCGTCGAGCAGGTCGACGGCAACAATCTCTTGCCGCTGCGCGCCGTCGACAAGCCGTATCTGACCGCGATGTCGTATCGCCGCGAGCTCCAGCGTTCGCTCGCGCCGCACTTGCTGGATTTTCCCTCCGCCGATCCGCTCGCGCGCCTCCCGAAAGGTTTGAAGGACGCGGCGCTGCCGAAGCTGGCGTGGAAGTCAGCGACCGACATCTCGAAGCTTCCGATCGATCACCAGGTCGCGCCGGTTTCGTATCGCGGCGGGTCCGCGACCGCCGGAGCCACGCTCGACGAGTTCCTCGAGCACAAGCTCGAGCGCTACGCCGAAGATCGCAGCAACCCTGACAACGACCCCTCGAGTGGGCTGTCGCCGTATCTCCATTTCGGTCACATCTCCGAGCACGAGATGGTGCAGCGGGTGTTCGATCGCGAGACGTGGTCGCCCGCGAACCTCGCCGGCGCGAAGGTCACGGGCCGGCGCGAGGGGTGGTGGGGCATGTCGGCGGCGAGCGAAGGATTTCTCGACGAGCTCGTCACGTGGCGGGGTCTGGGTCACGTGTTCTGTCATCACGAACCGAGCGCCGGCACGTTCGCTTCGCTCCCGGCGTGGGCGCAGAAGACGCTCACCGACCACGCGACCGATCCGCGCCCCGAGCGGTACACGCGCGAACAACTCGAGCGCGCCGAGACCAACGACCACGTGTGGAATGCAGCGCAGCGCCAGCTCCTCACCGAGGGCCGGATCCACAACTATCTGCGCATGTTGTGGGGCAAGAAGATCCTCGAGTGGTCGCCGTCGCCGCGGATCGCATTCGACACGCTCGTCGAGCTCAACAACAAGTACTCCGTCGACGGCCGCGATCCGAACTCGAACAGCGGAATCTCGTGGACGCTCGGCTTGTTCGATCGGCCGTGGGGGCCGATCCGCCCGATCTTCGGCACGATCCGCTACATGTCCTCGACCGCGACCGTGAAGAAGCTCGACATCAAGAACTACCTCGCGCGCTGGAGCGGCCGACAGCTGTCGCTCCTCTGAGTCGGTGAGTCCGTGAGTCCGTGCGTCGGCGAGTCGGTTCTAACTCGGTTCCTCTGTCTCAGTTATCGAGCGCTCCGCCGGCGATCCAATCGTGTACGAGCTGGAGCTCGCACGGCTGCAACATGTACGACGCACCGAGCTCGCCGAGTGGCATCTGCGATCCGGCACACGGTGCCGCGAGCGTCAGCTTGCGATACAGGTAGCTGGCGTCGGGATCGCCTGGCACGACCAGGGTCGTTCCACACGCTTCATCGGTCATCGGGTTCGCATAGTTCGGAGGCTTGCGCCCGACGAGGTTCGCGTAGCTCACGGTCGGCGCCAGATCGAGCTCGACGCCGGACGCGTGACACACGATGCAGTTCGTCCGAAACAGCTCCTGCATGTTCGTGTACGTCGGAGCCGCAGCGACCTGGTCCGAGCACAGTCCGGAGAACGCGTCGGGCGCGACTGGATCCTGATGGCACGCGACCAAGAAGAAGACCGCGAAGCTGCGCATGGTGGCGTGAGTGTAGCGCCGCCGCTAGGTTTAGCTCGGGGGTGTGCCTCGTCCGAGATCGTGGCGAACAGCCCAGAGGCGATCTGCCACGCGGTCGCAGCTTCTCTCGCTCAGATCGCGCCGAGCATCACGTCGTCGAGCGCCTTCGAGAAGGCCTCGGGATTCGGCACCGAGCCGGTATCCGCGAGATAGGCCTGGCCGAGGAGCAGCCGCGCGTACGCGGCGAGCCGCGGATCGGTCGAGTTGACGCCGAACGCCGCCTTGAGCTTCGGCATCAGCGGGTGCTTCGGGTTGAGCTCGAGCACCGGCAAGACCTTGGGCGGCGCCTGACCCATCTGCTCGAGCAGCTTCTGCATGCGCGGCGTGAGATCATGCTCGTCGGCGACGAGGCACGACGGCGACGAGGTCAACCGGCTCGACAGCCGTACGTCCTTGACGTCGGTCTCGATCGCGGCCTTGAGGCACGCGAGCAGATCGCCGAGCTCGCGACGCTGATCTTCGATCGCGGCCGCATCGGCCTTGCGCTCGTCTTCGGACCCCGGCTGGACATCGCCGCGACCGATCGACTTGAGTTGCTTGTCGCCGAATTTCGGCTCGCGCTCGAGCCAGATCTCGTCGATCGGATCGGAGAACAGCAGCACCTCGTAGCCCTTGGCCTTGAAGCCTTCGAGCAACGGCGATCGCGCGACCGCTTCCTTGGACGTACCGGTCAGGACGTAGATCGCGTCCTGGCCTTCCTTCATCCGCGAGACGTACTCGGCGAGCGTCGTCGGTTGCTCTCCGTGGGTCGTGCCGGCGACGACGAGATCCAGGATCTTCTCGGAATCACCCTCGGAGGTGACCATGCCCTCTTTGATCGCGGGTCCGAAGCCTGCCCAGAACTCGAGGTATTGATCGCGGGCGTCGCGCTTCATCTCGTCGAGCGAGCCGAGCACCTTCTTGACGAGCTGCTTCTTGATGATCGCGATCTGGCGATCCTTCTGGAGGATCTCGCGCGACACGTTCAGCGAGAGATCGTGCGCGTCGACGACACCCTTGACGAACCGCAGGTAGCTCGGCATCAGCTCCTTGCACTCGTCCATCACGAACACGCGCTTGACGTAGAGCTGCACGCCACGCTTCATCTCGGGCGAGAACAGATCGAACGAAGGCTTCGTCGGCAGGTAGAGGAGCGCGTACGCCTCGAGCGTGCCCTCCATCTTCACGGGAATCGTCCGCAGCGGATCGTTCCAGTCGTGCGAGAGGTGCTTGTAGAAATCTTTGTATTCTTCCTCGGTGACCTCGGATTTGGGCCGATCCCAGATCGCCTTCATCGAGTTCAGCGTGGTCTCGCCGCGCTTGATCGGATAGGCGACGAAGTCGGAGTAGCGCTTCACGATGTCGTCGACCACGCGGTCGTTCGAGTAATCGTGCAGGCCGTGCTCGTCGTCGACCGCCTTCAAGTGCAGCGTGATGGTGGTGCCGGAGTGATCGCGTTCGGCATCCTCGATCGTGTACGCACCATCGCCTGTCGAGACCCACTTCGTCGCGGTGGTCTCGCCGGCCTTGCGCGTGACGAGCTCGATGCGATCGGCGACCATGAACGCGGCGTAGAACCCGACGCCGAACTGACCGATCAACTCGGGCGCGAGCGCGCCCTGATTGGCCTTGGCCTTCACCGCCGCGAGGAACTCCTTGGTGCCCGACTTCGCGATCGTGCCGATATTCTTGATGACCTCGTCGCGGGTCATGCCGATGCCGCTATCGGCGATCGTCAGGGTCCGCGCGGCGGCATCGCCGGCGAGCGTGATACCGAGCTCGGGCTGGCCATCGGAGCCCGCTTCGGTGCCCGCTTCGGTGCCCCCTTCGGTGCCCGCGACCCGCTCGAAGCGCAATTTGTCGAGCGCATCACTCGCGTTCGAGATCAGCTCGCGAAGGAAGACATCTTTGTCCGAGTAAAGCGAATGGACCATCAGGTCCAACAGCTGCTTCACCTCGGCCTGAAACTCGTGACGTTCGGCGGTCATCGGCACCTCAGTAAGCCTCCTGCTGCGAGTGTGCAAGCCACCCACTTGACGCGACGTGTTAGCCGGTCCATAAAATGAATGACGGTTCATTCAGCGGAGCACCCCATGGCGCAACAGAACTTTTACAAAGCGAATCTTCGCGACCTCTCGTTCCTGCTTTTCGAGCAGTTCCACATCGAGGATCTGTTGAGCAAGGAGCCCTACGCGGACTGGGGCAAGGACGAGGTCCTCGCCGTGCTCGAAGAATCCTACGGCTGGGTTCAGAAGCACCTGGGCCCGATCAACTCCATCGGTGATGAAGTCGGCTGCAAGCTCGTAGACGGCCAGGTCAAAGTGCCCCCCGGCTTCAAAGAGGCCTGGAAGGCGCTGTTCGATGCGGGCTGGCGCACGCTCGCCACCGAAGCCAAGCACGGCGGCCAGGGCGGTCCCTTCACGCTCGCGATGATGGTCGAAGAGTTCATGAGCGGTGCGTGCACCAGCTTCAACATGTACCCGGCGCTCACCCAGGGCGCGGCCGACGTGATCGTCACGTTCGGCACGCCGGAGCAGCAGGCCAAGTGGGTGCCGAACATGATGAACGGCACCTGGAGCGGCACGATGTGCCTCACCGAGACCCAAGCTGGTAGCGATGTCGGCTCGGCCGCGACGCAGGCGACGAAGAACGCCGACGGCACCTACAACCTCAAGGGGACCAAGATCTACATCAGTGGTGGCGATCAGGACATGAGCGCGAACATCGTGCACATGGTCCTCGCGCGCACGCCGGACGCGCCGGCCGGTACGAAGGGCCTCTCGCTGTTCATCGTGCCGAAACTGAAGCTCGACGGGACGCCGAACGACGTCACCACGACGGGCATCGAGCACAAGATGGGAATCAAGGCCTCGTCGACCGCGCAGCTCGCTTTCGGCGACAACGGCGCCTGCGTAGGCGAGCTCGTCGGTTCGGTCGAACAGAAGGGCATGTCCCAGATGTTCCACTTGATGAACGCCGCGCGCATCGGCGTCGGCCTGCAAGGCCTCTCGATCGCGAGCTCGGCGTATCTCAACGCGCTGGACTACGCCAAGGAGCGCAAGCAGGGCAGCTCGATCAAGAACTGGAAGGATGCGACCGCTCCGCGCGTGCCGATCATCGAGCACCCCGACGTCAAGCGGATGCTGCTCGACATGAAGGCGCGCGTCGAAGGCATTCGCGCCCTCGCCGTGAAGCTGACCATGCACATCGATCGGCACAATGCGCTCGAGAAGGCGGGCAGCAGTGACAACGCGCAGATCGACTATCACCAGGGCCAGGTCGATCTGCTCGTGCCGCTCCTCAAGGCATACGGCAGCGATCAGGCATTCCTGATCTGCGCGACCGCGATCCAGGTCTATGGCGGCGCGGGCTTCCTGCGTGATTGGCCGGTCGAGCAGTACTGCCGTGACTCGAAGATCTTCTCGATCTACGAGGGCACGAACCACATCCAGGCGATGGACCTCGTCGGGCGCAAGCTGATGCAGCGCGGTGGCGCGAACGTCCAGGCCTTCGGTAAGGACGTCGCGACGTTCGTCGCGAAGAACAAGGACCACGAGTCGCTGAAGGACTCGATCGCGATCCTCGGCCAGGCGATGGAAGCGATGACCGCGTCGGGCGGCAAGTTCCTGCAGTGGTTCGGCGGCGGCAAGATGGAGCTCGTGCCCTCGGTCGCGAATCGCTTCCTCGAGATGATGTCGGAGACCACGATCGGCTGGCTGCTGCTCGAGCAGGCCGTGATCGCGGAGGCCGCGACCGGCAAGCTCGCCGCCGATCATCCCGACAAGGCGTTCTACGCCGGCAAGAAGTACGCGGCGCAATACTTCGCGCAGAACGTTCTGCCGGGCGTCGCTGCGAAGGCGCAGCTGATCGCGCGCGAAGACCGTTCGGCGATCGACATGCCGGTCGACGCGTTCGTCTAGCCGGAGTCTAGCCGGCGGCGTCTAAGCCGGCGCAATCAGCGCGGACTGCCTCACATTTGGCGTGCCCTGCCGGCTGGGACATTCGCCGTCTCCCAGCGGCAACACGCCCCATGTAGCTGAGATCAGTGGGGCACAATGTGGCGCCTTTGTTGCGATAGACCGTTCCATGCGAACGCCAACGGCTATTCGACTCGCCACCCTGCTCGGAGGCGCGCTGGTTCTGTTCAGTGGGTGCGGTGAGGACCTCGAGGTCAAGCCGCTCTACAACCACTCGAACGGTCGCATCGTCATCCAGACCAACCAGGACCTCGGCGGCAAGGAGGTCTACACCCAGGCCCGCCGCGGCAAGTTCGGCACGATCGATTGCGGCGCGCTCAAGGCGACCGGCACCGCGCTGACCGGTAGCCAAGGCACGATCGATGGCCCGTTCGTCGACCCCGCGCTGACCAAGCCGTTCTACGGCCCCGAGTGGGCGAGCCAGCCGACGCCGGCGATGATCGCGCAAGCCGCGGCCGGCACCGACTCGATCATCGACATGTGCGTGTTCGATGGAGGCGAGCTCGAGATCAAGACCGAGCGCGATCTGTTCGCGGCGTGGGACGACGGCAAGGCCGCGGGCCTCGATGGCAAGGCCGATGGCCCGAGCGGCGAAGTGATGATCAACTCGCCGGTCGGCTACGGCGAGCGTTGCGTCCAGGAGATGGGCGAGATTCCGTTCTTCAAGAAGATCAGCGACGGCTCGTACGAGACCTACAGCTGTCTCGACTCGACGGAGATTCCGATGACCGCGACGGATGGCAACGGCACCGTCAACCATCCGCAGATCGGCACGCTCGCGAAGTGCGACAAGCCGCAGTACATCTACTCGCTGTGCGAGGCCGGCCCGCGCGTCGCCGAGAAGACCAACGATCAAGGCACCCACTGGGTCCTGCTCTGTCGCAAGAGCATCGGCGGCTTGACCGGTGATCAGTACAACGACATCGCGATGATCGGGCACAACCCGTTCACCGGTAAGACCTGCTTCTTCCAGAACGCGCTGTACTCGAAGACCGATGGCGGTCACGTGCCGCACCCGGCCGATAAAGAGAAGTCACAAACTCTCTGGAGCGGCGTCCACGGCGGCATGGGTAGTGGCATCGAGTGCAACCGCTGCCACGATGCCGATCCGTTCGTCCACTCGCCGTGGATCGACGGGGCGAAGGATGGCCAGGGCAACCCGATCATCCCGAAGATGGGCCTCGATCCGGACTTCGCGATCGGCGCGAACGATTCGCCGTACTCGATCATCAACCTCAAGGGCCAGGGCTGGAAGCAAGAGAAGCAGCTGGTCTCGGCCGAGGCGAACGCGTGCTTGCGTTGCCATCGCATGGGCGCGGGCGTGTGGGCCGACTCGTGGCTCGATCGGCTGCAGGGCACCGACACCTCGTGGACCGCGATCACTACGGACCTGTGGAATCAACCCGGTCACAAGTACTGGATGCCGACGGATGTCGCGTTCGATACGGATGCGAACTGGACGACCTCGGAGTTCGGCAAGGCGCTGCAGTTCATTCGTAAGTGCGGCGCGACGCCGACCGATCCCGCGTGCATCTGGCAGGACATCCCGCAGTCGGTCGGTGAGGTCACCGGTGGTAACGGTCAACTCCGCAACCCCGTCACGCTCGGGGACGATGCACTCGCGAAGCAAGCCACCACGTTGCTCGGCATGAACAAGAACGCGCCGTCGCAAGAGTGCGCGGAGTGCCACGCACCGAACCAGACGACGCTGCGCGACTGGCAAGACAAGACCGATGTCGCGACCTCGACGTGCTTGAACACCACCTCGGGCGGCACGCCGCACACCGACAACCAGACCGGCATCGCGATGCACGCCGGTGACTTCAAGACCTTTGGTCCGTACGACGTGGCCGCCGGTACCAAGCTCGAGGCGCATCTCGAGGGCACGGGCGATGCCGACCTCTACGTCAAGCGCAGCGAAGAAGTCTCGACGACGAACTACGATTGTCGCCCCTACACCAGCAGCTCGAATGAAGACTGCACCGGTACCCAGTTCAATGCGGCCGGTCCCGCGAAGTTCTACGTCGGCGTCAACGCCTACGCCGATGCGACGGTCGATCTGACCGTGACGTACCAAGCGCCGGGCTCGGGCGCGAAGCCGGCGAAGGACATCGTCGACTGCATCCGCCTCGAGCCGGGCCAGGCCGATTCGCCGTTCGTGCCCGCGAAGCTCGGCATCTACGCCGGCGCCGCGCACCTCGGTTGGTTCCAGGACACGTTCAAGCAGGCGTATCCGGCCGGCGAGGGCAGCAACACCGCCGATACCTGGGCGCTCGAGTACGGCAAGTTCAAGAACCGCGCGTCGATGCCAAAGGGCAACCACCCGCGGCTCGCCCAGGCGGACTTCGATATCGTCGCGGAGTGGTTCGCGCGCGGCTTGCCCAACCTGACCACGTACATCGCGCCGGATACGGGACCGACCTCGTGTGTCGCCTCGATCACGAGCGAGGTCGCGACCCATACCTCGCAGATGGCGACGCAGGGCTGGGCGGCCGTGAACAAGGCGAACAACCTCCGCATGTACGGCTGCGGTACCGCGACGAATCCGAAGCAGTGCCTCACGAGCGTGCCCGATGCGCAGACCAAATCGTACGGCACCGGCTGGGCGACGGTCGGTACCGTGCGCGTGCTCCGCGAGCTCTCGTACAACACGTACTACTGGATGCGCAGCTCGGCCGATGGTCGATTCGTCGCGAACGGTCGCACCGGCGGCGATGGCGGCGCGATCGCGGATCTCCAGAACGACAAGGACATCTCGGTCAAGGCCGCGTACGACCCGGGCTTCTTCCCTGATAATCGCGGCTGGGTGTTCCAGGGCACGCCGATCGGCGCGGGCTTCTGCTCGATGGCGCTGCTCCAGAGCGATCCGGATCGCATCGACTTCTCGGAGACCGCCTGCAACACCGTCGAGGGTGTGAGCCTGTACCAGCACCTCGGTGCGGGGCTCGGTGGTGGCGACTACTTCGTGGTCAACAGCCAGTTCACGAGCGATCACCCGAGCGCGGGCACGACGACGGATCCGAGTGCCGCGTTCGGCACGACCGCGACGATGAAGCTCACGCCGATGGTCTACAACGGCACGCACTACACTGGTAAGCCGTCGGTCGTGATGAATTCGCCGTTCGAAGGCGACACCGTGCTCTCGCCCTCGACGACGATGGTCGTGAGCCGGTTCGGTAACGAGGCGAAGCAGCTCGGCTACGTGCTGCGCAAGGTCGTCGCCGTGCCGACCGCGACCTCGTACACGGTGACGACGCCGGAGATCGGCCGCTACTGCACGCAAGGTGCGAAGCCGAGCATCTCGTTCGACGAGCGCTTCATGGTCATCCACCACTACGTCGGTGCCAACGATTACGCCGACCTCGGCTTTGCCTCGGCGGCCGATCCGGTCTTCAAGGACATGCTCGCGAAGGGCACCGCGAACCTCGTCTTGATCGACCTCACGACCGGCGCGAGCCGCCGCATCACGAACATGCACCCCGGCCAGTACGCGCTCTACCCGCACTGGCGCGCCGATGGCTGGATCTACTTCCTCGTCCGCGACAAGGTCTCGAACAAGGAATACGCCGCCGCGAGCGACGCGGCGCTGTAAGCTACGACGACCATGCGCTACGCGGCTGTCCTCTTCGCGCTGCTGTTCGGGTGTTCCGAGCCGCACGACAAGACCGCGGCATGTCACCTGGGCACCACCACCGGTGCAGCGACGATCCAGGATCGCAAGGTGATCGGTGGTGCGGCCGAGTACACGCCGGATCTCACGATGGCGGCGCGCGATGGCGAGCTAACCAGCTCGATCGCGGCGCGTCGCGCGGCGGCGTGGAACGTGGTCGGCAAGGTGCTCGCCCCGACCCCGCTCGCCGAGACCGGGTTCGCATTGCCGGCCTGGCACACGTGGTTCACGCACGATGACTTCGAGCGCGTATTCAAGAAGCTGTATCGCGACCTAGGGCCCACCGCGCGGGCAGCGCGGGCTCCACTCGACACCGCCACGATCGATGCGGGCTTCGTGTGGAACACGACCGCGCTCGACGAGCTGCCGCAGGATTGGCCGGCTCAGCGCTACGCGGACTACCTCGCGGCGATCGCTTCGCAGGACAAAGCGCAGGGCATCGCGGGCGCGAATCGCGTCGGCTACAGCCCGGGTGCGATGCGGCAGCTGATCCATTCGTACAAGGAACAAGATGCGTGTCGCACGGCGCCAGCTCCGGACCCGTTTGCACCGGATGCGACCAAGCTCGGCGCACCGGTCGTGGTCCGCGAGCCCGCCGCGCTCGATGCGTGCGAGTGGCGCACGTTCGGGCCGTACCTGGCGGGAGCTGCGGCGCGCGTCACGATCGCGATGACGGGTCGCGGCGATGCGGACCTCTACGTGCGTGCTGGCTCGGCGCCGACGGAGACGGAGTTCGACTGTCGATCCGACGGTGGCGCGAGCGACGAGAGCTGCGACGTGCCGGGCGGTGCGCCGATCTATGTCGCGGTGTTCGGTGCGGCGGCGAGCACGGTCGAGGTCCAGATCGCCTACACCACGATGGATGTCGCGACGCCGACGTGCCTCGATGGCGAGCAACCGCGCGATGCGGTGATCGTGAAGGCCGATTGGCATCGCGACCTCGGCGATCCGCTGCCCACGTTCGATACATCTGCAGCGCGGATGACCCAGCGCCTCGCGAGCGACGATCCGTTCTGGACCGAAGATGGCGGCTCGGATCCGGGTCCCGATGCGATCTACACCTCGACCCTGCCGACGACCGGTGCGGTGTTCCGCATGCCGGGCCTCCACATCATGTCGAAGGAGCTCGATCACTGGCTGTGGATCACGCTGTGGTGGTCGCCCGATCCGGATAGCGATTTCGGTGCGGATCGGCCGGCCGCGATCGCGCAGCTGCCTGGTCCCTGGAAGAACTACAAGATGTGCGCGGTCGCGGGCTACGTCGAGAACGATCCGGATCCGCGCGGTGGCTTCGCAGGATCGCTAGGTGATTCTCTGGCCGCGGTCAACGCGGCGCGAGGTGGCACGGGCACGCCGAGCTGGTGCTCGAACCCGTACATCGAGCTCGGCGATCACAACGCGGGAACGAACTGCATCGGTTGCCATCAGCACGGCGGTACCGAGCTGCTTCCCGAGGCCATCCTCGCAGAGCAGCCGCATTTCGGCTCGACACGCGTGCGGAACAACTTCTTCACCGACTACACGTGGGCGATCAAAGGCGGACGCGGCGAGGATCTCTCGGCGGTGGTCCAAGCCGAGGTCGATTACTGGGACGCTAACGATCATTAGAGCGCCGGCGGCAGGATGATTTACCCCATCGCGCCCTGACCTCGGATTTTCGCTCGTGCGAGGATGGGAGGTTCATGGACCGACGTTGGGTGGTGATGATCGCACTCGGTGCGGTCGGATGTACGGCGGCCTTCCGGACCCAAGATGGAGGTGCAACCGCACCGACCGGGGTCTCGGGCGGCAGGTCGAGCTCGATCTACATTGGCGATCGAGGGGGCTTGCTGACCCGCGCGAGCTTGCTCGGGCTCGGCGCACTCGCGGCCGCCGGCGCCGTCGATTCCAAGACGACGCGGACGGTGTCGGACGAAGGTAGCTACTACCGCGTGACGACGGAGACGACGAGCACCGTCAACGTCGAGCGTGCGCAGAGCGCGGTCGATCTCATGGGCGCGGCCTCGGATCCATCACAGAACTTCGGCGGGCTCTGCGCCGGGCTCGAGATCGCATCGCGCTCGCTCGGCGGTGACACCTCTGGGTGGATGTTCGATTTCGGTTATGCGACGGCGAGCACGTCGACGACGAGCCACTGGGGCGTGCGCGCGAGCGGCAAGTTCGCGTTCGGTTCGATGGGGCTCCACGACCGCACGTTGAGCTCGTACACGCCCGACGCGGACGTCACGACGAAAGCAGGCGATGCGAGCTACAATTTCTTCGGCACGTTCCTGCGCGCGGGCGCGACGTACTGGTTGCCGGTCGCGCACCACAACGTCGCGATGCTCGAAGGTTTCGTCGAGGGCGATCTCAACTGGCTGACGTGGCTCGATGGCCAGCAGACCCGAGGCTTCGATCAGCTGTCGCACGCATCGCCGTGGTCTGCGGGGTTTCGGTTCACCGCGATCAAGGTGCTCTATGTCGAGGCCAAGCTGTTGTGGAGCGCGATGAACAGCGCGCATACGAGCACCGGGTTGGAGGCTGGCTTTGCGTTCTAAGTTGCTCGTCGCGTCGATGATCGCGTGGGCCTCGCGGTCGTACGCGCAGGAAGCACCTGCGCCCGAGTCGACGCCGGAGTCCGTGCCCGTGCCCGTGCCTGTGCCTGTGCCTGTGCCTGTGCCTGTGCCTGTGGGCGAAGTGGCCCCCGCACCAGTGCCGGTACCTGTCGAGGTGACACCGCCTCCACCGCCGTCCGTTCGGCGCGCGCCGCCGGCGGTGAAACCTCCGGAGCCCGATCGACCCTATTCGGTCGATCGCGGGCTGTTCATCGCGCTCGAGATCGGGCAGGGGTCGTTCGCCGATTCCAAGAACATCTACAACACCGGCGGCGGCCGCGGCATCGTGCTCGGGCTCGGGCCACTCGAGCTTCACTTCGAGCAGTACGACCTCGTCGATCAGAGCAAGACGTACGTCAACGTCGCGCACGCCGATGGGATCGCATCGATCACGAGCCTCGGCTTTCGCTTCGATCTGTTCGGGACCAAGCACGCGTCGTTGACCGCGGTGGTCGGGCCTGCGCTCGTGTCACGGCCCTCGATGATCACCGATTCGATCGGTGTCGAATATCCCATCCCGGGAGTCGTCGATACGGCGCGCTCGCCGCAGTCGCAGTGGGGCGTCGGCGCCGTCGCGGGCCTCGGTGCGCAGCTGTTCGGCGTGCTCTACGCCGACGTGCGGATCTATCCGGTCGTCTGGGGCGACGAGCTCGGCACCCGCCTCGAGTACGAAAACGGTGCGACGACGATGGTGATGATGACGCACGACAACACGCCGGGAGGTCTACCGGTCACGTTCAACGTCGGCGCGAGCTACAGCTTCTTCTGAGCCGAAGAGCCCGACCTTCAACTTCTAGGCGAAGGAGACATGGCTCGCGAACGGGCCCTCCGCAGAGAAGAGGAGGAGATGATGAAGCGGACAAAGGGTCCGTTCGCGAGCCAGATCAATATCCGTGATAGCGGATGGGTTGTCAAGGTGAACGGAATGGCTCGGGCACGAACCAGCGAAACTGCGCGCGACCACTAGGAAAATCGGGACCGCTGAGCAGACTGGTCAGGTGGATCTGGAGCTCACGGTGGTGCAACCGCCGACCGACCTCGGATACATCGCCGCGTTCGCGATCACCGATCAGATGATCCATATCGCGGGCGGGACCTCGGGCAAGACGCCGACGCTGCTCGCCTCTTCGAACGCGCGCCATTTCGAGCGCCAGCGGGCTCCGCGCGAGCTCGGGCTGCGCGACTTGCTCGTGATCGGCGATGCGATCTGGGTGTGCGGCGAGTACGGCCAGCTCGCGGTCTCGCGCGATCGTGGCGCGACCTGGAAGTTGCTCGAGACCGAGACCGAGGCGTGCTTGCACGGGCTCGCCGTCGCCGCCGATGGCGTGGTGTGGGTCGTCGGCAGCGAAGGTTTCGCGGCGCGGATCGTCCACGAGCAGCTGCAGAAGATCGATCTCGAGACCACGGTGCGCCTCAATGCCGCACGGCCGGTGCGCGACGAGATGGTCGTGCTCGGCTTCGACGGATCGCTCCGGCGCTGGAAGGCCGGCACGATCACGATGGCGGCGACCGGCACGACCAAGCCGCTCAACGCGCTCGAGCTCACGAAGCGCGGCACGTGGATCTTGATCGGCGATGGCGGCTTCGTCGCGCGCTCGCCAGATGGCGCGTGGTGGACGCGCGTGAAGACCGAGGTCGATGCGGATCTCGAAGCGATGACGTTGTTCGGTGAAGCGATCGGGCCCGATCGTCCGATCGGCATCGTCGGCGATCGCGGTCAGATCCTGATCTCGACCGACGATGGGCGCAACTGGCAGGCTCAGGCGAACGAGCTCGCCGCGCACTTGTGGGCGGTCGCGCCATTCGGTGACGGGCTGTTGATCGGCGGCGATGATGGCTTGATCGCGAAGCTCGCACCGCCTGGCGATCGGACGTGGGAAGACCGCGTCAACGTGTTCGGTGGTGCGAAGGCGCTCGATCTCCAGTTCGCCGCGGGGCCGCTCCAGTTCGTCACGAAGTACCTCGCCACGGTGACCGGTCGCGAAGCGCCGGATGCGACCCACGCCGACGCGTTCGCGCGCGCGTACGGCATGGCGGCGCCGCCGGATGTCGCCGCGTACTACGCCGCGGCCGATGATGTCGCGTTCGTCGGCCTCCACCTCGATCACAATCCCGAAGGGCTCGGCCCCCCCGCGGGCGCGCACGGCGCGCAGGTTCGGCCGGCCGTCGGACGCAACCTGTTCGAGGCGATCGTCGATCGCGGTGGCAACTGGTTGGTCGAGGCGTTCTGCGGTGCGTTCCGCGTCGGTCACGCCGAGAATGGCGACAGCTTCCACGTCGAGCTCTACGAGTGGGATGGGCCGCGCCAGGTCGTGCACTACAGCGCACAGGCGCGCGCGTTCACGGTGGTCGCGGATTCACTCGATTCGCTCGTGTACCTGACCGCGCTGTGCGGTGCGCATCGCCGCGACAAGATCTCGGACGACGCGCTCAAGATCGGCGTCCGCAAGCTGCGCGGCAAGGTCTCGCCCACACCCGAGCTCGCCGCGCTGATCCTGCCGTACGATCCGCAGTTCTCGCGGCTCGAGCCGAAACGTCGCGACACCGAGTTCATGTTCTTCCGCTCGCGCTGGATCTGCGCGCTGCTCGAGAATCGGCTGAGCGAGGTCGCGCAGCTGTTCAACGTCGATTTCAACCAGATCGTGCCGAAGGATCAGCTCGCCGCGCGCTACGACGCGTGCGAGAAGTTCATTCCGACCGCGCTGTACTCCGTGTGGCGGGCCTATCTGTTCGACGAGCCCGAGCTCGCGCGCTACCTCGAGATCGGGCGGCGCCACAAGGCGCGGATCGTGCGCGATGCGACCAGCTTGATCGACGAGCTCCGCGCGGGTCGCGAACAGCTCGGTACGATCACCGACATGCGTGCGCACCTGGCCGCATTTCGCGCACTCGATCTCGATCCGCGGCGTGCCGAGGAGCGCAAGCGCGAGGCAGACGAGCGCGCCGCGACCGAAGCGAGAGCCAAGGCGCTCGCGAACGACGAGCTCGATCAGGTCGAGCCGGCGCGCTGGAGCGAGCTCGCGTGGCGGTGGATCAACAACGGCATCGCGCATCGCCAGTTGCTGGCGAGGCTCGATGCGAAGTCTCCGACCGCCGCGCAGCTCGTCGAGCTCGATGGCCTGCGCGGGCTCGACGAGTACTCCAAGCAGCTCTCGATCGCGAGGATCGCCGAGGAGCTCTCGCCCGAGCTCGAGGCCGTGCTGGTCGGCAGCCTCGTGCGCGATGACATGCTCGCGGATGCACTCGCACCGTCGCCCGCCGAGCGCGGTGAAGATGAAGCGCCGGGGTGGGCCGCGATCGATCGCGCCCTCGCGCCGCTCTACAAGCACGCCGAGCCGCACGCGCACTTCGGCACGGTGTTGCCGTACTCGCTCGGTGGCAACGATCCGATCCACGGTATCTCGGTCTATCTCCGGACCGACCCCGCTCCGCACTTTCACTTCGTGACGTACGGGTTCTCCGATCTGTTTCAGAAGGAGACCGACGATCCGGAGACGAGCGGCTTTGGCTTCGAGCTCACCTTCCGGCTCGTGCGCGCGCCGCAGGAGGAGCAGGTCCCGGTCTGGGCGCTGAACTTCTTGCAGAACCTCGGGCGCTACGTGTTCGGCACCGGCAACCGGTTCGCCGCGGGCCACAAGATGGGTCTCAATGGACCGATCGCGATCGGTCCTCCCGACCAGGCGATCCGTCCGACCTCGATCAGCGCGGTGCTGTTCACCGATGATCCCGAGCTCGGCGAGATCACGTCGGAGTTTGGCAAGGCGCGATTCCTCCAGATCGTCGGCCTCACCGAGGACGAGTACAAGCTGATCCAGGAGTGGTCGACGACGGGGCTGCTCGAGATCCTCAAGCGCCGCTTGCCCCTGCTCGCGACGGATCTGGCGCGCAGCTCGACCCTCGCGGATGCCGCGACCTCGATCGTGGTGAAGAAGCGCGTCGAGCTCGAGGGTTCGAGCGAGGAGCTGACCTCCGCCGGCGACATGAAGATCGACACGAGCGATGGCCTGCGGATCGAGCTCGGTGCCTTGTACGCGAGCGCCCTGCCGCGCGCGATGCGCGGGCGCTTGCGGCACGGCCGGCCCTACACGTTGCGCGGCACCGAGACGCTGCTCCAGTTGAAGCCGGCGGACCAGCCGACGTTCACCACCGAAGGCCACGAGACCACGGTCGCCCTGACGCCGGAGATCGCGACCGAGCTCGAGGCGCAGCTGCGCGCGGGGCTCGTCGGCGACTATCGGTTCGCGCACTGGCCCGCGCTGCGGATCGTCGTGACTCCCAGCTTCATCCGCGATGCCTCGGGCAGCGCCATCGAGGTCCGGGGCATCGACGATCCGGACGAAGCCAAGCGCGTGGTCGCGGCGGAGAACGAGCGCCTCGCGGAGGCGGACGATGCCGCGCCCGCCGAGCCGGACGACGACGACGACGACGCGGAAGAGCCGCCGCCGAATCCGGTGCGCGTCAAGAAGGCGCTCGCGATGACCGATCGCGCGCTGCGCTTCGCGCCCGATGATGGCGATGTCCAGTTCACGCACGCGATGCTCTTGCTCGATGGCGAGGCTGCGGGGCTCGACACGATGGATCGCTTGCTCGAGGTGTTGCCTTCGTTCGAGGCGGGTGTCCGGGTCAACGTCGCGACCCGGGCCGCACGCGCGGAGCATCCGCGGTTCGACGAGGTCGTCGATGCGGTGCTGAGCGACGTGCTGCCGGCGAGGATCGTCGGAGAGCGCGCGTTCTCGGTCGGTGGTGCGGAGGTGGTGTCGTACGGCGATGTCGCGGAGGAGCTGTTCGCGGAGCTCGCCGAGGCGATCCTCGCGCACGCGCCCGACCGGATGGGCAAGCTCGTCCCCGTGCTACCCGCGAACGTGACGCTGCTCGCGAAGATCGCGGGCGATGCGATCGCCGCGGACGAGCGCGATATCGCGCTCGCACTCTACGATCGGGTGCTCGAGCTGCCCATCCCCGACGAGGGCAACGAGCGCACGAACTATCTCCGCTCGCTCAACAACGCGTGCATCCAGGCGCACGCGGTCAAGGCCTTCGAAGCGGCCGCACGGATCGCCGATCGGGCGCAACCGTTCGCCGCCGAGAATCCATACATCTATCACGCGGCTGCGTGTGCCTATGCCGCGGTCGGCGACATGGCCAAGGCGTTCCATCAGGTCAAGCTCGCCGTCGAGCACGACTACGAGCACCTCGCCAAGGTCGAGACCGATCGCGACCTCGGCGCGCTCCTCGAGTGGCCCGAGTTCAAGGCGCTCTTTCGCGACTGGCATGCGCGCCAGGAGGGCAACTAGTGGCGGTCGTGATCCACGGGCTCGAACCGCTCGAAGGCGACACCGCGTTCGCGTTCATGGTGTTGCGCATGGCCTCTCCTGCCGCTCGAGCGCGCTTGCTCGACGTGTTGCGGTACATCGCGCCGCTGATTCCCGATGCCGAGACGTTCATCGAAGAATTCCCGGACGAGCTCGACGGCCCGTTGCGCATGATCGGTGTGCCGTGGGCACCCGCCGAGGCGGGCATGGCCGTCGATGTCCAGCGCCGGTTGATCGACGGCGCCGACAGCGTCGGGATCGAAGCCGCGTGGTTCTTCCAGACTGGCACGAGCTTGCCGATCCTCGGCAACGATGACGCCGACGACGACGACGATGACGACGACGACGATGACGATGACGACGAGCACGACGAGGACGACGCCGAGGGCACGCGCGTCGGGATCGTGCGTGCAGCGACCTCGACGGGCGAGACCTATCTCGCGGCGGTGTCGGGCGAGATCGGTGGGGATCGAACCGATACCCAGCTCCGAAAGCTCGACGACGAGACCGAGCAAGAAGACGAAGAGACCGGCGTGATCGAGCTCGAGCCCGACGCAGCCAACGCCGACGCGAACGACGAAGCCGACGAAACCTTCAACAACGACGACAGCGAGCCCGACGACGACAACACCTGGTCGCACGGGCTGCCGCCGCGAGCACGCGCGGTGCGGTTCCCCGTCGACGCGTACCCCAGCATCATCGAGGATCTCGATCGCGAAGATTTCGGCATCGCGTTCAAGCTCGCCGGCCCGAGCGTGCCGGGCGAGAACACCGTGCTGCTCGCGTTCCACACGCTTTGGCTCGCTCCGTATGGTGGTCGCTATCGCAACACCGCGGTGACGATCGATAGCGTTCACCATTCGGCACATCTCTGGGTCGATCGCTTTGCCGTCCCGTGCAAGCCCGACGAGCTCGTCCATCACCTGCTGTGGATCGTCTCGAAGCTCGACGAAGTCGTCCCGGTGTTGCACGCCCGGTTCGCGCCGGCGACGATGGCGCAGAAATATCGCGGCCTCGACGACGAGGATCTACTCGCGGAGCCCTTCGTCCTCGGCGGGAATCCACTGATCGAGATCTATCGCACCGGTGGCGACGCGGCGATCGATGCGTGGCTCGCCAGGCAGACTGATTGGTCGCCCGAGGAGCTCGCCCTCATGCTCCGCGAGCTCGCGGTCGAGATCGTCAGCACCGAGCAGGGGGACGATGAACAGCCGGCGCGTTCCACCTTCGGTGCGCTCCCCGAGGCCGACGACGCGCACGCCGAGCTCGGAGCCGAGGACGACGAGGACCGCGACGAGGTCGATCCCGACGGCGCCGACGACGAAGATCGCGGTCGCCACATCGCGCGCCAGGCCGCCGCACTGCTCGCGGCGCGGGCGCTCGCCGGCAAGCTCGACAGTCGGGTCGGTGACGTGTTGCTCGCGCGGCTCCGCAAGCCCGCGCCGCCGCGAGCGGTCGTCGAGATCATCGGTGCCGTGCGCCATCGCGCTGCGGTGCCCGCGCTGATCGAGATCCTCGAGCAGAGCATCGATGATGCGCTCGTCGCCGCGACCGCGCGCGCTCTCGGTGCGATCGGCGATGCGCGCGCCGTGGCCGTCCTCTCGGATGTCGCGGCCGCTCCGGGGACGTTCGTCGCGAAGCCCGCCGCGGCAGCTGCGCTGGCGGCGTGTATCGCGAGCGCGCGCGAGACCCGCGTACTCGACGATGCCGACCTCACCGACGTGCTCGCCGCGATCGTCGAAGCAGGCGACGGCCAGCTCGACCCGGTGACCTGGCTCGCGTGCGGCCGGATCGCACGCCAGTTGCCGCCGCATCGCCGCGTCGAGACTCGTCGCCGGTTCGCCGAGGTCGCGGTGCCCGATGACGAGCTCGGCATGCTCGCGCGCGGGGTCGCGCTCCAGCTCGCGAGCCCGACTGTACCGCCACCGCCGCCACCGCCCGAGCTGCGCGGGTTGCTCGAACGGACGTTGGTGACGTCCGAGGGATCCTCCAGCGTCGTCGCGGAGCGCTGGAAGCTCGCGCTCGAGATCGCGGTGACGATGCCCGAGCTCGTCGAGCTCCAGACCATCGTGCCCCTCACGCGCGTCCTCGATCCCGAGGTTCGTGCGGCCGCACACGCCGTGCTCGCGCGCCTCGGTCACCCGGCGCCCGTCGCCCCGATCTTCGACGCGACGGCGGCGCATCGTCTCGATGATGGCGAGCTCGCACGGCGGCTCGATGTCGTTCATCTCGTCGGGAGGGCCGCGCTCGTGACCGAGGTCGGCCGGCGCAAGTTGCCCGCCGCACGCCCGGCGATCGTCGCCGCGTGCAACAGCGCGATCGCCGCGGCGCGCCCGGGCGAGCGTATGTTCGAGCACGATCGCCGCGTGCTCGTCGCTGCCTTACCGATCCTCGCGCGCACGCCCGATGCCGAGGCGGGTGGGGTGGTCGAGCGCATGGCAGAACATCCGAACGAAGCCTTGCAACGCCTGGCCAAGAAGTGGCACCACCTCCGCCAGGACGATCAGGAGATCAATTGAAGCTCGATCCCGATCGCGACTACTCGATCGAGCTCGATCTCGACGAACCCGACGACAGCGCCGAGCTCGTCGGTCGGCTCGCGAAGCAGCTCGGTGTGGCTCCCGCGCAGCTCCCGCCGCTCGAGATTCGCAAGCGCTCGATCGATGCGCGCCGTGGTCGCATTCGGTTTCACATCGTCGTCGGCGCCTCGGGGACGCAGGGCCCCATCGGCGGCGCGCCGCTGCGCGAGACCTCGGGCCCGCCGGTGATCATCGTCGGCGCCGGCCCGGCCGGCATGTTCTGCGCGTACGAGCTCGCGCGCGCGGGCATCCGGGCCATCGTGCTCGATCGAGGCAAGAACGTCCGCGATCGCCGCAAGGATCTCAAGGGCCTCACCCAGCACGGCCGCGTCGATAGCGATTCGAACTACTGCTTCGGTGAGGGCGGCGCGGGCACCTACTCCGACGGCAAGCTCTACACGCGCTCGCACAAGCGCGGCGACATCCGCGACGTGATCGAGATCCTCGCGGTCCATGGTGCCCCCGAGCAGATCCTCGTCGACGCGCGCCCACACATCGGCTCGAACAAGCTGCCCAAGGTCATCACTGCCTTGCGCGAAGAGCTCGCGCGGGTGGGCTCGATCATCCGGTTCGGCGCGCGGGTCACCGAGCTCGTGGTCAAGGACGGCCGCGCCGTCGGGGTGCGCCTCGCTGATGGCGACGAGCTGATCGGCCGCGCCGTCGTGATCGCGACCGGCCACTCGGCGCGCGATGTCTACACGTTCTTGCTCGCCGCTGGCGTGCGGCTCGAAGCCAAGCCGTTCGCGATGGGCGTCCGCATCGAGCACCCGCAGCCGCTGATCGACAAGATCCAGTACGGCCGGGCGGCAGGGCACCCGAAGCTGCCGGCGGCTCCTTATCGCCTCGCCTTCACGCCCGACGACGGTCGCGGCGCCTTTTCGTTCTGTATGTGCCCGGGCGGCTGGATCGTCCCCGCCTCGACGGAGATCGATGGCCTCGTCGTCAACGGCATGAGCCTCTCGAAGCGCGATTCGCCGTACGCGAACTCGGGCCTGGTGGTCGGCGTCTCGCTCGCTGATCTCCCGGGTGAAGATCCGCTGCGCGGTGTCGCGGTCCAGCGCCTGCTCGAGCAGGCCTCGATGACCGCCGGCGGCGGCATGCTCCGCGCACCCGCCACCCGCGCCACCGATTTCGTCGCGGGCCGGGCCTCGACCACCGTCCCGTCGAGCTCGTACGAGCCAGGCCTCACGGCGACCGATCTCGGCGCCGTGCTCGATGCGACGAAGCTGCCCCTCGCGCAGCGCCTGCGCGAGGCCCTGACCGTGTTCGATCGGCAGATGAAGGGCTACGTCACCGAGGACGCGGTCCTCGTCGGTGTCGAGTCGCGAACCTCGTCGCCGGTGCGCGTCCCGCGCGACGCCGAATCCCTCCAGTCGCCGGACCTCGTCGCGCTGTACCCCTGCGCCGAGGGTGCGGGCTACGCGGGCGGCATCGTCTCGGCGGCGCTCGACGGCATTCGCGTCGCTCGCAAGATCGCAGGTGCGTAGGCCTTCGCTGGCTAGACCGTCAGGCCCTTCTTGTAGGCCAGCAGCTCTTTCTGGGTCTTCAATAAGAGCTGGTTGGTCTCGAGCAGCTCCTTGGTCCGCATCCGGACCTGGTTGGCCAGGCGCTCGCGCTCGCGGGCCTCGGTCTCGAGCATCTCCTGGTACTTGACCTGGACGACCGCCTCGTCGGTGACGTTGCGCTGGATCTCGAGCGCCCCGACCGGGGTGCCAGCCTCGTCGGTGATCGGGACCGCCGAGAGGATGAAGCGGAGCTTCTGGGCCTCGCCGGTGATGTTGCCCGAAATCTCGTCGAGGCGAACGTGGCGGTTGTCCGCCCAGCACTGCTGGGCGATGCACTCGTTCGCGCAGATGTTGAGCTCGAGGACCTCGAAGCAGTGCTTGCCCTTGAGGCCGCGTGCGACGCTGCGCGGCAAAAGCGCGAAGAAGGCCCGGTTGAAATCGACGATTCGCCGCTCCGTATCGACGATGAAGTAGCTGTCCACGATCGCGGTCGAGACCCGTTTGAACTCGGTCAGAAACTGCGTGAGCGCGGGACGCTGGTCCTCCATCGGCCCGCAAATGGTACCAGGGCACGCACCTGGTGGCATACTTAGCGCCGTAATGGCCAAGAGGGGTGGGCCGAGTATCTCGGTCAAGATGATCTTGACCACGACCTTGTTGATCGTGGTCACGGTGGTCGGTTCAGGTTTTCTGAACGTCGTGAACGTGCGCCGCGCGTTCGATGCATCTGTCGAGAAGCGGATCGAGACCTTTCGCGAAGGCCGCAGCCAGCTGGGGATCGCCGGCATCGATGCGATCGCGCGCGGCCTCACGCCGTTCTTGATCGATCACCACGATCCGGAGATCGAGCTGTTCGTGAAGGGCGCTGTCCCGGCGGACAACCGCACCGACGACAAGGGCCGGCTCGATTACGGCCTGCGCATGGCGTACGTGCTCGATCAGAACCAGCAGGTGATCGTGTACTGCATCGAGAAGGCGAAGCTCGAGTGCATCGTCAGCCCGGCGCAAGAACACGTCGCGATGAGCGCGAAGTTCGGCGCGCTCGCGCTGAACGCCTGGCAGCAGACGCTCGCGGCATGGAAGGCTCCGAAAGATCCGCCGGTGCGCGTCAGCCTCGATCTCGAGGATGCTGGCGTCCCGTATAGCGTGCTCGCGTATCCGCTCTTCAGCGGCGAGCCACCCACGGCCGCCGCGGCATGGCCGGCGGAACCGGTCAGCGGCAGTCGCGTCGGCTACGTCGTCCTCGGCTATGACCTATCGCCGATCGCGAACTTCGCGGCAGACGCCGCTGTCGACAAGGCCGCGGCCGTGCGCAAGGCGGCGCTCTACACCGGCGTCGTGGGCCTCTTGTTCGCGCTGATCGGGACCGTACTCGCGATCTTTCAAGGGCTCTCGATCTCTCGCCCGATTCGCCAGCTCGCCTGGAAAGCCGATCAGATCGCGCGCGGCGATCTCGATGCGCGCGTCGAGATCACGTCGAGCGACGAGATCGGTCTGCTCGGCGAGAACTTCAACTTCATGGCGGATCAGATCTCGATCCTGCTCCAGCAGACCGCCGAGAAGGCGAAGCTCGAGCAGGAGCTCGAGGTCGCCAAGACGATCCAGGAGACGCTGGTGCCGAGCGACGCGCCGGTAAAAAAGCCGAACCTGACGTTCGCGGGGTTCTATCAGCCCGCCGCGCAGACCGGTGGCGATTGGTGGACGTGGGCGGATCTGCCGGGCGGCCGGATCCTCCTCGTCATCGGCGATGTCACGGGTCACGGCATCCCCTCGGCGATGATCACCGCAGCTGCGAAATCGGCGTGCGACGTGGCGCGCTACATCCACGAGGAGATCACGGTCACGCGGCTGCTCGAGATCATGAACCACGCGATCTTCGAGAGCGCGAAGCGGCGGTTCGTGATGACTTGCTTCGCCTCGATCGTCGATACCAAGGCGCGCACGATCACGTACGCGAACGCCGGCCACAACTTCCCGTACCTGTATCGCCAGAGCGAAGGCAAAGGCGAGTTCGGCTCGTTGATGATCCGCGGCAATCGGCTCGGTGATGATCCGAGCTCGAAGTACGAGGCGAAGACCACCGACCTCGCGATCGGAGATGTCCTGGTCTGGTACACCGACGGCATCGTCGAGTGCGAGAACACGACCGGCGAGGAGTACGGCGAGAAGCGCTTCCGCGCCTCGGTCAAGAAGGCCGCGGCCCTCGATGCGAGCGAGATGCGCGATTCGATCATCGCCGATGCGAGCAACTACTTCGGCGACACGAGCCGCAAGGATGACATCACGATGGTGGTCGGGAGAATCACGTGAGCAGGTTGCTCGTCTTGGTGGCGCTCGCGACCACGCCGTTCGTGATCCACGCCCCGCGCGCTGCCGCGGGTGCGGAAGATGATCTGCGCGATGGCGACAAGTACTTCGAGGACGGCGATTGGAAGAAGGCCGCGTCCGCCTACGATCGTGCGATCGCGAAGGCGCCGAGCCAGGTCTCGGCCGAGGCGTACGGCAAGCGCGGCGCGATCTTTATCATCCAGAAGGATACCAAGGCGGGGCTCGAGTTCATCGCGCGCGCGAAGCAGCGCTATCCGCAGTCGCCCGAGATCGAAGAGCAAGAAGCGCTGATGCTGTGGGAGAGCGGTGCGCGCGATCACGCGATCGAGATCGCGGAGGCCGTCGTCCGGACCCGGCCGCAGTCCTTCGCGAATCAGAAGATCATCGGCGAGTACTATGCGTCGCGCGATCCGCTCAAGACCTCCACCGCGTTCGAGGCGTACCTCGCGCATCGCCCGGTCGAGCTGGAGAACGGCGACGTGTTGCCACGGGTCCAGCTCGGCTTCGCATATCTCTCGAATGCGCGCGCCGTGCTTGGCGATGGCGACGAGGTCCACGCGGAACAGCTCTACGCCAAGGCCACCGATCAGTTCGAGTACGTCTCGCGCAAGCTCGGCAAGAAGCCGAATGCGCAGGTCAACGCGGAGAACGGGCTGTGTGCCGCCTACACCGGCCTGCGCAAGTGGGATCAAGCGGTGACCGTGTGCGAGCGGATCGTCGCGAACCCCGCCGCGGTCGACACGACCGGCTCGGTGTGGTTCAACCTCGCGACCTCGTACCTCGCGAACAAGCAGGCGAAGAAGGCGCGCTCGGCGGCCCTCGAGTTCGCGAAGGTGCGCAAGGGCGAAGCGCGCGGCTTCATGCTGATCGGCGACACCTACTACGCCGAGGGCGACTGGCCGAATTCGCTCGATCAGTACACGCGCGCCGAGAAGCTGCTCCGGCCGAACCAGGCGCACGATCAAGTCCAGCTCTCGATCCGGCTCGGCAAGACCTATCGTCGGTTGCCGGGGCCCGCGAACGTCGGCCTCGCGGTCGACAAGCTCTCGAGCGCGTGGGCCGCGAATCCGAGCAGTAGCGAGCTCGCGATCGAGCTCGGCGGCGCCTACCTCGAAGCGAAGCAGGATGCCAAGGCGACCACGCTGACCGACAAGATCCTTTCGACCCCGGACACCGTGAAGGCCACGAACGAGCAGCGCGCGACGTTGAACCTGATCGCGGGCAAGGCGCTGTTCAACCAGCACAAGCTGCGCGACGCGCGCACGCGATTCGAGGCAGCCGCCGAGCTCAAGAAGACCGATATCTCGATCCAGCGCGCCCTGATCCTCACGATCAACGAGCAAGCCTTCGAGCTCGCACCGAAAGATCCGAAGGGCGCGCAGGCCGTCCTCGATCAGGCGCTCGCGCTCGATCCGAATTCGCCAACCACGCTGACGAACGTCGCCGTGCTCGCGATCGATCGCGGCGATTGTGATGCTGCGCAGAAGCAGCTCGTCCGGCTGCGCGACGTGCGCGGAAGCGACGCGGTGCTCACCCAGCGCCTGCTCGCCCGGTCGTACCTGTGCGCGACCAAGCCGGATCCCAAGCGCGCCTCGGAGACCTACGCCGCCGCCGAGCGCGAAGCGAAGAAGGCGAACGCCCAGGCCTCGCTCGCCGAGATCGAGACCGAGTGGGCGCCGCTCCTGTGGGACACCGATCTGCAAGGCGCGATCGACAAGCTCGAGCTCGCCGTCCAGATCTCGTCGCAGGATCCCGAGGTCGCGCCGGCGACGAAGCGCAACCTCGCGCTCGCGTTGTATCGCCGCGGTTGGAAGTCGCTGCGCGAAGCCCACCCGGGCGAGGCGGCCGCGGACTTCGAGCGCGCGACGCGGGATCCTTCGGTGTTGAAGGGGTCCGAGGCGCTCGCCTTCGATTTTTCGTACGCCGTCGCGCTCCTCGATGCGGGACGCGCCTCCGATGCGGTGCGGATCTTCAAGACGCTCGCGACTCGTGGCAATCAGGGCGCGTATCTCAAGGGCGCCTACGCGAAGGTCGGTTCGCAATTCTTCGCCGCGTATGCGGGCTACCGCACGGCGACCGGCCCGGCCCGCGCGACCGCGTGCGGCGATCTCGCGAAGCTCGAGGGCGAGCTCGGCGGCAAGGTCCGAGAGCTCGTCGCGAGCTGCTGGGAGAACGTCGCGGGTGACGAGTGGCGCAACGGCAACCGGGTCAATGCGCTCCGCGCGCTCGCGACGGCCGAGAAGACCGCGACCGCGGATCAGAAGCGCCGGCTGACCATGGACCGCGCCGCGATGGCGCTCGGCAAGGACAAGCTCGCAGATCTCGAGGCGCTCGCCGGCAATCCTCCAGAGTCGCTCGTCAATCTCGGCATCGTCTACGACATGATCGGCAAGCCGAAGGACGCGTTCGAGGCGTGGCAACGCGCGAAGACACGCGGCGTCGCCGTGCCTGGCCTGCAGCGCTGGATCGACGCGAAGAAGAGGATCTATGGTTACTAAGATCTTCAGCGCACTCCTCGTGATGACTGCGGTCTCTTTGGCCCAGCCCGCGAAGTTGCGGGTCGGCATCTACGCGCCCTCCGTCGGTTTCGGCACCGCGCAAGCGCGCCTGACCTACGCGCAGAGCCTCGCGAAGGCGATCGAGAGCGCGACCGGGATCAAGACCGAGGCGCAGTCGTATGCGAGCATCGCCGCTCTCAAGGCCGACAACACCGACTTCGCGGTGATCGATGGTCCTTGTTACGCGGTGAACCTCGGCTGGAAGCTGCTCGCGAATGCGAACATCGGCGGCGCGGTCGCGCGGACCTGGGCGCTGTACTCGAGCGCGGGCGATTCGATGCAGGCGCTCAAGGGCAAGAAGCTCGCGTACGTCGCGACCGGCTGCAACGACGCTGGCTTCGTGGACAACGCGATGCTCGAGTCCGAGGTCGACGCGCAGTTCTTCGGCGCCCGGGTTGGGGAGAAGGATCTCACCGGCGCGATCGCCGACGTCTCGTCGTACAAGACCGCGCAAGCGGTGTTCGCGCCGGTCGGCGAGCCCCGAGGGCTCACGAAGTTGTTCGAGACCGGCGCGGTCCCGAACCCGGCGTTCGTCGCACTCGGCAAGCTCCCGGCCGCGTTGACCGACAAGGTCGCCGCCGCGGTGACGGGCGTGACCAGCACGGCGATCGCTGGCTGGACCAAGCCGTCGCGCGAACCGTTCACGGCGTTGGCCGCCCGGCTCAACCGGATCACGAAGCAGGGGGTCCTCGCCCCGCCGGAGCCGGTGCGGATCGATGCCCGGGAGGTCCTGGTCGATCCGTCAACCCTCAAAGAACCCGCGTTCGTGCCGGTGCGACACCACTACGTTCGGCCGCCTGGCGACCGCATGGAGTAGGTAGGTGTAGGCAGCCGCCTGGTCGTCGCATTTCCCCGCTAGACCTCAGCTAGACGGCCTCAAAGATCTCGGATGCGGTCGACCCGACGTAGGTGCTGATCGTGTTCGTCGCCTGTCTGATCGCCGCCAACGCGGCGCTCGTGATGGCCTTGCGGTCGGTCCAGCGCCGCGCGGCCGAGTCGGCCGCCACGGACCCGGCTGGTCACGTTCAGGCGCGCGGCGAGGTCGTGATCGGTGCGACCGATCAGCCGCGCCTCGAGGCCGAGCGCCGCGAGCTCGAATCGGTCGGTCGGCTCGCCGCCGGTGTCGCGCACGAGATCAACACGCCGGTCCAGTTCACGCAGGACAGCATGCAGTTCGTCCGCGAATCGATCAGCGAGCTCGCCGAAGCGATCGCTCGTCATCGCCACATCTCGTGCAGCTTGCTCGCGGGTGAAGCCTCGCTGCCAGCAACGCTCGCGGCGGCTCGTGCCGCGGTCGCCGCCGACGCCACCGCGGATCTCGAGTACTTGCTCGACAACGTGCCTCGCGCGCTCGAGCGTGCCAACGATGGTCTCGATCGGATCTCCACGATCGTGCGCTCGCTGCGCGAGCTCGCGGGTCCCGAGCGCGTCGAACGCACGACCATCGATCTCGACGACGCGCTGGGTGACACGCTCGTCTCGGCGCGCGCGGAGTACGAAGCGATCTGCGAGATCACGACGAACTACGCGAACCTTCCTCGCGTCGCGGGCAATCGCAACGAGCTCCGCTCCGTGTTCCTCCATCTGTTCGGCAACGCGGCGCGCTCGATCGGCGATGCCACGGCGGGCTCGAACCGCCGCGGTACGATCGCGGTGACCGGCAAGCGCGAGGGTAGGTTCGTCACGATCGAGATCGCGGATACCGGCATCGGCATCCCGCTCGAAGTCCGGCACCTCGTCTTCGAGCCGTTCTTCACGACCGGCGATGTCGGCAAGGCGCGAGGGCAGGGCCTCGCGGTGTCGCGCGCGGTGATCTCGAAGCACGGCGGCACACTCACGTTCGAGACCGAGCTTGGCAAGGGCACGACATTTGCCGTCCGCTTGCCGATCGCAGCGACGAAAACGACAGCGGGGACGGGGCAGGTAGCAGCATGAGCGAACGCAAGCGGATCATGTTCGTCGACGACGAACCGGCAGTACTCGCCGCACTCTCGAACATCCTCCGTCGCGATCGTCATCGCTGGGACCTCGTCTTCGCGAATGGCGGGATCGAGGCTCTGCGTCAGCTCGAGCTCGGCACCTTCGACATCGTGATCACCGACATGCGGATGCCGGCGCTCGACGGGCTCGGGGTCCTCGCAGCGGTGAAAGAGAAATCGCCGCGCACGGTCCGGATCATGCTCTCGGGCTACGCCGAGGCCTCGCTCGTGCTCCAGGCGCTCCCGCTCGTGCACCAGTTCCTCTCCAAACCCTGCGATGCCAAGACGTTGCGTGGCGTGATCGAGCGTTGCGGCAACGAGACCCGGCTCTCGAACGATCGCACGTTGACCGGCACGATCGCGTCGCTGCCATGCCTGCCCTCGGTGCCCGCGATCGTCGACGAGCTGCGCGCGGCGACGAACGAGCCCGAGATCACGATCGATCGCTTGATCACGATCTGCGAACGGGATCCCGCGCTCGCGGCCAAGGTGCTCCAGATCGCGAACACCGCGCACTTCCGCGGTGACGATGCGCCGACGAGCTCGATCAAGGTCGCGGTCGCGATGCTCGGCACCGAGGTCATGCACGAGCTCGCGCATTCGCAGATGGTCGCGCTACCGACGAACGACGTCTGCGCGAAGTTGATCGGCACGCTGCAACAACACGCGGTCGATGCGGCGCAGCACGCGCGGCGCTCGGTCGGAGATCCGGGCCGCGCGGACGACGCGTACACCGCGGGCTTGCTCCACGACATCGGTCGGCTCGTGCTCGCACACGAGCTCGGCGCCGATTACCTGCCCGTGCTCGAGCGCTGCGCCGAGACCGGCGCGCAACTATGGGAATGCGAGCGCGAGTTGCTCGGGCTCACGCATCAAGAAGTCGGTGCGCACCTCATGGCCATGTGGGCCCTACCGCCGGAGCTCGTCGAGGCGTGCGAGCGCCACCACGATCCACGCTTGCTCCCTGCCGCGAGCACGATCCTCGTCACCGCCGCGCAGGTCGCAGCGGAGGCTATCGGCCCTGGGTCATCCGCAGCATTACGAGCGGCGTCTTGAAGATGATGCCGAGCTCGGTGCGCAGGAACGTATCGAACCGCTCGAGCGACGCCGTATAGGCGAGGTCGAACAACAGCTTGATCCGCATGTCATCGGCGAGCGAGCCCTTGGTCTCCTCGAGCTGCCACGGGTTCTGCAGCGTCGAAGCGAGCTTCTCGATCTCGGAGCCCTCCGGAATCGAACCGGTGTAGCCCAGCGAGATCTGCGCGAGGCCGGTGATCCCGGGCTTGACGTCGCGCATGCGCTCCTCGAAGAGTGGAATCGCGTAGCTCAGATTCTCGAGCAACTCGGGACGCTCGGGGCGCGGACCGACCAAGCTCATCTTGCCGCGCAGCACGTCCCAGAACTGCGGCAGCTCGTCGAGTCGGGACTTGCGCAGGAATTTGCCGACCCGCGTGATCCGGGGATCATCGGCTCCGGCGACGACGACCCCGGTCGTGCGCTCGGCGTCCGTGACCATGGTCCGGAACTTGTGCATGTCGAACTCGTCGAACGTCAGCTTCTTGTGGCCATTCTCCGTGGTGGCCGACTTGAGGCTGCCGGCGCGGCGCTGGCGAAACAGGATCGGACCCGGCGAATCGTAATAGATCGCGGCCGCGATAAAGGGCATGAGGGGCGCCGTCATGGCGAGCCCAACGGCTGCTCCCATCACGTCGATCGCCCGCTTGGCGATTCGAACGCTTCGCAGCATGGCCGACCCTACCATGGCGCTGGTATGGTTCACGAGATGGTCGCGCCGATCAGGTTGACCGTGCCCGGCACGCTGCTCTACCGCGGTATCGCGGTACGCGTGGTGGCCGAGGCCGCTCGTCTGGTTTCTCGCTCGGATCGCCGCGATCCCAATGACATGCTGAGCAACGACGTGCGCGATCCGTTCGACACGGCCGTCGTTTCGGCGTTTTCCGAGATCTTCAACAACGTCGCGATTCATGCGTACCAGCGGCGCGGTGGTGGGGTCATCGAGCTGGCGATCACGCCGGGGGAGGGGGAGCTGCTGATCGAGCTCAAGGACCACGGCAAGACCTTCGATATCGATGGTGTGACCCCCTTGCCCAACGAGCTCGACGAAGCGTCCCTGCCCGAGGGTGGGATGGGAATTCACATCGCCAAGACCATGCTCGACGAAGTCACGTACGAGCCGGGGCCACCGAATTTGTGGCGTCTCGTCAAAAGAATGCCGGAGAGCTGAGTGCCTAATCCGTTCGATATTCAGCGCAGTGAAAGTGAGACGAGCATGGCTGTACGCGGCTCGCTCGACATCAACACTGCGCCTCAGCTCGCGGAAGAGATCGACAAGATCGTCGCGTCCAAACCGAAGAAGGTCGTCGTCGATCTCTCGGGCCTAGACCTGATCGATAGCTCGGGCGTTGCCGCGCTCATGAAGCTGTACAAGGGCATCCGCGGTACCGGTGGCACCGTCACGATGAACGGGGCGCGCGATCAACCGCTCGCCATCTTCAAGCTCCTGCGCATGGACAAGGTGTTCAATCTCTAAGCTTCGCGTCTTAGCGATCACGAAAATCTTCCCGAACACGCTCGAGCCGCTCTCGGCGCCGTTCAATCGCCAGCAGTTCGCGGCGCTCGCAGCGCATTGCGAGCTCGACGTGATGGCCACGATCCCGTGGTTTCCCGGGGCAAGCCTGCTCGCGAAGTGGTCGAGCGCCGGCAAGCTCTCGGCGGTCCCGCGCCGCGAACAGATCGACGGGCTCGAGGTCACGCACCCGCGCACGCTATTCTTTCCGCGCCTCGCGCACGTCGCGTGGGGGCCGCTCTACGCCGCGTCGATCGCGCCGGCGCTCGCGAAGTACCGGCCCGGCGGCAGCCATCCGATCGACGTGGTCCTCGGCTCGTGGGCGTATCCCGATGGCTTCGCCGCGATCCTCGCCGCGAAGCTGCTCGGCGTGCCCGCGGTCGTGAAGCTGCACGGCTCGGATATCAATCAGCTCGCGAAGCTGCCCGGTCCGCGCGCGATGTTGACGTGGGCTCTGCCGCGCGCGGCACATGTCGTCGCGGTCTCGAAGGCCCTCGCGACGGAGGTCATCGCGCTCGGCGTCGAGCCGGACCGCGTGAGCGTGGTGATGAACGGCGTCGACACCGCGCGCTTCTATCCACGAGATCGCCGCGCGGCACGAGCGGCGCTCGGCGTGCCCGCGACCGCGCAGCTCGCGCTCTATGTCGGCAATCTCAAGCCCGAGAAAGGTGTGGGCGAGCTCGCGCGCGCGTGGCCGCGGGTCACCACGCAGCTGCCGCTTGCCGAGCTCGCGGTGATCGGCGGGGGCACGCTGCACGATGACATCGTCGCGCATGCGGGCGAGCGGGTACGTATGCTCGGCCCGCAGGCGCCCGATCAGGTCGCGCAGTGGATGGCGGCCTGCGACGTGCTCGTGCTGCCGAGCCACAGTGAAGGCACGCCGAACGTCGTGCTCGAAGCGCTCGCGAGTGGGCGCAAGATCGTCGCGTCGGCGGTCGGCGGCATTCCTGATCTGATCACGAGCGCGGCGCTCGGCACCCTCGTGCCGGCGAGGAACAGCGAGGCCCTCGCCGAGGCGCTGGTCGCCTCGTTGCCCGCGGCGTACGACCCCGCGGTCGTCGCGCAGCTCGGAACGCGTGGCGGTTGGGCCGCGAGCGCCGAGGCATTGTACGAGGTGCTGCGTGCTACGGTCTGATCACATGGTGCCGGATCCGGACGACGCGTGGTTCGCCTCGGAAGAATCGACCCGGCTCGGCATGATCGCCGAGATCCAGCGCATTCGTCGCCGCTTCCGCGCGCGACCGTGGCCGGTGATCATCGCCGCGCTGCTGGCCTCGGCGTTCATCACGTACAAGATCGTGTCGCGACCGACCCGGGTCGAGGCGGAGATCGTGATGGCGTTGACCGAGGGCTCCTTCGTGCAGCGTGATAGCGGAATTCCTGGCGAACAATTGCACGACGTCGTCACGACGAATCTGCTCTCGGATAGCAACCTGAGCGCGCTGATCGAGAAAAAGGACCTGTTCCCGTCGCGCAAGAAGCGCGGCATGGAGTACGCCGTCGATGCCTTGCGCGACAAGTTCGAGGTCGCGGTGTGGAAGAACACGTTTGCCGATGGCGACGAGGAGGTCGAGCGCTCGGCGCGCATCGGCATCACCGTCACCGATACCGATCCCGATGTCGCGTTCGATCTCGCGCGCGAGCTCTCGAACATCGTGATCGCGGCGGCGGCGGAGCAGCGCAAGGCAATGACCAGCGAGCTCGCGCGGCGCGTCGGCCTGGTCGGCAAGTCGGCGCGTACCCGGCTCGACAAGCTCCAGCTCGACGCCTTTCAGAAGAGCATCGCGCTCGATCGAGCCAAGCAGGGAGGCAAGCTGGCGCTCGCCAAGGCGCTCCAGCTCGAGCTCGCGCAGATCACGCGAGAGCAGCGCTCCGCGGCCCACACGATCAGCGAGATCGCGACCAGTAAGGACAGCCTCGCCGATCAGATCAGCGCGGCCGGCCTCGACCTCACGATCTCGGTCGTCGACGAGCGCCACGGCCAGCTTCCTGAGCACCGAGGATTCCTCATGGTGCTGATCGCCGTGGTCGTCACGTTCGCGGTGTTTCTGGGCGTGGCCATGATCTTCGGTGCCTTCGATTCACGCGTCCACGACACCGAGGATATCGAGCGCCTGAACCTGCCTGTCCTGGGCCATCTGCCCGGATTCCCTGGCGACCACGTCGGGTCCCTGGAAGCCCGTGGCGCCGTGCGGGCTCGTGTACCATCGTTCTCGAGATGGCGCTCGCAACGATAACTCCTCGCGACCGGCTCCAGCGGCTCGTCGATCTCGGGCGCAAGGCGACGCGCTACTGGTGGATCGTGGCGATCCTCGGCGTGGGTGGGGTGGTGCTCTCGCTCGGCTTCGCGCTGACCCGCGGTCGGAAGTACGAATCTTCGGCCGTCCTCTACTACCAGGAGCGAATCCAATCGAGCGTGCTCTCGGGCCGCCAGGAAGAGGTCCAGCGCAACCTCGGTGACCGGTTTCGCGAGCTGCTGCTCGCGCGCGCGCAGCTCCGGCAGATCGTCAACGATCCGAAACTGTCGCCGTACGGCACGATGGATCCCGAGCTCGCGGTCGACAAGCTGCGCAACACGGTCAAGTTCGAGAGCCGCGGCGGCAGCAACTTCCGGATCTCGTACACCGATAGCGACCCGGATCGCGCGAAGGCGGTGACCGAGAAGCTGACCGCCTTGCTCAAGGACAAAGACGAAGGGCTGCGCAACGAGCAAGCGGCCGAGACCGTGACGTTCGTGACCAAGCAAAAGGAAGACGCGTCGCTAGAGCTCCGCAAGCGCGAGCAAGCGCTCGCCGAGTTCCTCGCGAAGCATCCCGAGTTCGCACAGGATGCGAATCAGGCGAATGGCGAGGGCGCGGGCATCCGCGCGATCCGCGATAGCAAGAAGGCGCCGGTCGTGAACACCGGTAACTCGCGGCTCTATGCGCTCGAGCGCCAGCGCCAGCGCATCCAGGCGCGGCTCGATGCACCACCCGATGCCCCGCAGGTCCGGGTCCCCTCGCCGCCAACGCCCGAGAAGCTCGCGGCCGAAGCGGCGGTCAGCGACGCGCAGCGCGAGCTCACGGCAGCGAACCGCGCGCTCGAGGATGCGCTCGCGAAGTACACCGATCTGCACCCGACCGTGATCAAGGCGCAGAAGGATGTCTCGAGCGCGCAGGCCAAGCTGCGCCACGCCCAGGCAGCGGTGCCGCCCGACGACCTCACGCCGCTACCACCGGCGACTCCTGCCGATCGAACGAAGCTCGCCAAGGAGCTCCAGCAGATCGATGGCCAGATCGCCGAGGAACAACGCGCCGATCCGAAAACTGCCGGCACCGCGCCGGTCACGCCCGCTGGTACCGATGGAACGAACTGGGTCGTCCAGCTCGAGACGCAGTACGCCGACCTGTTTCGCCAGCTCAACGAGCAACGCGAGCGCGTCGGGTCGCTTGCGGACTCGGTGTTCCGCGCGCAGATGGACGCGAGCCAGAAGTCGGCCGAGGCTGGTGGTCGGCTCACGATCACCGACCCCGCCTACCGCCCGGCGCAACCGAGCGGCCCCGGCAAGACCGTGTTCTTGATGGCCGGTACCGTGTTGTTCTTCGGGCTCGGACTCGTGATCGCGATCAGCCTCGCAATCCTCGACGACCGGTTGTACCGTCGAGACGATATCGATCAGCTCGGTATTGCTGTGCTCGCCGTGATTCCTCCCGCTCACATTCATTCGCACGAGAAGCGGTCCTCGTGAGCGATCCGAAACGCACGGGGCGCTTCGGCGAGCCACTCTCTGGTCGACCCCTGCCGCTGGTCACCCAGCCGATGGTCGCGCTCACCGAGGATACGGCAGGCGTCACGCGCGTCGACAACCCGATGCAGGGCACCGAGCCGATCAGCGGTGCGCGGATGATCGAAGCGGCGACCGTCGCGAACCCGCACCTGGTCTCGTTCACGCGCCAGACCGCGATGTCTCCGCCTCTGGCGAGAGCGTCGACGCCGGCCGGCCCGCCGCCGGAGATCGGGCTCCAGCAGCATCACCTGCCGCCCGAAGAACCGCTCGATGCGCGGCTCGCGATGGTCACGGATCCGGATTCCGAGCGCAGCGCTTCGTTCCGCGTGTTGCGCCATCACCTGCTCGAGCTCGGGCGCCCGCAGGTGATCGTGGTGTCGAGTCCACTGCACGGCGATGGCAAGACCACCACCGCGCTCAACCTCGCGCTCGCGCTCGCCGAGTGTGGTCGCGCGAAGGTGTTGCTGTGCGATGGCCATCTGCGTCGCCCGCAGATCGCGAATGCACTCAAGCTCGTACCGCCGTGGTGCTTTGCCGAACAGCTCGCCGCCCATCGCAATCAACCGATGTTGCCGTGGAGCATCGTCGAGATTCCCCAGCTGTGGTTACACGTCGCGGCCGTGAACCCGCGGATCGAGAAGACCCAGTTACTCGATGCGCCGGCCTTCGCGATCGCGATGGAGCGGTTGCGCTTGGCGTACGAGCACATCGTGATCGATGCACCGCCGGTCCTCGGCTCGGCCGATGTCAACTTGATGGCGGATGCGGCCGATGCCGTACTCTTGGCCGTGCGTGCGCGGCGGTCGACCGCGCGCGAGCTGCGTAAATCGATCGAGCAGGTGGGTGCGTCGAAGGTCGTTGGCGCGGTCCTCGTGCAGTAGTGCGCGCGCTCCTCGCAACGACGCTGCTCGCAGCGTGTGGCTTCAGGCCTGCGTCGACCCCGGACGATGGCGGTCCTCGCGATGCCGCGCTGTTCGACGGCGCGGCCGATGCCACGCACGATGGTACGCTACCGCCGAACTGTTTCGGGACCGGCTTCACGGTCGTGTGTCCGGCCGTGCTACCGACCACGCCGTTGAACATCACCGCGACGACCTCGATCCTGACGGACCCGGGCTCGAGCGCGTGTGCCTTGTTGTCGCCACCGAACGAGGCGGTGTGCGTGATCGCGGGCTCGACCGTGAACATCTCGAGCTTTCTCTCCGCACACGGGCAGCGACCGCTGGTCGTGCTCTCGCTCGGTACGCTCGATGTACCTGGCGAGATCGACGTCAACAGCTTGAAGAACGCGCCGGGTGCGGGCTTCACCGGTGCGGGCTGCACCGGGACGCCGCCAACCGCCACGGGCGGCGGTGGCTATGGCGGATCGTTCGGGACCAAGGGTGGTAACGGCGGTGCGACGGTCCCGCCGGGTGGCATCGCTGGCAACGCGATCGTGCCGACCGCGCTGCGGGGCGGTTGCCCGGGTGGGCCAGGCAAGGACACGAACGCCTTCGTCGGCCTCGGGGGTGGCGCGGTCGCGCTGATCGCGGTGGGCAGCATCAGCGTGCTCGGCACGATCAACGCCTCCGGAACTTTCGGCGGTGGAGCGATCGTCGATCACAGCGGCGGCAACGGTGGTGGGACGGGAGGCATGATCGTCCTCGATGGCACCTCGATCACGGTCGGTGCGATGAGCGAGATCTTCGCGAACGGTGGCGGCGGTGGCGGTGGTGCGAGCTCGACGACGGTCCACGGTGGAGATGGCAAGGATCCGACGAAGACGAACACCGGTGGACAGGGCGGCAAAGGCGGTGGCACCACCGGCGGTGATGGCGGCGCGGGCGCAACGCTGAGCGATACGAATCGCGATCCGGTCGATGCCGAGCGCGGCGATGACGCCAGCACCAACGCGGGTCAGGGTGGCGGTGGTGGTGGGTTCGGCGTGATCGAGATCTTTACGGCGGCGATGCCGTCGGCCACGGATCTCCTGCGGTTCTCGCCACGCCCGATCTAAACACGATCGCGCGGATTGCGATCCACGCTTGACGACCGATCACCGTAGGGTCATCGACGGCCGCAAGGTCACGGCCCTCGCGGCCGAGGATGGCGTCACGTCGATGGGCTGGGCTCGTGTTCGCGGTCTCGGTTCGTCGTGTCTCGCGTGGGGTCTTTGATCCGTTCGTCGGCGGCGTGATGTGCATCGGGCGCAGCGCGACCGCGGCCCTCGATGTCCCACGGGGGCCGTTGATGTTCGTCGATGGTATGTGCTGCGCAGCACTCGGACCGTCGCAGGACGTCTGCGTGCGGGCTCCCCCGCGAACATCATCGGCCGCACGACCACGGCGCTCGATGCCCACGGGGCCGTCGATGTTCGTCGATCGCACGTGCGGCGCGGCGCGGCATCACTCGGACCGTCGATCGACCGCAGCACGGCCTCGCAACAAGCGGCGGGTCATCGATGCGCATGGCATTTGATACGTTCGTCGGCGACGCGACGTGCAGGACGTTTGCGTGCGAGCTCCCTCGCGATCCTCATCGGCCGCAGTCCGACCACGGCGCTCGATGTCCCACGGGGGCCATTGACGTGCTTCGCTCGCATCTGCGGCGCGGCATCACTCGGACCGTCGCTTGGCGATGGTTCGTGCGAGGTGCCAGGGCCAGGTCCTCGTCTTGTAGATCATTTCGTCGGCGACCCGCCATACCAGATCGAAAGAGCGCCATCGACGCAGCGACACGGGCGTGCCCCACGTGGGGCGCTCTAGCTAGCGAAGGCGATCGAGCAGAGAGGATGTCCGGCACACGGACAGTGTGTGACTCGGGAAGATCTCCACCAGACGAGTTTCTTCGCTGCATGCGCTTTGTTATTGACGTGATTTGTCGGGTCGCAACACGCGTCTCCGTGGCCTCGATCTCTTCGCTCACGAGATGCGCTGGCTTGACGTCTCGCTGCGCCTTCGCCAAGCACCTCGAAACGAAGTGCTGCGCCATCGAATCGTCGTCGAGAACGCACCCCTCGAGCCGAAAAGGCCAGTGCTACGGTGACCTCCTCAACGCAACGAGGAGTGGGTGATGATCGAAGTGGGTCAAGCGTCTGCGGAGTCGAAGCATATCGACGGAGTCATCGCGAACCTGGTGATGGGGCCCGAGGCCGTCGATCGAGAGTTGCGCAGGATCGCGAACGCGGAGCGCCGGCTCGAGCACGACAAGGCGCACCTGCTGACCCAGGCCGTGCGACTGCGGATCTGGAGCCACTTCGGTCGCGGTTCGCTGTCGGAGTATCTCGAGGAGGTCTTCGGCTACACGCCGAAGG
>JANXOP010000119.1 GCA_025357755.1 Kofleriaceae bacterium | reverse complement strand
CCCCGAGCGCGGCGGCGAGCCGGTCGAGCATCGGCGCGCCGGCCCGCGCGACCGCGGCCCGCGCCGCATCGGCCTGGACGTGCGACGCGACGCTGATCGATCCGCAGACGTGGCGCAACACGACGCTCACTTAGGCACGCCCCCACAAGCTCGCCTTGGACTTGTTCGCGAGCAGGATCGCGAAGAACAGCGGCACGCCGAGCACCGCGGTGACCGCGCCGGTCGGTAGGTGATTCCACGGGATCACCGTGCGCGCGAGCGTGTCGCAGATCGTGAGGGTGATCGCGCCGCCGAACATCGAGGCAGGCAGGAGCGCGCGATGATCGGGACCGATGATCGCCCGCAGTGCGTGCGGCACGACCAGGCCGACAAACCCGATCGGGCCGACCACCGCGATCGCCGATCCGACGAGCAGCGACGACACCGCGAACAACACGAGCTGCGTGCGCGCGACCGCGACCCCGAGCGAGGCAGCGACCTCCGCACCCGCGGCGAGTGCGTTCATCTCCTTGCCGTACAAGATCAAGATCACGAGGCCGCCGAAGATCGGCACGGAGGCGTACTCGACCCAGGACAACCGCGCGGCATCGAGCCCGCCCATCATCCAGCCGAGGATGTGCATCACGTCGGTGAAGTCGCTCGTGTACTGGACGAGCAGCGACGCCGACGAACAGAACATCGAGATCGCGACCCCGGCGAGGATCAGGGTTGCGGGTGGCAGGTGGCGGCCGACCTGGGCGAGGCGCCAGATCGCGAACAGCGTGAGCATCGCCCCGAGCAGCGAAGCGACGCCGATCGCGCCGTAGCCGAACAACCGCTCCGCACCGAAACGGATCGCGATCACCGCACCGAGCGAGCTGCCCGAGGAGATGCCGAGCGTGAACGGCTCGGCGAGCGGATTGCGGAGCAGCGCCTGCAACGCACACCCGGCGCCGGCGAGCGCCGCTCCGGTGAGCAGCGACGCGAGCACGCGCGGCAACCGGACCTCGAAGATCGTCGAATCGAACTTCGCGGTGATGCCGAGGATCTCGAGGTGCCAGCTGCCATGATCGTTGACCAAGCCGAGCAGCGGGGCGAGCGCGCCGATCACGAAGCACGTGGTCGCCGCGACGATGCAGATGATCGCGAGCCGGCTCCCGGTGAGCCGCACGCCACGGCCACTGACGAACGCACTCACAGCGGCACCGCGAACGGTCGACCCGAGGGCAGCGTGCCGACATGGAACTCGAGCTGGAACGCTTCGCGGGTCTGGGCGGAGGCGAGCACGTCGGCCGGTGCACCGCGCGCGGAGAGCCGACCACCGGCGACCAACCACATCGTGCGGCCGTAGCGCAGCGCGAGATCGAGATCGTGGGTGACGACGATCGCGGCGGCGCCCGCATCGCAGTGGCGACGCAGCATCTCGAACACGCCGCGGGCGTGCGCGGGATCGAGGCCGGCGGTCGGCTCGTCGAGCAGCAAGCAACGCGCACCCTGACACAGCGCTTGCGCGAGGATCACGCGCCGCGCTTCACCGCCCGAGAGCTCGTCGAACCGGCGATGCGCGAGCGCACCCACATCCGTGGCGGCCATCGCGAGCCGCGCGGCCTCGACATCCTCGGCCGAGGCGAGGCCGAGCCCACGCTGGCGCGCATAGCGACCGAGCAGCACGACCTCCTCGACCGCGAATGGAAACGCGAGCTCGTAGTGTTGCGGAAGGTACGCGAGGTCCTTCGCGAGGCTGCGACGATCGGACGCGCTCGGATCGCGGCCGAAGCAGCGGATCGAACCGCCCGAGGTCTCGAGCAGGCCCGCGATCGCGCGCAGGAGGGTGGTCTTACCGGCGCCGTTGGGCCCGACCACCACGACCAGGTCGCCGGCATCGACTCCCGTCGTCACGCCGCGAACGATGGGCGTCTTGCCCAACGCGACATCGACACCGGCAAGCTCGACCCACACCCGATGTTCTTACCAAGTAGCAACCCCCACCGAAACGCGGTACGCCACTGGTTCGTGCGTCGGCGTAACGATCGAGTAGTGATGAACCTGCCGGTGGAGCTGATCTCCAACGGCAAGAAGATCCGCGCGGTGTCGCAAGATATCTCGCCGCTCGGGATGTTCGTGCGGCTCTCGCCGCCACTACCGCCCGGCACGGTCGTCCAGATCGTGTTGTCGCCGAACGGCCAGCGCCACCTGATCTCCGCGCAGGTCACGCACGCGCTCTCCGAAGTCGAAGCGCGCATGCTCGGCCGCTTCCCCGGCATCGGCGTGGTGTTCCGCGATCCCGTCCGCCCCTCCGACGAAGAGTTCTTCGAAGCGGTCACCCGCCTGCTCGAGCGCCACACGCCGGTCAAGCAAGCCGCGGATCTCCGGATCCTCGTCGCCGATTCACAGACCCGCTTGCTCGAGCGGCTCTCGACCGCGCTCGGCAACGCGGGCTTCACGGTCGCGACCGCGACGAACGGGATGGAAGCGATCGGCTCGTGCCTGACCAAGGCGCCCGATGTCGCGCTCATCGAACGCGACATGCCGGTCGTCGACGGCTTGCACGTGCTGCAAGAGATGGGGCGCCACGCGCACCTCGCGAGCGTGCCGGTGATGATGATGTCGGAGAACGCGACCGATCTCGCGCGGCTCCAGGCACTCCAGCTCGGCGCCGCGGACTTCATCCCGAAACCGTTCACGGTGCTCGAGATCATCTTGCGCGCGCGCCGCTGGGCCCGTGCGAGCCAGCGCGATACCGAACGCGTCGTCTTGCGCGGCGCCCTCTCCGACGTCCAACTGCCGACCCTCTTGCAGATGTTCGAGCAGGACAAGAAGACCGGCCAGCTCTCGGTCACCCGCGATCAGCTCGTCGCCTGGATCGATTTCGTCGATGGCAAGATCGTGCGAGCGCGCTCGAGCGAAGTCGAAGGCGATGCGCGCGCGATCGTGATGAAGGTGCTCGACTGGAAGCACGGCTACTTCGAGCTCGCCGGTGGCGCGAACGCGACGCCGATCGCGGGCAGCGAGCTGCAGACCAGCGTCACGCACCTGCTGCTCGAGCACGCGCGGCTGCAAGACGAAGCGTCAGCGGTCGGCGAGTAGTTCGCGGACCTCGGTCAGGACCTTGCCGAGCAAGTTCTGACCGCGCCACTTCCGCGGATCTCGGGCTTTCGGATCATCCGCGGCGAGGCCGATGCCCCAGATCTTGTCGAACGGACTCGCCTCGACGAGCTCGGACGGCGCGGTCCTCGACAAGAGTGCGCAGAGCTCGGGATTCTGCCCGAACTTCGCGAGGCTCGCGGTCTTCACGATCTCGAGGCGCTTCACCGCCCAGATCGTCTCGTCGAAGTTCTTCACCTTCCGGCCGAGCGCCTTGTGTGTTTTCGGATGTCCCGCGGCCAGGATCTTCGCCGCGATCTCGTCATCTCCGAACAGCTTCGCCTTCGCGTACATCATGAACTGTTCGGCACACATGAACTGCACGCCGTCGACGACGAACGTGCACCGGTACCACTGCGAGAACGGCGAGCTCTCGGTGAAGAAGAAGGTGTATCTCGCCGCCATGGTGTCGAGTATACACGAACGCCTAGTTCGTCGCAATCGACGTCGCGAGCAGGCTCAACGCCTCGACGATGCGCGGCGTGGGATGCGAGAGCACCTGGCTGGTGAGCGAGAGCACGTGCTTGGTCTTCACGGCCGGGATGTCGAGGGTGTCCCAGACCGCGAGGCTGTCCTTGCCGGTGTAGGACAGATCGAGGATCACGTCGGGCTTTTCGCGGATCACCTCCTCGGCGCCGATCTTGGGATACTTGGTGCCGGCGCCGGCGAGGATGTTGTCGCCGCCGACCACCGCGAGCAGCTCGTCGTTGAACGTGCCCGGTCCCGCCGCGACGATCGCGCCGAGGCCGCCCGCTTCGCGATCGATCACGATGAGCACGCGCGGGTGATGCGCGGGGCGGTGCGCGGCGGCCTCGTCGAGTGCCTGGTCGATGCCGGCGACCGCGGCCGTGGCCTCGGCGGTCTTGCCGAGCGCGGCGCCGAGCGTGCGCAGGCAGGTCTTGACGTCGGGCACGGTGTGCATCGCGCACTCGCGGGTCACGAGATGCGCATCGTGCAGGGCGCCGGCCGCTTGCGCGTGGATGTCGTCGACGACGACGAGCGTGGGCTTCAATCTCACGATCGTCTCGATGTTCGGGACCATGAAGCTGCCGACGCGCGGGAGCGCCTTGATCGAGGCCGGAAAGTCCGAGTAGTCGTCGACGCCGACCAGGTCGCCCGCCGCGCCGAGCGCCGCGACGATCTCGGTCGCCGACGGGCTCAGCGTGACGATCCGCGCAGGTCCGCGGGCGACCGGCGGCTCGCTCTTGCTCTGGCACCCGGCGAGCATGATGAGAACGGCAAAGCAGCGCATGCCGCCTCGGTACCACAGTGCGCGGGTGCTATCCTCGTCGCGTGCGCGGTACCGATCTATCCGGTTCGGTGCTCGAGGACCGCTACGAGGTTATCGAGCCGATCGCCGAGGGCGCGATGGGCGCGGTGTATCGCGGCGAGCGCTTGAAGCTCGGGCGCGCGGTCGCGATCAAGATCATGCACGATGCCTTGCCGGACGAGCTCTCGAGCCGCAGCCGGTTCGAGCGCGAGGCCAAGCTGATGGCGCGGCTCGAGCACCCGCACTGCGTCTCGGTGATCGATTTCGGGTTGCACGAGGGCAAGCCGTTCCTCGTGATGGATCTCGTGCGCGGCACCTCGCTGCTCGATGCTCTCGAGAAGGTCGGCAGGTTCGAGCCGGCGCACGCGGTCGCGATCGCGCGGCAAGTGCTCTCGGGCCTCGCGCACGCCCACGAGCTCGGCATCGTGCATCGCGACATCAAGCCGGCGAACGTGATGATCACCGAGCGCACCGGCATGGCCGAGCAGGTCCGGATCCTCGATTTCGGCCTCGCGAAACCCGCGGTCGGGCCGACAGGTGAAGATTCGAGCTCGACGAAGCTGACGACCGGGATCGTGGTCGGCACGCCGAACTACATGGCGCCCGAGCAGATCAAAGGTGGCGCGGTCGATGGCCGCACCGATCTCTATGCGGTCGGCGTGGTGCTGTTCGAGCTGCTGACCGGGCACAAGCCGTTCACTGCCGATGATCCGGTCGCGGTCGTGCGCAAGCACCTGCATGCCGAGCCACCGACGCTCGCGAACATGCTCGGTGGCGTGAGCTTCGGCGAGCTCGAGGCGGTGGTGGCCAAGGCGCTGGCGAAGCAACCGCAGCATCGCTACGCCGATGCCGCGGAGATGTCTGCGGCGCTCGAGCACGCGATCGCGGCGCGCGAGAGCACGGCCAACCTGATGGCGCGTGCGGTGCCGCAGACTGCGCCCGCGCGAGAGAGCTCGCCGGTCGCGACCGCCTCGGGATGGAATGTGCCGCCATCCCACGTCGGAGAGATGGTGACCCAGCCGACGGCCGGCGCGCCGATGTCGGGACCGACGGTGATCGTGGATAGCAGCGGCGCCACCGAGCTCGCGCTCGGCACGGTAGAAAAAGATCTCGAGATCCCGCCGACGCGTCGCAGGACGGTGCCGCCGACCCGCGTGCAGACCGTGCCGCCGACCCGGATGCTGCCGCTGCGCGGGTTTCCGATCACGAAGCTCCAACTCGCGCTCGGGGGCGGGGTGCTCGCGGTCATCGTGATCGCGGTGATCGCGGCGAAGTCGGGCTCGCACCCGGTGGTGGTGGTGCCGCCCGCACCGACCGCGAGTCATCCCGATGCCACGCCGACCGATCCCGTCGCGCCGTCACTCGCGCGTGCGAGTGACCTCTACGCGAATGGCGATCTCGAGCCCGCGCTCGATGTCGTGACGAAGGCGCGGCGGTCGCATCCGGAGAGCGCGCAGCTGGCGTACCTCGCCGGCAAGATCTACTTCGCGAAGCTGTACTGGGCCGATGGCGTGAAGGCGTTTCGCGAGGCGATGCGTTTGGATGCCGCCTACAAGACCGATCCCGAGCTCGTAAAGATCGCGATCCGCGGCTTCCTCACGACGCCCGAGACCCATAGTCAGCTCGAAGAGTTTCTCCGGGTCGATCTGGGATCGGCTGCGAGAGCGGGGCTCGAAGAGACCGCGAAGAGCCATCCGAATGCGGCCCTGCGAGCGCGTGCGAAGACCGAACTAGCGAAGCTGAAATAGGCTCGCGCGCTCTACGAAAACCTCCCGTTTGACCGCAATCCGGGCCGGAACACCAATTTTTTTCTGGTGGGGATCTGCCGTCAACTCGGCGCGTCAAAACAGCTGTTTTCACAGCTCCACAGCCTTATCCACAGCGCAAATCAACCTTCGAAAATCCCACGTAAAACGGTACGCACATCGACCATAATCCACCCTCAATCCACAGGTACTCCACGTGGATATCCCACGAGGTGAGACACTAGATGTAGGTGCTGCTCCCGTCCCGCACCCCAAATACAGCGCACTTTTTCTTGCCCGATTTCGGGGTGGTCAGTACAAAGGGGCTCCGCCGAAGTCACACGTCCTGGAGTACAAGCTGACGCACGCTGTCACAGGCCTCTGCTAAAGCCGTCATCCCGCAACCGACGAACGCGGATCACACAACGAGGGTTCTAGATAGGCGGGTGGTTTCGGGCAGATGGGTGCATCTGCCATCGCCACACCTATGTCCAATCCTCTCACTCATCGCGCCGTTATTGGAGGGATCATGCTCGTGAAGTCTGCCGCCGTTGCGCCTGGTGTTGGCCAGGAACAGAGGATCGCCCGGAAGTCGTCTCGCGTCATCAAGGACGAGCGCCCAGGCCTCACGTTCGAGCGCTACTTCACGCGCCAAGGTGTCGACCCGTTCGAGACCGTCGAGTGGGAGCGCCGCGATGCGGTGATCTCCGGCGCGGACGGAAAGGTGTTCTTCGAACAGCGCGGCGTGGAGTTCCCGAAGACGTGGTCGCAGACCGCCACGAACGTGGTGGTCCAGAAGTACTTCCGCGGCACGCTCGGCACCCCCGATCGTGAAAACTCGGTGCGTCAGATGATCGGCCGTGTGGCCGACACGATGTACGGCTGGGGCAAGGCCGACGGCTACTTCAAGAGCGGGCAAGACGCGTGGGCATTCCGCGACGAGCTCGTGCATCTCCTCCTGCATCAGAAGATGGCGTTCAACTCGCCGGTCTGGTTCAACGTCGGCGTCGAAGAGCACCCGCAGTGCTCCGCCTGCTTCATCAACTCGGTCGATGACTCGATGAGCTCCATCCTCGGGCTCGCGAAGACCGAGGGCATGCTGTTCAAGTACGGCTCGGGCACTGGCTCGAACCTGTCGAGCCTGCGCTCGTCGCGCGAGCACCTCAACGGTGGTGGCACGGCCTCGGGCCCGGTGTCGTTCATGCGTGGCTTCGACGCGTTCGCCGGCGCCATCAAGTCGGGCGGCAAGACGCGCCGCGCGGCCAAGATGGTCATCCTCAATGTCGAGCACCCCGACATCGTCGACTTCGTCGATTGCAAAGCGATCGAGGAGAAGAAAGCCTGGGCCCTGATCGATGCGGGCTACGACGGCGGCTTCAACGTCGTCGGCGGCGCGTACGACTCGGTCAATTACCAGAACGCGAACCACTCGGTCCGCGTCACCGATGACTTCATGAACGCGGTCCTCCGCGATTCGGATTGGTCGACCAAGTCGGTCACCAATGGCAAGCCGGTCGAGACGTTCCGCGCTCGCACGCTCATGCGCAAGATGGCGGATGCCGCGTGGGTCTGTGGCGATCCCGGCATGCAGTACGACACCACGATCAACGACTGGCACCCGTGCATCAACACGGCGCGGATCAACGCGTCGAATCCGTGCTCGGAGTACATGTTCCTCGACGATTCGGCGTGCAACCTCGCATCGCTAAATCTCATGAAGTTCCGCGATGCCGCGGGCGAGTTCGACATCGAGTCGTTCCGTCGCGGTTGCCGCACCACCGTCACGGCGATGGAGATCATCATCGACAACTCGGCGTATCCCACGCCGAAGATCGCCGACAACAGCTACGCGTTCCGGCCGCTCGGGCTCGGCTACGCGAACCTCGGCGCGCTGCTCATGTCGCGCTCGCTGCCCTACGACGGTGACTCGGGTCGCGCGTATGCCGCTGCGATCACCGCGCTGATGTGCGGCGAGGCCTATCGAACCTCCGCCAAGATCGCGGCCGACGCGACCGGTCCCTTCTCCGGCTACGCCGAGAACGAGACCCCGTTCCTCAAGGTGATGAAGAAGCATCGCCTCGCGGTCGAGAAGATCGACACGCAGTACGTGCCGCCCGCGCTGCTCCAGGCAGGCCGCGAGTCGTGGGACGACGCGATCCATATCGGCGAGAAGTACGGCTTCCGCAACGGTCAGATGACGGTGCTCGCGCCGACCGGCACGATCGCCTTTCTCATGGATTGCGACACCACCGGCATCGAGCCGGACATCGCGATCGTCAAGTACAAGCGCTTGGTCGGTGGTGGCTTGCTCAAGATCGTGAACAACACGGTCCCCGAGTCGCTCACCCACCTCGGCTACGACGCCAAAGAAGTCGAAGCGATCATCGCGCACATCAGCGCGAAGGACACGATCGAAGGCGCGCCGGGCCTCAAGGACGAGCACCTCCCGGTGTTCGACTGCGCGTTCCGCTCGTCGAACGGCACCCGCTCGATCCATTACATGGGTCACATCCGGATGATGTCGGCGGTCCAGCCGTTCCTCTCGGGCGCGATCTCGAAGACGGTGAACCTGCCGACCGATTGCACGGTCGAGGACATCGAGGACGCGTACATCCAAGCGTGGAAGCTCGGCCTCAAGGCGATCGCGGTCTACCGCGATGGTTGCAAGCGCACCCAGCCACTCTCGACGAACATGACGCAGGCGACGTCGAACGGCAGCAAGGTCGTCGCGAACGTCGATCCGCTCGACCTCCTCGCTCCCGAAGAGCGGCGGCTCGTCGAGGCCCTGCGCTCGCGCAAGACCCGGCCGGCAGGTCCGCCGATGGCGAACCGCTACAAGTTGCCGGACGAGCGGGCCTCGTTCACGCACAAGTTCTCGATCGGTGGCCACGAGGGTTACATCACGGTCGGCCTCTACCAGGATGGCTGCCCGGGTGAAATCTTCGTGCGCATGGCGAAAGAGGGCTCGGTCATCGCCGGCCTGATGGATTCGTTCGCGACCTCTATTTCGCTCGCGCTCCAGCACGGCGTGCCGCTCACGGTCCTGATCGAGAAGTTCAAGGGCACGCGGTTCGAGCCGTCGGGCTTCACCGGCAACCAGGAAATCCCGATCGCGACGTCGATCATGGACTACCTGTTCCGCTGGCTGAACATCCGCTTCCCGAGCGAAGGTCCGTCGCTGGTCGATCGCCACCCGGCCGCGCGCACCGCGCAGCTCGACCTGCCGAAGATCCCGCTGCTCTCGAAGGACTTCATCGCGGTCGAAGTGAAAGCCGGCATCGAGCCTGCGATCCCGGTCGAGGTGAAGGACCGCGCGTGGGTTCAAGAGACCGATGCGCCGCCGTGCCACGAGTGCGGCACGCTGATGGTTCGCAACGGCGCTTGCCACAAGTGCCCGAACTGCGGCTCGACCAGCGGCTGCTCGTAAAAGTTAGTTAGCTCGCCACCCGGCGAGCACGCGGTAGCAAAGAAGCTCGCCACCCGGCGGGCTTTTTTGTTTCCCAGCCACGACTCGCATATCGACCTGTGCCGGATCGAGGCTAAATGATGGAACGGGGTCACGTGGTGAAGAGAAAAAAGGTTCACGTACATCGACTCGCGTGGCGGCCTTAGGGATTTCCGAGTGAGGCCTCGCGACGTTCGCGTCCCCAGCAGCGAGATAACATGTCCCTGACGTGGGAACGCAATCTGGAACTCTGCGTCGTTGCGAACACGGTTGGCTCTGATGTCCGACAGCCGGACAATAAAGTTGTCAGACGGATCATCTAGCGTTCGCGAGTTGCGGACTGCCGATGAAGTACGACAGAACCATCATCGCGTATCACGGCTGCGATCGCTCGATCGCCGAGCGGCTGCACGCGGGCGAGTCATTCAAGAAAAGTCGTAACGACTACGACTGGCTCGGCGAAGGGAGCTACTTCTGGGAGTACGGAGCGGATCGCGCGAAGCAGTTTGCATTGACGCAGCTCGCACGCGGAAAGGTGCAAGTACCCGCGACGATCGGGGCGCTAATTCAGCTCGGTCGCTGCTTCGATTTGATGGACACGAGGTTCACCGAGGAACTGCCAGGGGCGTTCGAAATGATGAAGCAATTCCGAACCGATCAAGGACAGCCAACACCTTCAAATACCGGAGCTACTGACGATCGATTGCTGCGTCGAAGGGATGCTGCTGTCCTCAACCTGTATCTCGATCAAATGGACATTGTCGTAAAGGGATACGACACGGTCAGGTGCGGCTTTGTCGAAGGTGGGCCGGCGTTCGAAGGCAGCAACATCTTTCATCAAAGTCACGTGCAGATCGCGGTTCGAAACCCTGCTTGCGTGGTGGGCGTTTTTCGGCCCACAATCACGCCATGAGCATCGAGCGCAAATGGAAATTCGTGCTTGATCCTGAGGCGCCGGGACTCGACGAAGACACGCGCGTACGCCGTCGCGTGCTCGCTCGCATGCAGCAGATGTCGCACGCCGAGTTTCACCAGATCCTGGTGCATGCCGGCATCTACAACACGGACGGTACGGTTGCCGAGCCGTACACCGTTCCGGGCAGCGACTATCGCGAAAGCGCGACAACAGACGAGTCACTCGATTCCTAGGAGATCCAACGGCCGCCCACGTTGACCTCCTTCATGAAGTCGACGAACGCGCGCACCGTCGGCGAGAGCTCGCGCCGGCTCGGGAAGACGATGTTGACCTCGACGGGCGGCGCACTCCACTGCGGCAGCACGTGGACGAGCCGGCCGGCGGCGAGATCGGATGCGCACACGTAGCCCGAGATGATGCCGAGGCCGGCGCCATGCGCGATCAGCCGATAGATCGCGAGCGCTTCGTTGACGCAGATCTTCGGCCGCGGCGCGATCGATTTGGTCACGCCGCCCTTGGTGAACTTCCATGCGCGCGCGCGCGTCCCGAGCGAAGGCATCTCGACGAGGTCGTGCTTCGCGAGATCTTCGATCTTCTTCGGTACTCCGCGGTGCGCGAGATACGACGGCGCCGCGCACAGGTAGCGCCGCATCTCGCCGAGCCGCACCGCGACCAGCCCGGAGACGGGCAGGGGGCCGAGCCGGATCGCGACATCGGCGGCGCCCGCCACGAGGTCGACCGCGCGACTCTCGAGATCGAGCGTGATCTCGATCTCCGGATAGCGGCGCAGGAACACCGGGAGTTGCTCCGAGAGGATGTTGATCCCGAAGCCCGCACCCGAGGCGATCGTGAGGTGGCCACGAGGCGTCTCGGTCAAGCTCTCGACGTAATCGAGCGTCGCGGTGAGCTCCTTCATCATCTCGATGCAGCGGTCCTTGAGTGCCGCGCCGGTCGTGGTCAGCCCGACCTCGCGGGTGGTGCGCTGGAACAGGCGCACGCCGAGCTCGGCCTCGAGGCGAGCGATCGCGCGGCTCACGGTCGATTTCGGCAGACCGAGCGCGCGCGCCCCAGCGGTGAAGTTCTTGAGCGTCGCGACCTTCTCGAAGACGCGGAGGTCGTTGAGATCGAGCATCGGACGATTGTTCCACTGGCGGCACACTGCGCCTAGCGCCCTGGACCACGACCGGCGCCAGCGAGCGGTACCGTCTGGTCATGTCGATCCCAGCTGATGATCCGGAGCGAACCCTCACGATCGCGAATGCAGACATGCCGGGCGTCCAGCACCTCGGCCTGGTCGGCGACACGTACACGGTCTTGATCACCGGCGCGCAGACCGCCGGCAAGTACACGCTGATCGAGATGCGCGTGCCGAGCTGCGGCGGGCCGGGCCCGCACCGCCACGACTTCGAGGAGAACTTCACGATCCTCGAGGGCGAGATCGAGTTCACGTTCCGCGGCGAGACGCACGTGGTGAAGGCGGGCAGCACGGTCAACATCCCCGCGAACGCGCCCCACTTCTTCACGAACCGCAGCGACGATGCGCGGATGCTGTGCATGTGCACGCCCGCCGGCCAGGAGGACTTCTTCGCCGAGGTCGGCACGAAGCTGGCCAGCAAGACCGACAAGCCCGCGCAGATGTCGCCCGGCGAGATGGCGGCGTGGGCCAAGCGCGCGGCCGAGCTCGCACCGAACTACCGGACCGAGATCCTCGGGAAGAAGTGATGATCGGGCATCCACTGCTCGAGGTCGACCGCGCGCCGCTCGCGGAGCTGCTCGCGATGGCGGCGCCGATGAAGGGCAAGGCCGAGCTCGGCCCGCAAGGTCGCGCCGAGTTCGACGCGATGATCGCGCACACGCCCGCGGCGGACGACGTGACCTACGAAGCGGCGACCGTCGGCGGCATCGCTGGTTGGTGGTGTCGCCCCGCGCACGCCCGCTCGACGGTGCTGTACCTGCATGGTGGCGCGTACGTCCAGGGCTCGGCGAAGGCCTATTGCCACCTCGCCGGCCAGATCGCGGCGCGCGCGCAGGCGGCGATCTTCATCCCCGAGTATCGGCTCGCGCCCGAGCACCGCTTTCCGGCGGCGTTTGACGATGCGCTCGCCGCGTTCACCGCGAGCTCGGCGACCGCGATCGTCGGCGACTCGGCGGGTGGCGGCCTCGCCCTCGCGATCCTGCCGTTCACGAACGCGAAGGTCGCGGCCGTGATGTCGCCGTGGACCGACCTCGCGCTGACGAGCCCGAGCCTGACCACCCGCGCCGAGGCGGATCCATTCCTGACCACGGCCGCGCTCGCGCACGCCGCCGTGATGTACCTCGGCGATCACGATCCGCGCGATCCGCGCGTCTCGCCGGTGTACGGCTCGCACGCAGCGCCCGTACTGATCCATGTCGGTGATGCCGAGGTCCTGCTCGACGATTCGCTGCGCTACCCTAACGCGACCGTGCACGTCTGGGAGGGCATGCCGCACGTGTTCCCTTCGAGCCTCGGGCGGTTCCAGGCGTCCGCGCTCGCGCTCGATGATCTGGCAGCGTTCGTCGCAACAGCCTAGCCGGCGCGCCGAAGGCGTTCGTGCGGCGGTTGCCTTCCGCTTCTCTGCATGGACCACCAGGCTGGTCGTCATGACGATCGCGATCGCTCACGGCGTCGGCCCCTCGAAGCTCGACATCGCCTACGAGCGGCTCGGCGATCCATCGCACCCACCGCTGCTGCTGATCATGGGGCTCGGCGCGCAGCTGATCACATGGCCCGATGGCTGCTGCGACGGGCTCGTGGAGCTCGGCCTCTGCGTGATCCGCAGCGACAACCGCGAATGTCGGCCAGTCGACCCACCTGACGAGCGCGCCGATAGACCATGAAGATCTTCGCAATGGCGCCACCCACGAATCGCGAAGAGGCATGCCGCAACAGCGTGAAGGCGTTCGGCGTGCTTGGCTCGCCGCAGTATCCGACCGATCCGGCGCAGGTCGCCGAGCGCACGGGGCGCGCCTACGATCGTTCGTTCGATCCGCTCGGGTCCGCTCGGGTCCGCTCGGGTCCGCTCGGGGCCGCTCGGGTCCGCGCGCCAAGCGGTCGCGGTGCTCGCCTCGGGCGATCGCACCCGTACGCGAGCTCGATGTTCCGACCCTCGTGATCCACGGCGATGTCGATCCCCTCGTCAGCGTCGATGGCGGGCGTGCGAGGGCCGACGCGATTCCGGGTGCCACGCTGGTCGTGATCGAGGGCATGGGGCGCGACCTGCCGAGCTGCTGTGGCCACGTTTCATCTCCGAGATTCACGAGCTATTACAGCGAGCTGCGAAATAGGCTGCGACCCCGCGCGAGCTCACGGGTCGATCGTGCGTGAAGCGCATCATCGCCCTGTGTGGTCTCGTCGGTCTGGTCGGCTGCTTTCTGCCGATGGCGTTCGGCATGTCGCTGTTCGACCTCCGCAACTTCACCGAGGGCTGGACCTCGTGGCTGGTGATCGCCGCGTTCGCGGCGCCGACCTTCCTCGGCTTCGCGAAGGGTGAGAGCGAGCGCGCGATCGCGATCGCGAGCCTCGTCTCGTTCGGCTACGTCGCGCACAAGTTCGGCACCGGTACGTTCGACCTGATGATCCACGGTTCGCTGGGTGGGCTCGCGATGGGCGCGGCCATGATCGCGGGTCTCGCGTTCTCGGTCCTCGGCTTGTTCGCCAGTCGCCGCGTCTAGCGCTTGAGCTGCTCGCGCAGGTCGTCCTTCAAGCGATTGAAGCGCTTGCGGAGCGCCACGGCGCGTTTTTCGAGGGCCTCGCTCGAGGCGCCTTCGTCCTCGAAGACCTGCGCGATATCGCGCCATGGGAGCTGGCGATCGACGCGCAGGATCAGCAGCGCCTGATCATCCGGTTCGAGCGCGGCTCGAATGTCAGCGAGCCGATCCTTGGTCTCGGTGCGCAGGAACACCGCGGTCTCGGTCCGGACCTGCTGGACCAGGGCGCTGACCGAAGCGGTGGTCGAGCCCCGGCGCTTCACCCCCCGTGCGTGCGAGAAGCAGGCGTTGCGCGCGATCGCATAGGCCCAGGTCCGGAAGCTCGAGTGCCAGCCGAACTTCTGGATGCCGGTCCATAATTGCTCGCACACGATCGAGAACACCTCGTCGGCCTGGCCCGGATCGCGGAGCAGGGCGTTGAGGAACGTGACGAGCTCGGGGCCGTAGCCGCGGATCGCGATCGTCGCGGCACTCTCCCAGGCAGCGACGGTGCAGGCCTGGCGAAGCTCGGTCTCGAGGGAATCACTCATCGGCTGGCGAGCCGGGACGCCTCGGCTTCGAGGGGATCGTGGAGGGTGGCAAAGCCATCGCGCGCGGTGATCGCGAGCTCGCGGGCGCGGTCGGGATGGCCATCGTGCCATTCCAGATAGCCGAGCTCGAGAGCATAGCGAAACGGCCAGTCCTTCGGGCCCGGTTTCGCGACGAGCGGCGCCGCTCGAGCGAGATCCTTGCGTACCTCGCCGAACTGCTCGAGCGCACGGTGGCCCTCGGCGCGGAGCACCAGGGCGCCGACGACCCGCGCATCGTCGGGTCGCACGGACAGGATCGCGACGGCGCGATCGAAGGCGGTGAGGGCGGCGGAGTAGGCTCGCTGCTCGAGCTGGGCATTACCGAGGTTGACGTGCGATTCGGCAAGCTCGGCCGAGTCCGGCCCGGTGCTGTCGGGCCACAGGCCGATCGCGAGCTCGCACTCCGCGATCGCGTCCGCGAAGCGGCGCATGCGCACGAGGAGGTCGCAGATGTTGTTGTGATCGCTCGCGACGTTGTAGCTCCGAGGTCCCTGAGAGAGATCGACGGCGAGCGAGGCGTGCAGCATGACGAGCGCCTCGTCGTAATGATGGGCGTACTCGAGCGCCGTACCGAGCGCACCCTTCGCCGCTCCGACGATCGTGTTGTCATCGGCGACGAGCTTCTCGGCCATCTCGACCGCATGACGCGCCGCGAGCAGCGCCTCGTCGATCTGGCCCGCGTGGAGCAGGATGTTCGTGCGCGTGATCTCGATCGCAGCGTACGCGACGTTCGCATCACTGAGCTTCGCGTAGATCGCGCGGACCTGCTCGGCATCGGCGAGCGCGAGCGTGAAGTCGCCGCGGTGGTTGTAGGCATCGGCACGATTCATCAGGGCATCCGCCCAGAGCTTGCTGCCGTGGTCGGGCAGCATCGCGAGCGCGCGAGTCATCAGCGTGATCGCGTGCTCTGGTTTGTTCGTCGCGATATCGACCGAGGCCTGCGCGATCAGCGTCGGGACGGTGACCTCGGGATTGCCGAGCTCCGCGCCTTCGGTGATCGAGAGCTGCGCCCAGAGCGCGGCTGGTTCGAGCTTCGAACGATCGAGCAATTCCATCGAGAGGTGCACGGCGGCGCGGCTCGCGGTCGCACGCGCGCCCGCGGCCCGCGCCTCGAAGTACGCCTGCTCGAGCGTGTCGGCGGTCGCGGGATCGTCGAACATCCACATCATGAGGCCGCGCGCGAGATCGAGCTTCGCGCGTGATCCAGGATCGAGGACTGTCCGTTGCTCGAGGTCGTGCAGCACGCTCTGTGCACGTGCGAGCTGCCCGGTTACCTCGAGCGCATTGTGAAATTGCAGCTCGGCATCGAAGGTCGACATCGCGAGCGCGAGCGCCGGATGTTGCGGTGGTGGCGTATCCGCTGCGACGTAGCTCGGATCGGCGCAGGCCTCCGGGCGCGGCAGCTCGCCGAGCGCCTTGTCGAGCTTGCTGATCACTTTCGGTCCGAGGGCCGCGAGGGTCGCCGTGAGGCCGTGCTCCGCGCGCGACAAGCACGACATGCCGCGATCATGCATCGAGGTCGACCAGCCTGCATGGCAGACATCCGCGTAGGAGGCGGCCCAGCGCGTCGACCACGCGGTCGTGCGCTCGAGCCCGGATCGCACGGCCGCCTGGTCCCAGCTGGTGGTCGGTGCGAGCACCCGCTGGAGCTGTTCCGCGCGGAGCGGGTTCCAGGCTCGCGCGATGCGGGTCGCGCCGTCACCACACGTATCGATCGGTCGCTCCGCGCGTAGCGCGAAACCACCGACGAGGATCACCGCACATGCCGGCACCGCGATCAGGGCTTGTCGCTTGCGCCGCGCCGGATCACGCCGGAGCTCCGCGAGCAGCGCGAGGAGGGAGGGCCAGCGCATCGCGCGATCGGCGGCGAGCCCGCGACGCAGGGCGGCCTCGACATGACGCGGCATCCGCCTCGCGTCGGCACGTGGGAGCTCGCCCTTCGAGATCGCGTCGCGCAGCGCCTCGAGGGACTCACCGCGAAATGGCCGCTGCCCGCTGAGCGCTTCCCACAGCGATGCGCAGAACGCGAACTGATCACCGCGCGCGTCGACGGTCTCGCCGCGGTGCTGCTCCGGGGGCATGTACGCGGGCGTGCCGACGGTCGCCGGATCATCGGGCCCTCGTTCGCCGTGGGCGAGCCCGAAGTCGGCCACACGCGCGCGACCATCGGTACCGACCAAGATGTTATCGGGCTTGAAGTCGCGATGGACGATGCCGGCCGCGTGCGCCGCTGCGAGGCCCTCTCCGACCGCGAGGTACAGCGCGAGCACGTCGTGGACGCTGCGCGGCGTCGTCGCCCACTCGCGGGCGTTGGTCCCGGCGACGTACTCCATCGCGACGTAGATCCGGCCGCCGATCTCGCCGACCTGATAGATGCCGACCACGTTCGGATGCGAGATCCGCGCGAGCGTGACCGCCTCGCGCGACGCATAGGCGAGCGCCTTGGGCGAGCTCTCCTTGGTCACCTTGATCGCGATGCTGCGCTCGAGCCGGCGATCGCGAGCCAGGTAGACCAGGCCCATGGTGCCACTCCCGAGCACGCGCTCGATCTCGTACTGCTCGTCGATCACGATGCCACGCACCAGCACGTCGCCCGGCGTCGAAGCGATCGTGCGAAGCGCGGGTCCCAGCGACCCCAGCGTACTCAGATCGTCCACGTGTTCGTAACCTTACCAAAAATAGTCGGTCACAAACGTCGGGTATCCCCGTCTACCTCCTCGCTATGACCTTGATCGCCATGTTTCCCGGTCAGAGCTCTCGGTATCCCGACATGCTCTCCAAGTTCGAACGGCTGCCGATCTGCACCGACCTGCTGGCGGCGGCGTCGGAGACCCTGGGGCGTGACCTCATCAATCACTACCGCAGCAAGGACCCGTTCGCGACGAGCCGCGATGTCCAGGTCGGTGTGTTCCTCGCGAACCACCTGCACCTGGTGCTGCTCGCCCAGCGCGGGATCGTGTTCCATCACTCGCTCGGTCACTCGCTCGGCGAATTCAATCACCTCGTCCACGCGGGAGCGCTGACGTTCGACGATGCGCTCCGCCTCGTCGATGCGCGCGGCAGCTTGTGCGACCGCGGCCGCGCCGGCGTGATGGTCTCGGTGTTTCCGATCGAGGCGCGCCGGATCGAGGCGGCGATCGCCAAGCTCGGCAACGGTCAGCTCGTCGGTGTCGGAGCGTACAACTCGCCCTATCACACCTTGCTCAGTGGCGACCGCGCGGCCATCGATGCCGTGCTCTTCGAGCTCGAGCGGGAAGGTCCCTACCTCGATGCGACGATCATCGATTCGAAGACCCCGATGCACGCGCCGTGCTACGGCGAGACCGCGGCACGCTTTGCAGAGGTCGTGGCGAGCGTACCGTTCGCGGTGCCCGGTCGCTACGTCCCGAACGTCCGCGGCTACGTCGTCGAGCAACCACCGCCGGAGCTGATCCGTCAGTACCTCGTGCGCCACGTCGATCATCCGGTGCGGTGGCGAGCCAGCGTCGAGGCGGTAGCCGCGAGCGTCTCGGATCCATGCTTCGTCGAAGTCGGTCCGCGTGCGGCGCTGTACACGCTGTTCGGCAAGGACTGGATGCCGGGCCGGCGCGCGAAGAGCGACGCCGCGCTCGATGCCTTCACGCACCTCGATGCGGTCGCCCAGGAGCTTCGCGCGGCCTAACCGAGGCGCAGCGGGCCGGTCGCCGCGGGCGGCTCGACGAGCTCGCGCACGGCGACCCTGCTCGAAGGCATGCGATGCGACGGTCCCCACACGGTGACCTCGCGCAGGGCCGGTAACGATGCGAGCAGGCGCTCGATCGTCGCGACGGCGGCTTCGCTCTTGAGCGAGGGCAGGTGGAGCACCGCGAGCCGCGGATGGTGCGCGAGCTTCATCGCGAAGGCCGAGATCAGGATCGCGCCGCCGAGGGCGCGCGGTGCGACGTGTCCGGGCTCGTTGCGAGAGAGATCGAGCTCGACGAGCGCGGGCACGCTCGCGAACAGCCGGCTGATGAAGTCGATCGGTGGATCGGTGTGCTGGCTCGCGAACTGACAGTGAAATGCGAAATCGATCGAAGCGAGCTCGGGCCAGACCCTGATCGGATCGGCGAGCGACGCGAGCGCGTCGTAGCCCGTGATCTTCAGAGCGCGGACCCGCGGGTGGGCCACGTTGCCGAGGATCCGCCGGCCCTCGAGCTCGAGGGTGGTGAGCGCCGGCAGGCGCGCGAACAACTTCTTGGTCTCCTCGTTCCCGAGCGTGAGCGCGATCGATTCGTTCCACTGCCGGATCACGAGCTCGGTCAGCCACGGACGCTCCTCGGCGGCGAGGAGCTCGAGCGCGGCGCGGTTCTCGTCGGTGGTCCCGGCGAGGGCGACCGAGCGCACGAACGCGCGTCCGGGGCCACGCAGCACGCGCGCGAGCTGGCCCTCGGGACCCGCGCCGGTCGCGTCGGCAGCGACGAAGCCGTAGCGCACGCTGCCGGGTAGGCCGTCGCCAACCCACTGTTCGATCAGTTCGACGCGGCGCTCGAGGATTTCGGCGCTCGCACCGACCTCGTCGATCCGCAGATCGATCGCGACGAGCTCGCCGCGTGGATCGCCGATCGCTTGCAGGTGATCGGCGTAGACCGCGATCGCCTCGCGATCCCACGCGGCGCGAACGGCTGTCTCGAGGTCGCTCACTTCTTCGGGGCCACGCACCCGGCCGTGACAAGGGATCGGCGGTACTCGCGGAGCGTAGCCATGGCCGCAGCGTAGCGGATCGGGCAGACTCGGCGAGTGGATCCGGACCAACTGACCACCGAGCTCGAAGCGGAGCTCATGCGCGAGCTCGCTCGCTGTTTCGATCGCATCAACTGGACGCACTTTCGCGATCAGCTCCAAAAGCCGGTGCTCGTGCTCTCGGAGGCGACGCACCAGCTCGGCCAGTGGGTGCGCACCACGCGCCGGCTGGAGCTACAACGCGCCATGGTGCTCGAGCGGCCGTGGCCCGACGTGATGGCGGTGCTCGAGCACGAGATGGCGCACCAATTCGTCGACGAGGTGATGCAGGTGCGCGACGAGACCGCGCATGGCGAGACCTTTCGCAAGGTCTGCGCGGCTCGCGGGATCGATGCGCGCGCGAACGGTGCGCCGGTGCCGCGGCAGGATGATCCGGGTGCGAAGTCGCTCGATCGGATTCGCAAGCTACTCGCGCTTGCCGGCAGCTCGAATCAGCACGAGGCCGAAGCGGCGATGAAGAAGGCGCACGAGCTGATGCTCCGCCACAACATCGAGCAGCTGCCGATCACGCACGAGTTCGAGGTCCGCCACCTCGGAGAGCCGCGCCGGCGATCGAACACCATCGAGGCCGAGGTCGTGGGCCTGCTCTCGGAGTTGTTCTTCGTCGAAGTGCTCTCGATTCCCGTGTATCTGCCGAAGACCGCGACGCACGGTCGGGTCTACGAGATCACGGGCACGCTCGCGAACGTCGAGATGGCGAGCCACGTCCATGCGTTCTTGCTCGCGACCGCAGAGCGGTTATGGCAAGCGAACCGCAACGACGCGCGCGTGCGCAGCGGTCGCGATCGGATCTCGTATCAGACCGGCGTGATCCGAGGCTTCCGCGACAAGCTGCTCGCCGAGCGCGTCGAGTTGCGAGGAGTCGGCCTCGTGTGGGCCGGCGACAAGCGGCTCGAAGAATTCTATCGCCGTCGCAATCCGCGGATCGTCACGCGTCGCCGCACCATGCGCGTCGGTGGTGCACATCACGCCGGGAGGGAAGCCGGGCGCACGGTCGTGCTGCACAAGCCGGTCGAGAACGGCGGCTCCGGCGGCAAACCGAAGCTGCTGCGCGATTAGAGCTTCGGGCGCAGCGCGAGCACTTCGAGGATCGCGTAGTCCTGCGCTTGCGATGCGGTCTCGTTCAGCATCGCGGTCGCGCCGGTCGAAAGATCGAGCCGCTCGGCCATCGTGCCCGAGCGCGTGGTCGTATTCTGAACATCGAGACGCTCGACCGCGCCGGCAGGTGCGGTCCAGCTCGTGACCGGCGCCCCGGGACCATGGCCGACGACGATGCCGACGAGCATCGTGTTCGGCACGTCGGGGCTCACGCTCGGGAACGGATACGCGGGACCGGCGCCCGCGTTGACCGCGCCATTTTCGTCGACGATCGGGTTCGCCGTATCGACGTTCGCGTAGCACGCGATCCACGACACGCCCTCGATCGTCGTCGTGAACGACCACGTGTGCTGGGCTGGCTCGATCCCCGCGGCGACGTGGAGATAGACGGCGAGGGTCGCATCCAGCGCGTGATCGAGGCGGCGCACGAGCGCCCAGCCGTTCGGCGCGAAGATCACGGGCTGGGCGGCTGCGCCTGACTGACCAAAGGCGATCACGGCGAGCATCACGCCACCGGTCGGACACCCGGGATGCGGGATCGAGACCGCGCCCACGGGTGCGGCGGCCGGGACCTCGACATCCTTCTCGCTCTTGAAGGCGATCACGGGCGATGGCGGTGCGCCGTCGCTCGGCGCATCGATCGCGGCGTCGAGGTGGAGGAGCTCCGGTGCATCGAGCTGCACGGCACCATCGGTCTGCGTGCCGTTCGCGACGCAGCGATCACTCACGCAGGTTTGACCGGTCGGGCATTCACCCTCGGTCGTGCACGGCACGTCGAGCTGGAGCGTCGGGTGATAGCACCCGACCGCAAACAGCACGCTTAGCCAGCTGCGCCCCATCGCCGCCATTGTACGACGTTGGCGCGGGCGCGACGCGATATTTGCACGCGAGCCGACCCGGCGCGGAAACATCGCCTTGCCAAATGGAACACTGTTCCGTATGGTAACGGAACAGCGTTCCGTTTAAACCAGGAGTCTCACGATGAGTGCGCCCTTCACCGAATCCAGCGGTCTGCCGGTCAACGCCGCGATCCCCGTCATCACGTACAGCCCGCTCGTCCTGCGCGTCCCCGGCCGAGTCGTTCCCTTGGAGCTCAAGGTCTCGCTGCCCGCCGTGGGGACCGAACTGCCGATCCTCCTGCTTTCGCACGGGCACGGACGCAGCAACTTCCTCGCGTCCTACCACGGCTATGGGCCCGTGGCGTCGTTCTGGGCCGCGCATGGCTTCGCGGTGATCCAACCGACGCACCTCGATGCAAACGAGTACGCCCTGCGCGATGCGCACGCCGAGGGGCCGTTGTTTGTCGCGTCCCGCGCGAACGATCTGACCTACATCCTCGATCATCTCGCCGAGATCGAGGCGGGCGTCCCCGGGCTCGCAGCGCGCAAGCTCGATCGAGATCGCATCGGCGCGGTCGGCCACTCGCTCGGTGGCAGCACCGTCGCGCAGCTCCTCGGCATGCGGATCGGCGCGGCGAGCGAGCCCGATCCGCGCATCAAGGCCGGTGTCGTGATCGGGGCAGCTGGCGTGGCGGACGAGCACTCCGGCAAGATCCTCGAGATGTATCCGGCGCTCGCGGCGATCGATTACTCCGCCATGACGAGCCCCACACTCGTGATCGCCGGCGACCAGGACGTCAACGCGATGTTCTCCACGCGCGCGAGCTATCGCTCGGACGCGTATACGCACAGCCCCGGCGGCAACAAGACGCTGCTGATGTTCGCCGGTGCGGGCCACCTATTCGGCGGCATCTCCGGCTACGACGCGAACGAGACCAGCGACGAGAACCCCGAGCGCGTCGCCGCATTGCGCGCTCTCGTGTGGGCGTACCTCCGCTCGCAGCTCTACGCCGGGGACGACGCCTGGTCGAAAGCGACGGCAGCGCTCGCGTCCACGATGGCGACGGTCTCGACGCGCTAGGGACTCGGCCAGCCGACCGTGAACGCGACATGCGTCGGCTCGGCGGCCTTGGGGAACGTCACGTGCGCGAGCGCCTCGCTGACGCAATGCGTGTAGGTGTTCGAGCCGCTGACCTGCACATGGCCATCGAGCGCGATGTCGAGAGCGACGATGAAGGACGGACCTTTGCGACCGAGACACTTCGCGATCGGGACCATCTGATGACTCACGACCTGCTTGACCGTGGCGGTCTCGAGCCCGCCGGTCGCCTCGCACAAACGCGACTCGCACAGCGCGAGTTGCTGCGTCGTCGCGGGGTCGTTGTCGTTCGGCGCGTCGTTGTCGTACGACATCGTCTTGTAGTGATCGCCGGTCTTGATCTGGAGGTTGCCCCACTCGGGGCGCTCGTCGGGCACCATCGCCTGCTGGCCGCCGAAGCTCGGTGGATGCATCTCGGGGTTGTAGAGCGTCGACGCCGCCAGATCGCGCTGCAGGTTTGCCGAGGCCGCGACGAGCGCGGCCACGCTGTTGCCCGGGTCGACGCCGTTCAAGCTCGTGCCCTCACCACGCCGGGTCGCGTGATGGGGAGCGCGAGCCGGTGTTGCAGGCGCGAGCGGTGCGGTCAGCTGTGGGATGCGGGCTGCGGGCGTACGCGTCTCGGTCGCCTTCGGGGGCGAAGGGACGGGTGCGAGGTACGCGAGCACGGGATGCGTGACGACGCGCGAGGCCGTGCGCGTGACCTGGTGATTCACGCTCGTGATCGCGACCGCCCAGAGCGAGAGATGCACGGCGAGCGAGACCGCGATGAAGGGTAGCGCGCGCACGTCGATCGCCGCGAACGGCAGCGTCGCGCGCGCGGGCTCCGCGAGCGAGAGCTCGAGGGTCACGAGCCCCACACGTAGCGTGATCTGCATGCCGGGGGCGAGGCGGGTCAGCGACTCCTGAGAGCGCGTCCCATCGATCGCGAGGTCGAGGCCGATCGGCTGGCGCACGACGAAGCCGATGCCCGTCGTCGGGTCGCGCGTGACCAGCGCGAACATCCCGAGGTTCGCGGCCGCGAAGTCGCAACCCGGCTCGGAGCCGAGCGTGTAGCGCCCCGTGACGTCGGTGATCTCGAGGAGCTCGTCGCCGATCCGGGCCACCACACGTGCCACCGTTGCCATGGGTCGTGGACACGCGAGGCGGCCCGGAGTTTCGCTGCAACCGCGCGCAACCGGGCGTGTCTCGTGAGCGATCCGCGAGTAGACTGCGCGCTGCCGTGTCGCTGCTCGAGCTGTTGCCCACTGCGCTGTCGCGCGCACGCGATGGTTTCGGCTATGCGCGCGGCGAGGCGTACTGGCGCGAAGGTCGCGTCGTGAAGTACTCCGTCGAAGCCGATCACGTGGCCGGGGTGGTCGCGGGCGCCGAGGACTACCTCGTGCGGCTCAACGGGAGCGGCAAGAAGCTGATCAGTGCGTGTAGCTGCCCGGTCGGCATGCGCGGCGAGACCTGCAAGCACGTCGTTGCGCTCGGGCTCCATCACCTCGCGATGGTCGAGGGCTCGAACGCGCGCCACGCCGAGCCAGCCCAGAGCGCCGAGCTGGTGTTCGCGACGCAGGATGCGCTCGATACCTGGGCGACCGATCACCGTGTCGGCTTCGAGCTCGAGACCAGCGCCGAGATCCTCACCGGTCAGCTCGTGCGCGTGTATCCGAGCGAGTGGCACCTCCGCCGCGTGCTGTGTACGAAATCGATCGGCGAGGTTGGCTCGCTCGATGGTGCGCGCCGCGCGTTCGACGAGCCGCGCCTGATCCAGGCGACCGCGGTCGCGGTGGCGCAGCACCTCGCGAAGATCGCGACCGCGGTCGAGGCCGGCATCGCCGAGGAGAAGCTCGCGCGCACGCCAAGCGATCCTGCGATCCAGCCGGCGTGGGACAAGCTGCGATCGCTGCGCGTGCGCCTACGCGATGGCGCGATGCCACGCGGCAAGCAGACCCGCGCGGGTGGCACGTGGAAGTTCGAGCGCGACAACGCGACGATCGAGTGGCACGAGGCCACGCCGGTGCGCGGCCTCAACTACATGGTGATGCCGGTGATCGCGCGGCTCGCGTTTCGCACCGTCGCGGAGATCACCTGCACGTGCAAGCGCGACCCGTGTACCCACGCGATCGCGCTCATCGATGCGACGCTCGATCGGTTCGCAGATCCGGTGCGACGCGAGGACATGCGCGGCATCGCCGAGGAGCTGATCAAGCCGCCGTGGCAGCGCGCACTCGCGGAGCTCGCGTTCGACGAAGCGCCCGCGAAGCCGAAGGCCGCGATCGAGCTGTGGTGGCAGATCGAGCACGAGTTGCGCGAGCTGTCGGTCACGCCGGTCGTGCGCCGGCAGTTAAAAAAAGGCGGCACCTCGAGTGGCACGCGGATCACGGTGCAGCGCTTGCTCGCGGAGTACGGCAACTCGCTCGACGAGCGCGACAAGGCGATCGTCGAGGCGCTCGAGGCGTGGCATCCCGGCTACAGCACCTCGTATCCGCTCAAGGCATTCGCCGCGCTCGTCGGCCATCCGCGCACGCTGTTCGAGGGCGAGCCGGTCGCGGTGAAGCGATTCGCGCTCGGCTTCACCGCGACCGAAGCGGGCAAGAGCGACGGCGCGACCCCGAACTTGCGGCTCGAGCCCACCGTCGATGGTGCGCGGTTCTCGCCGCGGTTGCTCGCGCCGCTCCTGCAGACCTTCGCGAAGGGCGAGCCGATCGTGGTGGTCGAGCCCGAGCACGGGCGCGTCGCGATGATCGATGTCAGCGAGGAAGCGCGCCGGCTGTGGGCCGTGCTCGAGAAGCACGGTGACGTGTTTCCGCCAGAGAGCCACGGCGAGCTGATGGAGCGGCTCGCGCGGATCGAGGGCAAGTTGCCGATCGTGGTCGCGCCGACGCTGATGGGCGACCTCCTGAACGAGCCCGCGATCGTCGTGTTGCGGTTGCGGCTGACCGCGGTCGCGACGCTCGAGCTCGAATCGTTCGTACGGCCCGCGCGCGGCGCGCCGCTATTTCCACCCGGGGTCGGACCGCGCGAGGTGATGGTGATCCGCGAGGGCGGGCGCGGCTACGCGAAGCGAAACCTCGATCGCGAGCTCATCTCCGCGCAGAACGCGCTCGCCGCGCTGCCGTTGCAAGACGCGGAAGAAGGTCCGCCTGGCGTCCATCGCGTCAACGATCCGGATACCGCGCTGTCGATCGTCGCGTTGCTCGAGGATCCACCGGACGGCGTCGAGGCCGAGTGGCTCGACGAGCGCCCGCGCGTGGTGTCGTCGCCCTCGATGACGAACTTGAAGGTCCAGATCGAGCAGAAGCGCGACTGGTTCGGGATGACCGGGCAGCTCAAGGTCGAAGCGGGCAGGGTCGAGCTCGCGGTGCTGCTCGATGCGGCGCGCCGCCAGCAGCGGTTCGTGCGGCTCGACGACAATCGCTGGGTCGAGCTCTCGGAGCTGCTGCGCAAGCGGTTGAGCGAGATCGCGGATCGCTCGGTCGGTGGCGGAGCAGGCAAGCCGATCGAGCTGTCCATCGCGGCGGTGCCGTTCGTCCAGAAGCTCGTCGAGGAGGGGGCGGAGGTCACGATGGACGCCACGTGGAAGGGGCTCGCCGAGCGCCTCGCGGCGGCCTCGCGGCTCAAGCCGAAACCTCCCGCGACCCTCAACGCGACGCTTCGGCCGTACCAGGTCGAGGGCCACGCGTGGCTCGCGCGCCTCGCGGCGTGGGGCGCGGGCGGCTGCCTCGCGGATGACATGGGCCTCGGCAAGACCGTGCAAGCGATCGCGCTCTTGCTCGATCGCGCGAAGCTCGGGCCCGCGATCGTGCTCGCGCCGACCACGGTCGCGCTCAACTGGGTCGACGAGCTCGCGCGGTTCGCGCCGAGCTTGCATCCCGTCGTGTACGGTGAAGCACCCGATCGAGTCGCGGCGCTGCGCCGGCTGACCAAGAAGGATGTCTTGATCGTGAGCTACGGCCTGCTCGCGCGCGATGCGATGGCCTTGTCGCAGATCAGCTTCGCGACGCTCGTCGTCGACGAGGCGCAGGCGCTCAAGAACCCGCGCACCGAGCGCGCGAAGGCCGCGCGCATGCTGAAGGCAGAGTTCCGGATCGCGCTCTCGGGCACGCCGCTCGAGAATCATCTCGGCGAGCTGTGGTCGCTGTTCGCGGTCGTGTTCCCGGGCCTGCTCGGCAGCTGGGATCAATTCCGCGCGCAATTCGGCGTGCCGATCGAACGCGATCGCAGCGAGCGTGCGAGTGGTGCGCTCGCGCGGCTGATCCGGCCGTTCCTCCTGCGCCGCACCAAGGCCGAGGTCGCGCCCGAACTGCCATCGCGCACCGAGATCCTCGTACCGATCGCGCTCTCGTCGCAGGAAGCCGAGCTCTACGAGGACGCGCGGCTCGCAGCGGTCTCGAACTTCGACAAGTCCAAGAAGAAGGACGACGACATCGACAAGCGCCGGTTCGAGGTGCTCGCGGCGCTCACCCGGCTGCGCCTGCTCGCCTCGCATCCCAAGCTCTACGATCCGAGCTCGGTCATCAGCTCGTCGAAGATGCAGCGCCTGCTCGAGCTCGTCGAGGAGCTGCGCTCCGAGGGCCATCGCGCGCTCGTGTTCTCGCAGTTCACCTCGCACCTCGCGCTGGTCCAGGGCGAGCTCACGCGCGCGAAGATCGGCTACCTGTATCTCGATGGCGGGACGCCGATGCGCGAGCGCCAGGAGCTCGTCAAGCGGTTCCAGGCGGGCGAGCGCGACGTGTTCCTGATCTCGCTCAAGGCCGGCGGCACCGGCATCAACCTCACTGGCGCCGACTACGTGATCCACCTCGATCCATGGTGGAACCCCGCCGTCGAGGATCAGGCCACCGACCGCGCGCATCGCATCGGTCAGGACAAGCCCGTGACCGTGTACCGGCTCGTGGCGCGAGGCACCGTCGAAGAGAAGATCCTCGCGCTCCACGGCACCAAGCGCGCGCTCGTCGCGGGCGTGCTCGAGGGCACCGACGCCGCCGCGAAGCTCAAGACCAAGGACCTGATCGATCTCTTGAGCTGAGGATCATACGAACCGGGCTAACTAGCGCTCCAGATCTATCAGCAACGGAAAGTTCGCGGTGCCGGTCAGCGTCGCCTTCATCCCGGTGACCTCGCGGTAGTGGCGCTCGCGGAAGCCGTGATCGCGCGCGGGCTCGAGGTGCACGCTGCCGACGATCCGGATCTTCGCGCCGACTTCGATCAAGCGCTCGATGTAGCGATCGCCGTTCGCGGTGGGCGAGTTACACAGTGCGGCCTCGGCCGCATCGACGCGGACGACGCCGCTCGCGTCGCGCACGAAGAACGGTACGATCCGGCGCTCGACCTCGACCCGTGCCGGCATGCCGGCAGTGTTGCCGGCGAAGAAGTACACGTTCGTGTCGTAGGCGACGCACGGGCGCTTCGCGATCATCGAGGTCAAGAGCGGCGGCTCCCCGAGCTCCCCGAGCTCCGCGAGTTCGACGGTGCCGACGACGCAGGCGAGCAGGCCATCACCGAGCTCGGCGATCGGCGTGACGCGCGTCCTGCGGAGGACGCGGCGCGTGCGGCGGGCATCATCTTGGGTACGGTTCCACACGCCGTATCCCAGGGCGACGATGCCGGGGAGTACGAGGAAGAACAGGACGGGATCCATCTCAGGAGCTGCAGGACAGCATCGAGCAGCCGACCTTGTGGCGCGCCCACTCGGGGCGCTTACCGGCGAAGTGCGCGAGCCCGGGCCGCTCGGTGTACGGATCGCGCAGCACGTCGATCAGCTGTAAGAGCTGCGCGCGATCGCCGCGCGCCGTCGCATCGATCACTTCTTGCACGAGGTAGTTGCGCGGCACGTAGATCGGGTTGACCTCGCAGATCCGCCGAGCGCGCTCGGTCTCGGATAGACCCTCGTGCTTCGCGCGCGCGAGGTAGCGTGCGAGCCAGCGATCGAGCATCGCACGCTCGACGGGAGCTACCTCGCCGTAGCATGCCTCGGTGATCCGCTCCGGGGTCGCGAGCCGGCGGAAGAACAGCGTGTAGTCGACCTCGAGCGTGGTCATCAGCTCGCCGAGCGAGGTCAGCAGGCCGTCGTCTTCATCGAGCGTATCGCCGCGGCCGTTGAGGCCGAGCTTGCGCAGCATCGTGCCGCGATAGAGCTCGGAGAATTGCGTCGGCCACCGATCGATCACGCGGCGCAGCGGTTCCGGATCGGCGCACACGGGCAGCAGCGCCTTCGCGAGTTGCGCGAGGTTCCAGTGCGCGATCGTCGGCTGGTTGCCGAACCGATAGCGGCGATTCGCGGCATCGGTCGTGTTCGGCGTCCACGTCAGATCGAACGGCTCGAGCCAGCCATACGGGCCGTAATCGATCGTGAGCCCGAGGATCGACATGTTGTCGGTGTTCATCACGCCATGCACGAAGCCGACGCGCATCCACTCGCACACCATCCATGCGGTGCGCTGCGCGACCTCGGCGAACATCTCGGCCACCGACATGCCCGGGTAGAACTTCGCGATCGTGTAATCGACGAGGGTCTGCAGCGTCGCCTTGTCGTCGCGCGAGGTCGGCAGCTCGAAGTTGCCGAAACGAAGGAACGACGGCGCGACACGACACACGATCGCGCCGGGTTCGTGCGCTGGATGTCCGTCGTAGAGCATGTCGCGCATCACCGGCTGGCCGGTCGTGACGAGCGAGAGCGCGCGCGTGGTCGGCACGCCGAGATGGAACATCGCCTCCGAGCACACGAGCTCGCGCAATGAAGATCGCAGCACCGCGCGACCATCCGCGGTGCGCGAGTACGGTGTGGGGCCGGCACCCTTGAGCTGGAGCTCGAGCGTCTCGCCCGCGTGGGTGACCTCGCCGAGCGTGATCGCGCGACCGTCGCCGAGCTGGCCGGCCCACTGGCCGAACTGGTGGCCGCCGTAGCACGCGGCGTACGGCGCCATGCCAGGGACGATGCGATTGCCGGCCAGCACCTGGACGAGCTCGGGTGAAGGCTCGAGCCCGACGAGCGCCGCGACCTCCGGCACGAGCACGAGCAGCTCGGGTGCGGGCACCGCGGTCGGCTCGACGCGCGAGTACAGCGCCTTGTGGACCTGGCGCCGTTGATTGTCGGGGCGCGGATCGCCGGGGAGCGCGCGCACGAAGTCGTCCGAATACTGCAACTGCTCGACGGTGGTCACGTGCTCGAAGTATGGCTGCGAACCACCGCCTCGGGAAGGACTTCGTGCAACACGGCCGAGAGCTGCGGATTGCCGTCCTCGGCGACGTCGGCGAGGATCGTCTCGCCGTCGCGGCGCAGCGTGATGCCGCCGATCGTGACGATCGTTCGGGGCGCCAGCGACGGAAACGCGGCGATCACGCTGTGCGCGAGCGAGATGCTGAACTGCTGCGGCTCGACGAACGTGAGGTGGCGCGGCGCACGCACGAGGATGGCCTCGTAGTCGTGGAGGAACCGGCGCATCAGCACCTCGACCGCCCGGCGATCGGTGCGCAGGGCGAGGTGGGTCACGCTCTCGAGCTCGCGCCGCACCAGGATCGTCGCGAGCAGCGGATCCGAGAGATCGAGCTCGTCGAGATGAGTGAGGCGATGGCCGCCCTCGAGCGCCGCGAGCAAGACCGCCGCGTTCGGTGCATCGATCCGGCGCGCGCCGACGAGCTCCTTCGCGGCGAGCAACTGCTTGTAGAGCGCGAGCGAGCCCGCCCCGAGCCGCACGCGCTGGAGCAGGCCGAGGCGAACATCGCCGAGGAGCTCCGCGAGGTCCTCGGGTGCGGTGCGCGCCAGGGTCGCGGTGTGGGGCAGGCCGCGGGCCATCTCGATCGAGGTGAAGTAGTGAACGAGTGGCCCGAACGCGATCTCGCGCTGGCGCACGGTGACCGAGTGCTCGGCGCGCGCCTGTGCGAACAACGCGGCGCACGGCTCGCCGAGATCCGCGAGCAGGTCGATCAGGACGCCGCGAGTATGGTCGTCCTCGGGATGCGCCGCGATGTCGCGGATCAGCTGGTCGAGCTCGGGGCGGCGCGCGAGGGTCACGTGCGCGCGGGACCGAGTTGTAGGTGAGCCTCGGGAAGGACCTCCGCGAGGATGGGCAGCAACATCCGTTCACCATCATCGTCGATGGTGGCGAGGATGTGGTTATCCGCGCGGCGCAGCGTCACGCCGTGGACCGAGACGATCGTGTGGGGCGCGAATGAGGGGAACGCGCCGAACACGCTCCGCCCGAGGACGAGGCTCAGAGCCTGCGGCTCGCGAAAGGCGAGGTGGCGCGGCACGCGCGCGAAGATCCTGTCGCTGTCCGCGATGATCCGGGTCATCAGCTCGGCGGCCCACGTGTAGCCGACCGGAATGTCGAGAGCGCGAACCGAATCGAAGTCGTGCTGCGAGAGCACGGCGCCAACGAAGCGATCGTGAAAGCCAACCTCGTACAGGTGCGTGAGCGCGTGACCGCCTGCGATGGCGGCGGTCAGCACCGCCGCATCCGGCGCGTCGATCGCGCGCAGCCCGACGAGCGCGCGCGACGCGAGCAGCTGCTTGTACGTTTCGCGCGAGCCATTGCTCAGCCGGAGCCGGCGCACCAGGCCGATCCGCGCATCTTCGAGCACGGCCCGCAGCTGAGCGGCCGAGGCGCCACGGGCGAGCGTCGCGGTCTCGGGCAAGCCACCGACGAGCTCGATCGATTGGAAGCACGCGGCGAGCGGCCCGAACGCGGCCGCGCGCTTCGCCTTCGCGATCGGGCGACCCGCGCGCGCCTGCGCGAACTGCGCGGCGCACGGTTCGCCGAGATCCGCGAGCAGATCGATCAGCACCGCGCGGTTCTGATCGTCGTCGGGATGGGCGTTGATCTCGCGGATCAGATCATCGAGATCGGGGCGCCTCGCGAGCGGCGTACTCGGGAGCGCCTCGGCCTTGCCGGCGCTGACCTTCGCGGTGACCGTGTACGGCAGCAGCGGCTCGATCACGATCTGGCGGGGCCGGTTCGGCACGTCGATCGCGACGAAGCCTCCGGGCCACAGCTCGTCGACGAGCGCGACCTCCATGCCGCGCTCGAGCCCGTACTGGCGATAGTCGAGCTGGAGCTGGCTGCGGCCGACATTGACGAGCGCGTGGTCGCCGCTGATCGCCGCGACCGTCCCCTGCACCCGCGCGCTGGGGTTGCGCCGCGGATACACCGTCTCGATCGAGATCTCGAGCTCGCCGTCGACGAGCTGTTCGAGGTCGTCGAGCGGCACCCGCATCGTCCCGAACGCGCTCGTGACGTGGAGCATGCGCTCGACGATCGCGGTGCGCTGTGGGACGAACACGAGCTCCGCGAGCTCGAGCCGCGTTGGCGTCGCGCGCTCGGTTTCGAAGACGACGAGCGCGCGGGCTTCGACGGCGACCGCGCGCGCATCCCAAAACGCGATGTGTGGGGTCTTGAGCGCGTAGCTACCGCGTCGCCACGTCAGCTGGCGACCGGTGACGGTGAACGCGGCGTGCGATGCCGGCGCCACGGGCTCGCGCGGCGGTGCCGGCCACGCGTGCGAGGCGAACGTCCAGTTCACCCGCTGGTTGTACCTCTACATGTGCGCCTGGTCCTGGTCGTTCTGGTCGTTGTGGTCGTCGTGGTCGTCGTGGTCGTTGGGCTTGGCACCCTTCACGTCCGTCAGCTTCCACGCACCGGCTCGATGACTCCAGCTCTCCTCGACGAGCGGCGCGCTCTTGTCGGTCTGGGTGTAGACCACGGCGCTCTCGTTCGTCGTGTGTCCCATGCTGACGACGTAGCGCGCGCCATGTTCATCCTTGATGGTCGTGTTGATGTCGTTGCGGACCGCAGCGACGTTGACGAAGTGCGGCTGCTGGGCAGCGCAACCAGCCGCGAGGACGAGTGCCATCACCAAATACTTCATGCCACTCGCCCTACGCAGGAACCGGTCCAACGAGCGGGGTGCAAATCCTGCGAAATCACGCGTATGTCGCGCCATGTCACACGCGTCGCACCGCGCTTCTCTCCGTATCTGCGGACCGTACCGATTTCGTATCTGGTACGGGCACGAGACATCGTCTAGTGTCCGCGCATGCGGTGGGGACCGTTCGCAGTTTTCGTCGCGGCGTGTACCACGTCGCAACCGGCGCCCGTCACGCAGACGGTCGATCAGGCGCTCACCAAGTGCGCCGATACCGTCGTCGAAGGTCTCGACGTCTACAACGGGACAGGCACGATCGACTGGGCGAAGGTCCACGCCTCGGGGCGCGGCTTCGCGTTCATCAAGGCGACCCAGGGCGACTACAACACGCAGAGCTCGTTCCCGACGAACTGGGCGGGTGCACAGGCCAACGGCATGCGGCGGAGCCCGTATCACTTCTTCGACGCGACGATCGACGGTGTCGTGCAGGCGCGAGCATTCCTGACCGCGGTCGAAGCGACCGGCGGCCTCGGGGTCGGCGACCTCCCGGCGATGCTCGATATCGAGTGCCCGACCGCGGCGACCGCCGGCGCCTCGCAATCGAACTGCGAGCACTCCGGCGATTCGGGCTGGGCAACCGCGGCCGTCTTGAAGCAGCGGATCTTCGACTGGCTCGATACGGTCGAGAACGCGACCGGCAGAAAGCCCATCATCTACAGCTACCCCTCGTGGTTCGCCGCGGTCGCGATGACCGACGCCCGGCTCGCCGACTACCCGCTGTTCATCGCCTCGTACAACAGCTGCGCGACCATCCCTCAGCCGTGGACGACCGCGGTGTTCTGGCAATACTCCGCCACGGGCACGGTCCCGGGGTTGACGGCCGGCGCCGATGTCGACCGGTTCTTCGGCTCCGATGCCGATCTCGACGCCTTCACGATCCAGCCGCCGCCCGTCCAGACCAGCGATGCGGGGGTCGGCCCCGCGGTCGAGATGAACCCGCCCGCGGGCTGCGGTTGCCAGGGCTCGAGTCCGACGTCGTCATGGCCGGTGGTCGCCCTCGGGATCTTCTTCTTTCTTCCGGGGTTTCGAAAAAAGCGCGCTCGTCGTTAGTCGAAAAGTTGCCCGTGTAGCCCGGGAGGCATTACGCATTTCATGGGGGCCCCATGGACTCGACGAATGCCGCGCTAGTGATCGATACCGAGACAGCAGGACCTGCTGCCTTGCTGCGCGGAACCGCGCGCGGCCTCGAGTGGAACGTCGACGCCAGTGCGAACACCGCGGCGATCATCATCGCCCTCGAGCCCAAGCTCGCCGAGGCGCCCACGTTCTTCAAGGGCTCCAACGTCCGGATCGTCGTCGACCGCGGCGGGCTCTCCAACGAGTGCCTCGTCGCGCTCGCTGGCCTCGCCACCAAGTACGAGCTGCGGATCATCGAGGTGGGCGCACGATCACGCGCGCCGCTGCCGATCGCCCAGATCGTCGAGAGCGGCCCGGTGCCGAGCAAGCTCGGCCTCGCCGAGGGCTCCGCGCCTGCGTTGACCTCGAGCCCGGTCGACGACGAGAGCCCGACCCACAGCGGCCAACCGCTCGCCGTCACGACCGAGCTCCAACCTGGCCCGGTCATGCTCGCGGACGTCGACCTCGAGGTCGCGCACCTCGTGATGGGTACAGAGACCCCCGAATCCTTCGAAGAGCCGACCCGTACCAGCATCCCGCGCACCCTCGCGGCGATGCCGGACATCGCAAACCTGGCGACCGAAGGCACCCGCCTCGTCGTCGGGCCGGTCCGCTCCGGCGTGATCCTCGATCATGCTGGAAACCTGATCGTCTTTGGCGATGTGAACCCGGGCGCGGAAGTTCGCGCGACCGGTAACATCGTCGTGCTCGGTCGCTTGCGGGGCACCGCCCACGCAGCGATCGGTCAGGACATCGGATTCATCCTCGCGCTGCGCCTCGAGCCGCAGCAGCTTCGTATCGGTCGTCGCGTCGCACGTGCGGCCGACAACGATGCCTCGTCGAACGACGCCGAGATCGCATATGCGACCGGCGAGCAAATGATCGTCGAACGCTATCAGGGCCGCCTGCCGCGCAACCTCGCTACCAGCATCTAAGGAGTTACATCATGGGCCGCGCCATTGTCATCACGTCAGGAAAAGGTGGAGTTGGTAAGACAACGACCACTGCCAACCTCGGAACCGCGCTCGCACAGCTCGGTCACTCGGTCGTTCTCGTCGACGCCGATATCGGGTTGCGTAACCTCGACGTGGTCATGGGGCTCGAGAACCGCATCGTGTTCCATTCGGTCGATGTGATCCGCGGCAAGTGCACGCTCCAGAAGGCGTTGATCAAGGATCGCCGTCTCGATAACCTGTGGATGCTCCCGGCCTCGCAGACCGACGACAAGGACGCGATGACGCCGGACGACATGCGCAAGCTCGTCACCGAGCTCAAGAACACGCACGACTACGTGCTGATCGATTGCCCGGCCGGTATCGAGCAAGGGTTCAAGAACGCGATCGCGGGCGCGGACGAAGCGATCGTGGTCGCGACGCCGGAAGTCTCGTCGATTCGCGATGCGGATCGCGTGGTCGGTCTGCTCGCCCAAGCGGATGTCTCGGCGCGCCTGATCGTGAATCGGATCTCGCCGCAGCTCGTGAAGAAGGGCGACATGCTGTCGCAAGCCGACGTGATCGAGATCCTCGCGCTCGAGATGCTCGGGGCGGTGCCGCTCGATGACGCGATCATCGCGACGACGAACAAGGGGATCCCCGCGGTGCTCGAGCCGGGCAAGTCGCTCGCGGCGAAGGAGCTGCTGCGGATCGCGAAGCTGATCGCCGGTCACGAAGTCGAAGACCGTCAGCCGGTCGGCTTCTTTGCTCGCATCGGCCGCGCGCTCGGGCTCTCTGCGACGGCGGCGTAAGGTGACTATCATGTGGCAGAACATCAAGACTCTGTTCAGCGGCAAGCCCAGCCGCGAAGTCGCGAAGGGGCGCTTGCACCTCGTGCTCGCGCACGATCGCACCGGCCTCGACGGCGGTCGGCTACAAGAGATGCGTAAAGAGATCGCGGCCGTGATCGCGCGCTACGTCGAGATCGACGCCGAGGCGGTCGACATCCAGATCGAGACCCGCAATCGCGAGACTCAACTGACTGTTTCGAGCGCGATCCAGGCACGCTCGACGACGTAGTCGACCCGCGCGGGTAAGCTGCGACCATGATCGCAGTCCTCGGCATGGGTCTCCTCGGTAGCAATTTCTCGCGCGCCCTGATGAAGAAGGGCGCGCAGGTCCACGTCTGGAACCGCAGCCCCGAGCGCGCGAAGGCACTCGAGGCCGAAGGCGCCAAGGCCTTCGCCGATGCTGCGGAAGCGGTGAAGGGCGCCTCGGTCGTGCACATCGTCGTCAGCGACGATGCGGCGGTCGACAGCGTGCTCGCGGCGGCGAAGCTCGCACCCGGTGCGCTCGTGATCGATCACTCGACCACGTCTCCCGGAGGTGCCAAGCGGCGCTCCGAGCGCACCGACCTCACGTTCGTGCACGCGCCCGTGTTCATGGGGCCGCAGAACGCGCTCGAATCGACCGGCATCATGCTGGTGTCGGGCGAGCGCGCGCGGGTCGAACGGGTCACGCCGATGTTGACGCCGATGACCGGCAAGCTCGTCGATCTGGGTGAGCGCGTCGACGCGGCGGCGTGCTTCAAGCTGATGGGCAACACGTTCCTCATGGGCTTCATGGCCGCGATCGGCGACCTGATCGGCCTCGGCAAGGCGCTCGGGATTGGACCGGCTGACGCGGTGGGGTTGTTCGATCACTTCAATCCCGGCGCGATGACCAGCGCGCGCGCAAAAAAGATGGCCTCGGGCGAGTACGCGCAGCCGTCGTGGGAGCTCGCGATGGCGCGCAAGGATGCGCGCCTGGTCCAGGAGGAGGTCGAGCGCGCACATGTCGCACTCACGCTCGTGCCAGCGATCGCCACGAAGATGGACGCGATGATCGAACGCGGTCATGCGCACGACGATTGGTCCGTGATCGCGAAGGACTTTATCTGACAGCCTCGGTAGGCTTGGCCGGGTGAAGCTCGCCATCGCGCTCGGGGTGATCGCTGCCTGTGGCGGTGCGAGCGGTGGCAGCGACGCGAGCGCGACCGATCCGGACGCCGGCACGATCGTCGGTGGTAGCTGCAGCGCGGTGCCCGCCGACGAGAGTGGTGACGGCACGTACTACGCGGCCGACGGCACCGGGAATTGTAGCTTCGATGCATCGCCGAACGATCTGCTCGTCGCGGCGATGAACCACCCGGACTATGGCGATGCCGTGTGGTGCGGTGCGTGCGTGAACGTCACCGGACCGAAGGGCTCGGTCACGGTGCGGATCGTCGATCAGTGCCCCGAGTGCTTGAAGGGCTCGCTCGATCTGTCACCGCAGGCGTTCGACATGATCGCGGATCACGCCGCGGGCCGCGTGCCGATCACGTGGCACGAGGTGGCGTGCGGCGTGAGTGGCCCGATCGGCTACTACTTCAAGGCCGGCGACATGCAGTACTACCAGGCGATCCAGATCCGCAACGCGCGCTATCCGGTCGCGAAGCTCGAGGTCATGCAGGCCGGCGCGTACCTCGAGCTCGTACGCGCGGACTACAACTTCTTCATCTCGCCGAGCGGTGGTCTCGGCAACGGGCCCTATGCATTTCGGGTGACCGATCAGCGCGGCCACGTGCTCGAGGACACGGGCATCGCGCTCGGCTCGGACGTCACGCGCAGCGGTGCTAGCCAGTTCGACGCGTGCCCGTGACACACGGCTCGTAGCGGAAGCAGTCGACGAGGTGATCGTTGACGAGGCCACACGCCTGCATGTGCGCGTACATGATCGTGCTGCCGCAGAACTTGAAGCCCCGCGCGATCAGGTCCTTGGACAAGGCGTCGCTCTCCTTCGTGCGCGGCGGGATTTGCTTGCTGGTCTTCCGCGCGTGGACGATCGGCTGGCCACCTACGAACGCCCAGATGTAGCGGTCGAACGAGCCGTGCTCTCGCTGCACGCTGAGGAATAGCTTCGCATTCTTCACGCATGACTCGACCTTGAGCCGGTTCCTGACGATGCCCGGATCGAGGAGGATCTTGGCCACGCGCGCGGGCGTGAAGCGCGCGACCTTCGCCGGATCGAACGCGGCGAAGTGCTTGCGGTAGCCCTCGCGCTTGTTGAGGACCGTCGACCACGACAGGCCGGCCTGCGCGCCCTCGAGCACCATGAACTCGAAGTGCTTGCGATCGTCGTGGACCGGCAAGCCCCACTCCTCGTCGTGATACGCCCACATGCTCTCGCTCTGGGCCCACGCGCAACGCACCGTCGTCATCTCGTCACCCGTTTCAATGTACGAGAAACCACTTCACGTTCGCCATCACCTCGAGGTGGAAGTGATTGCGATGAGGCCGATTGAAATCGGGCGTGAGCACCACGTTGAACATGTGCTGGCCGACCGCCGTGCACAGGATGTCGCGTAGCTCCTTCGCCGCGTCGGTCGCGGGATGCGGGCCTGCCCCATCGCCGCAGGTCTGCGCACCGATCTTGCCGTGGAAATCCTTCAGCACGTCGAGCGTGGTGCCGTCTTTCTTGACGAACCGCCCGGCATCGAGCGCGAGCGCGCCGTTGTGCTGGCCCCCGACGTGATCGTCCGCCCATGATTTCGGCGGCGGCCGATACATCGAGTAGTGCCGGACCTGCACGATGTCGTGCGCCTCCAGGATCTGGGCGAAGTCGTCCATCGCGAGCACGAGCCGGCAATCCGAGATCTCGTACGGTGAATCGGCGCGCTTGGCATCGCTCGCATCGGTGCGGAACTCGACACCGTGCAACGTGCCGGTCAGGCGCACCGGAATCTTCACGCCGCGCGCGGCTTCTTCGGTGTAGCCGATGTGGCGAGTGCCGAGCTCGGCCTTGCAGTCCTCGGCTTCGAGGGCACCGTACTTCACGGCGGGAGTTGCCTCGGCGTCGCTCGGATTTTGGAACCGCGAATTCGCGTGCTTCTTCGCGGGCGGGGGCTTCTTCTTGCCCGCTTTTTTGACAGGGGCGGGGGCGGCCGACGACGGCCCGGCGACCGCCGCTGCCAAGGCCACGAGGAGAACCGCCCGCATCCGGGGCACTGTATGCGAAGAGGTCGCCAGCGGGAACCGCAACCGGATCGGCGGTGTCTATCGCCCACATGCGTCGTCCGGTCGCGTCGGTCATTAGCCTGTGGGCAGCGGTTACGACGGTGTTAGGTGGGTGCCCTGCCTCCCAGCCGCAGGTCCGGCCCACCGTGCCCAGCGTCGCGCAGCACGCGGCACCGCTCGCGCCCCGCGCGGGACGCCCCGAGGTCTCGATGACCGGCAACGCGAGCGGCGAGCTCGAGCTCTCGGCGATCTCGCTCGGCGCGAAGGTGACGGCCGGCGTCGAGATCAGCGAGCTGTCACAGGCCGAAACCACGGCCCTACTCGCGCGGCTCGAACCTCTGCCAGGCGCCACGACGAACGACGTGCCGGTGATCCGAGCGCCGTCTGCCATGCCGCCCGGACCCGGCAACGTACAACCGATCGCGTTCACGGCCCCGACCGGCGCGGCGGTCCAGAGCCATGCCGCGAGCCACGGTGCACCGGTCGTCGCGATCCTCGCAGCGCCGCAGATCTTACCGGTCGGCGAGGTCGCCGCGGAATCCGAGATCCGCGTGCGGTTCACCGAGCCGATGGTCGCGGTCGACAAGCTCGGCCCGGCGCCGGCCCTCGCGACCTTCGAGCCCGCCCTGACCGGCACGTGGAAGTGGATCGATTCGCGGATCGCGGTGTTCACCGCGAGCACGCCACGTCTCGCGCAAGCGACCGAGTACAAGGTCACCGTCACGCCGGGCATCAAGTCCCTCGGCGGTGCGGTGCTCGACACGCCGGCGGTCGGTGCGTTCTCGACGCCGCCGGTCTCGATCTCGTCGACGTATCCATACGGCCTGCAGCGCCCCGAGGCGCCGATCGCGGTGCAGTTCGATCAAGACATCACGGCGAGCGCGGTGCTGCCGTTCCTCCACGTGCGTACCGCCAAGGGAGTCGCCGTGCCGTTCAAGGAAGCGACGCTCGCGCAGGCGCGCACCGAGTGGGCGAAGAATCCGCGCGACGTCATCGCGCAGCGCGACCACGACCAGCTCGGCGCGCGCTACGTGCTGCTCGCACCGCAGACCCGCTGGCCTGCCGGTCAGACGCTCACGGTCACGCTCGAAAAGAACGCGCCCTCGCGCGAAGGCCCGCGGCTCTCGAAGCAGACCTCGTCACGCACGTTCGCGATCGCACCCACGTTCCGGTTGCTCGGGCTGCGCTGCAACGACGAGAAGCCACGGCTCGCGGCGACGTGCCCCGCACAATCGGGCGCCACGGTGGAGTTCTCCTCCGAGCTCGATGCCAAGGCGTTCCGCGCCGAGATGGTGCAGGTCGCCGGCGAGACCCTCCAAGACACCACCGCGTACACCACCACGGTGGTGGTCCTGGTCCCGTCGCGAGAGTACAAGCGGTTCGAGGTCGACGTTCGCGATGACCTCCGCGATGCGTACGGGCAAACGCTCGAGGGCACGCATCAGGTCGCGCTCACGACCTCGCGGTTTGTCTACGACCCCGAGCTCCACGCGACCGCGGGGCTCTACGTCCTCGATCCGCGCTATCAGGTGCCGCAGTACGTGATCGAGTCGCAGGCGCTCAAGACCCTGCACGTCGAGCTCTACAAGGTGCAGCCGAGCGACTACTTCGCGTACCAGCAGTTCGAGGAGGGCAAGCGCAAGACCGCGCCGGGCAAGCGGATCAGCGCGACCGACTTTCCCGTCGGTGATCGCTACGCGGCGACCGAGCGCCTCGATCTGCGGCCGGCGCTCGAGGCGAGTGGCACGGGGCAGGTCGTGGTCGTGACCCGAGCGATGTTGTCGCCCACCCAGCAGCATCACGAGTGGGTGCCCGCGCAGACGAACGCGTGGATCCAGGTCACCAAGCTCGGCGTGATCACCCGCGTCGACGACGAACGCGTGCATGCGTGGGTCGATGACATCTCGCACGCGAGGTTTCTGAATGCGCGCCCGAACGTGACCACGAGCCTCGTGATCCAAAATCGTCCAGAGGTCACGACCAGCGCGCAGACCGATGCCACGGGTGCGGTCACGCTCGAGCTCCCCGCGGCGCCGACCACGCCGACGTTGCCGAACGTGATGCCGCCGCCGAACCTCACGCTCGTCGTCGCGCGCGATGGCGCGGACTCGGTGTTCACCGCGATCGATCGCAGCCAGCGCAGCGAGCGCGTGCGCAATGCCGAGTGGTATGCGACCGACGATCGGTTCACGTACAAACCCGACGAGCCCGTCTACATGAAGGGCTGGGTGCGGTGGACGCACACCGGCGTGAACCCGGGCCTCGAGTTGCCGGGACCGGGCGACGAGCTCGCGTACAACGTGGTCGATGCGCGCCAGAACAAGATCGCCAGCGGCAAGACCACGTTCACCGATCAAGGTGGCTTCGATTTTCAGTTCGATCTGCCGAAGAATACGAACCTCGGCAACGCGACCGTGGAGATGAAGACGAAGGACCAAGTCTACTGGCACCGGATCTCGGTGCAGGAGTTCCGCACGCCCGCGTACAGCGTCAGCTTGAATGACGACGTGGAAGCCTCGGGCGCAGCGCCGCTATTCCTCGGCGATGCGCTCGAGATGAACGCCGAGGCGAAGTATTACGCGGGAGGTGGACTCGGAGGTGCGGCGGTCACGTGGGAGGCAAGGCTCGCGAACGCGAGCTACAAGCCGCCGGGCTGGGACCGCTACTCGTTCGAGCCGCTGACGCCGCGACACGACCGGTGGGCCGACACGTACATACCGCCGGTCGTCGCGACCACCTCGACGACGCTGAGCGGGGGTTCGAATTCGCTCACGCGGTTCGCGCTCCACGCGTTGCCGGCGGGTCAGCCCGCGGTGTTGACCGTCGATGCGACCGTGACCGATGTCGATCGTCAGACGATCCGCGCGAGCTCGCGCGCGATCCTCGTGCATCCCGCGAGCTTGTACGTCGGCCTGCGGCTGATGCCGGGCACGACCGACAAACTGCAGGTCGTCGTCACCGATCTCGATGGCACGCTCGTGCCCGATGTCGCGGTCGACGTGACGCTCGAAGCGACGCTGTACTCCGAAGCCCGGACGAGCGATGCGAAGATTCGCGACACGCAGAGCTGCGCGGTCAAGAGTGCGCGCGAGCCGGTGCTCTGCGCGTACAAACGATCGCGCAACCTCGACTACTACTACCGCGCATCGGCCGTGATCTACGACGCGCGTGGGCGCAAGAACACCGCGCAGTACTGGGTGCCGTACTACAAGCCGAACGAGAGCAGCGAGCAGCTCTCGATCACTGCCGAGCGGCCGATGTACGCGGCGGGCGAGACCGCCAAGCTGATGATCCACTCGACCGAAGTGCCGGCGACCGCGATCGTCTCGGTGTCGCGCCAGGGCGTGATCTCCCAGCACCGGCTCGAGCTCCGCACGCGAGACACACCGTTCGAGCTCGCGATGGATGTGAGCTACCTCGAGAACGTCTACATCGAGGTCGATCGGATCGCGAAGCGCAAGACCAACGATCAGATCAGCCCGGATCCGCTGCCGGCCCACATGGAGGCCTCGATCAACCTCGAGATCGATCTCGATGCCTCGCGCCTGCAGGTCAAGGCGCATCCGCAAAAGCCGATCGTCGGACCGGGCGACAACGCGACCTTCGACGTCGAGATCGCGCGCGACAACAAACCCGTCGCGAATGCCGAGGTCGCGCTGATCGTCGTCGATGAAGCCGTGCTCGCACTCTCGGGCATGCATCACGCCGATCCGATGGCGCCGTTCTACAAATCGGTCGAGCCCGGTACCGCGCAGGTGAATACGTTCGATTCCGTGGAAGATGACGACGACAACCTGCTCGGTACGCCCGGCTTCACGCGAATCAACCTCGACGAGAGCGGCCACACGGGCCGGCTCGGCCACGGTTTCGGATCGGGCCACGGCTCCGGATTCGGATCGGGCCACGGCGGCATGGCCGGGCAGGTCGCCTCGACCACGGTCTCCGCACGCAAGGACTTCCGCGCGACCGCGGTGTTCGCGCCGCGTCTTCACACCGATGCGAAGGGTCACGCGACCGTGAGCGTGAAGATGCCCGAGAGCCTGACCCGATTCCGGATCGTCGCGCTCGCGACCTCGAGCACGTACTTCTTCGGCAAAGGTGAAGGCTCGATCATCACGCAGCGCAAGGTCAACGCGCGCACCCAAGCCCCGCGCTTCCTCGATCAAGGTGATCGGTTCGAAGTGCCGGTCGTGGTCCAGAATCTCGATTCGACCGCGCGCACGATGACCGTCGCGGTGCGGGCCGCGAACCTCTCGGGTGGTGGGCTCGGCAAGCGCGTGGTCGTCCCTGCGGGGCAACGCGCCGAGGTGCGCTTTCCCTTCGCGACGATGGCGCGCGGCAAGGCGGTGATCCAGACGATCGTGACCTCGGGGGACTTCACCGATGCCTCGAACGTGACGGTCCCGGTCTACGTACCCGCCACGACGGAATCGTTCGCGACCTACGGCACGATCGATCAGACCTCGGCCTACGAACAGCTGAACGTGCCCGGCGATATCTTCGCCGAGGTCGGTGGCGTCGAGACCGAGGTCGCCTCGACCCAGCTCCAGACCCTGACCGATGCGTACTGGTACCTGCGCGCGTATCCGTTCGAGTGCGCGGAGCAGCGCTCGAGTCGCATGCTCGCGACCGTGGCGATGGGCAGCGTACTCGATGCGTTCGCGTTGCCTGGCCGACCGACCGCGCAAGAGCAGGCCGCGATCCAGGCCGCGGATGTCACCAAGCTCGAGGTCGATCAGAACACCGATGGTGGCTGGGGCTACTGGAGCGATACCCAGAGCGATCCGTTCGTGACGATGCAGGTCGCCTCGGCGCTGCACGGGCTCCACGCCTCGGCGTCGGTGCAGAAGCGCGCGGCAGGTTACATCACGAAGCTGCTCGGCGAGGTCAATGCGCGGCTCGCCAAGGCGCACCACCTCGATCCGGTCCAGTACGACGTGTCGCTCGCGGCGACCGCGTTGACCGCGCTCGCGTCCATCGGGCTCGACGAGAAGCCGGCCGCGCAGCGCCTCCATGTGCTCGCGAGCGCGCTCGCGGTGTACCCGGTCGATGCCAAGGCGAGGCTGCTCGCGATCGTCGCGCGTGCTCCCGCCGCGAAGGCGATGCGCACCAAGCTCGTCAGCGATCTGGTCTCGGTCACGCACGAGACCGCCGCAGGTGCGACCGTGACCACCTCGTACACCGAGGGCGAGCGCTTGCTGCTCGTATCGAGCAATCGCACGACCGCGCTCGCGCTGGATGCGCTGATCCGCGAGGCCCCGGAGCAGCCGTTGATCATGAAGCTCGCGCGCGGCCTGCTCGCGGCACGCGCGCATGGTCGCTGGCGCTCGACGCAGGAGAACCTCGCGGTGCTCCAGGCGATGCGCCGCTACTTCGACACGTACGAGAAGGACGTCCCGAACTACACGGGCAAGCTGTGGATCGGCGATGTCGCGTATGCCGAGCAAGCATTTACCGGCCGCACGAACGTGCGCGCGACCGCGAAGCTCGATTGGACCAAGCTCGTGCCCGGGAGCCAGCATACGATCGCGGTCGAGAAGACCGGTCCCGGTCGGATGTACTACCGGATCGGCATCACCTATGCGCCGAAGAAGATCGATCTACCGGCGCTCGATGCGGGCTTCGTCGTGCGGCGGAGCTACGAAGCGGTCGACGATCCGAGGGATGTCGAGAAGACGTCGAGCGGCTACCGGATCAAGCTCGGTGCGCGCGTGCTGGTCGTCGTCGAGGCATCGAACACCACGCGGCGCGATGGCGTGGCGCTCGTCGATCCATTGCCGGCGGGGCTCGAGGCAGTGAACACCAACCTCGCCGTCGCGGAGCGCGCCGCCAAGGGCACGATCAGCCGCGACTGGGTGCACCTCGAGACGCGCGACGATCGCACCGAAGCCTTCGCGACCACGCTCGAGGAGGGCTCGCACGTGTTGTCGTACACCGCACGCGCCACGACACCGGGTACGTTCAATGCGGCGCCGGCGAAGGCTGAAGAGATGTACAGCCCGGAGACGTTCGGTCGCTCCGAGGGAGCGATCGTGACGGTCTACTGAAGACCTGCGCGCCGAGGCGCAGGGATTACCGGACTTCGACCCAGCCGGTGCGCTGCGACGGAATCGTCGCGAGCGGATGGGGCGCGCACGACAGCTTCTGATCGGCGTACGAGTACGCGTAGCGATGGTCGCCCATCGGCGTCAACGTCTCGACCCCGAGCCAGCGACAACCATCGGAGACCTCGGCGCGCATCTCGAAGCGCAGCGGTTTCAGCTCGCGGACATCGAGCGGAACCTCGATGTCGCCATCCATCCATTGCGACAGATAGAGCGCGTGTGGCTCCGACTGCGTGTGGAGGATCAAGCGATGCTTCGCATGATGCGCGGGCACCACCGCGAGCGCGCCCACGGCCAGCGCCGCGAGCAGAGTGGACTTCAGGACCGGAACGGCAAGGGCCTGCATGTCTCTCTAGTGTGGTCCGCACCGTGAACGAAGACGAGGACATTGTGAAAAACTACCGTCTCCTACCGTTCACGATCGGACCAGGGTTCGCGGAGTTAGGTCGCGGTTCGGGAGTTGCTCTCGGGTCAGTCCATGCGGATCGCGGTTGTCGGGCTGATTTCAGGGTTCGGGCTCTCGGGGTGTTCGATGTTCATGCACTCGATGGAGCGCCCCACCGCGACCGTGCGCGATGTCTCGCTGTCGTCGGTTGGCATGCTCGGCGTGACCGGTCAGCTCCAGGTCGACGTGATGAACCCCAACTCGTTCAGCGTTCCGCTCTCGGGGATCGATTGGCAGCTCTCGATCGGGGATGCGCGGGCGGTCAGCGGAGAGGTCGAGCTCCAGCAGCAGATTCCAGCCAAGGGCGTCTCGCCGATCACGACGTCGCTCTCGATCGGTGCGGCCGATGCGTTGGTGGTTGCCGCGGCGCTCGGCGGCGGTGCGCGTACGTACACCTTGGATGCGCACTTTCATTTCTCGACAGCCGTCGGGCCGCTCGATGTCGAGGTCAAGAAGTCCGGCGAGCTCGCGATGTAAGCTGTGCCGATGGCGTGGACGAAGACTCCGGTCGAGAACGACGAGCTCTTTCGCGCGACGTTGCCGCGTGATCCGCGGATCTCGTTCAGGAAGATGTTCGGCTGTCTCGTCGCGCTCGTGCACGGACGGATGTATGCCGCGACGTTCGGACGCTCGGTGTTCATCCGGCTCGCGCCGGCCGAGCTCGCAGAGGCGCTGCGCCTCGACGGTGCCGAGATGTTCGATCCTGGCAAGCGCGGTGGGATCCGCGAGATGGTGCTGTTTCCCGAGAGCGTCATGGACGAGCGCGACGAGCTCCGCACGTGGTTGCAGCGCGGGCTCGCCTACTCCTTGACGTTGCCGCCCAAGCCCGAGCCTGCTGTCAAGAAGCCGCGTGTGAAGAAGCCGAAGTCGCGGCGGTAGTGGGGCTGGCAAGTCAGGCTAAGCTTTCGCGTGGCCAAGCGAGAGCGCACCGAACGCCGGATCGAAGAACGCGCGGCCAAGAAGCTCGTCCGTGATCGCGAGAAGCTCGCGGCGCTCGTCCCGGGAGGCTCCCAGGAGCACCCGATCGAGGTCAGCTCGGCGGCCGTGATCGAGGTCCGGATCGGCTCGATGCCCTGCCCACAATGCGAGGGCGAGTACCGGGTCATCGACCACCGCTTCGAGGGCGCGGGGCACCGTGCGGTCGATGTCGCGTGCCGGCTGTGCGGCACCAAGCGCACGCTGTGGTTCCGGATCGTCGTCGACGAACCGAACTAGTCTGTTGCTGGTTCCGCATCCACCCGACGATTGCGCCGGGACGTGAGCGACCCCACCATAGGACGATGTCCGATTCGCCCATCCTCGCGACGGTGCCGCTGGGCTTCCAGTGGCCGACGCTCGATCCGTTCCTGTTCTGCGTTCATCACGACGACGCCTATCCCGCAGGCAATGCCGCGCTCGGCCCGGATGCCTCGCTCGACGGCCGCGACATCGGCCAGGACTTCCAGCCCAAGGATGGTTGGCGCATGTATCACGGCGATGTCGTGCCCGGATTTCCGCAGCACCCGCACCGCGGCTTCGAGACCGTCACGATCGTGCGGCGTGGCCTGATCGATCACTCCGATTCGCTCGGCGCGACCGCGCGGTTCGGCGGTGGCGACGTGCAGTGGCTGACCGCGGGCAAGGGCATCTCGCACTGCGAGATGTTCCCACTCGTGTCGGCGAGCGAGCCGAACCCGCTCGAGCTGTTCCAGATCTGGCTGAACCTGCCGGCGCGCGACAAGCTCGTCGATCCGCACTTCACGATGCTGTGGGATCCGACGATCCCGCGGATCGAGGAGCCGGGCGTGCTCGTGCGCGTCGTCGCGGGCACCCTCGGTGGCGTCACGCCGCCATCGCCGCCGCCGAGCTCGTGGGCGGCACGCGCCGAGGCCGATCTCGCGATCTGGACGATCAAGCTGCAGCCCGGCGCGAGCTGGACGTTGCCGCCGGCGAAGCCGGGCACGAATCGCATCCTGTATCTGTTCGCGGGCGCGGCGCAGATCGCCGACCAAGCGATCACGGCGGGCACGGGTGTCCAGGTCAAGCCCGAGGCGGCGATCGCCATCGCGGCGACGGCCGAGACCGAGATCCTCGTCCTCCAGGGCAAGCCGATCGGCGAGCCCGTCGCCCAGCACGGCCCGTTCGTGATGAACACCCGCCAGGAGATCCAGCAGGCGTTCGCCGACTACCAGCGCACCAAGTTCGGTGGCTGGCCATGGTCGAGCGATGGTCCCGTCCATCCGCGCGAAGCCAAGCGCTTCGCGAAGCACGCGAACGGTACGATCGAGCACCAGGACTAGTGAATGTTGAAGCCGCGCGGGAGCGAGATATTGATCTCGGGCTCGCCGGACTTCTGCTCGCCACCGTTCTGCGAGACCTTGAGCGGCACCAGGTGCTCGAGCACGTTGTCGTCGACGATCGAGCCGCGATCCGGAATCGTCAGGCCCGCGCCGCCGAGCTGCGGCACGAACACGAGCGCGCGGCCCGCCCCATTGAAGCCGAGCTGGACGAACATGTCGGTCTCGAACTTGGCGCACTTCTTCTCGCAGCAGAAGAAGTCCTTGGTCACGCGATAGAAGCCCTCGGGCGGCAGGGGCTCGAGCGCCTTCGGATCGAAATCCGCGGGGACGGTCTGGCCGCGCTCGGAGAACTTGGCGCGGTTCTGCGCCCACGACTCCGGTGGATACAGGCCTGGACCCGGATCCCCGTGGTTGTGGAAGTAGACGAGGCGACCGGCTTCGATGCCGGCAACAGCGGTTTTGGTGCGATAGACACCACAGGGAGGCAGGGCAGCGGGGGGCATGACTACTCCGATCGGTTCGGTCGTGAGCGTAGCTTCTTGCGGGCCGCGAGGTAGCGCGGAGATGCGGCAAGTCGCACGAGATGGCGAGCCTGAGCCGCGCCGCCGGAATACGCAATCGCGACACTGACATCGCCGCACGCCAGGAGACCCGATCGGTCGGCGGCGCGCTCGCAGGCGGCGAGGTAGCCCGCCGTGTCGAGCTCGGCGGGATCGACGGTCGAGAGGCGCTCGGTCAGCCGACGGCGCAACAGCAGCGGGATCGCCGAGCGGAGCCGGTCCGCTTCGGTGATCGCCGATCGATCCTGGTCGCTCGTGACGGGGCGACCGAACGCCTGATAGATGCCGGTGACGAACCGCTTGAACTGCGCGGGCGAGGTGCCCGCGGCCAGCAGGCGATGGGTGCGCGCGAGCTCGACCACGCGACCGAGCCGGAACCGGAGCTCCGCATCGACCGTCGGATCGGCATCGCTCTGCGACATCGCGCGCATGTTCGCGAGGCGCGGCCCGATCGCTACCACCGGCGGCGAGGCGAGGAGGAGCGACAGATCCTGACCGCGCTCCACCGAGTAGAGCAGGGTCTGCGGACCGCCGAGCATGTTCGCGAGCTGCGGGTACAACACGGCCGTCGCGGAGTTGCTCGCCGCACCCACCCGTCGCGCGCCCTTGAGATCCGCGCGCTCGAGCGCGTGGCGGGCATCCGGGCAGAACAAGGCGATCGCCTCGCCGACCAGCTCGAGCACCTCGCCGAGCGTGCCGTCGGCCTCATCGTCGACGAGTGCGCGCCGTTCCGCGTCCGCGAGCGTGATCGCGTAGGCTTGGTCCGACGCCATGGGCTTGCCGGCGCTCGCCGACAGGAAGCGCTCGTCACTGCCGGTCAAGGCAACGCCGAGCGCTCGTGCGAGCTCGAAGAACGCGCGCGCATCTTCGAGGTTGCCTCCGGTCGCGGCATCACGTGCGTACTTGATGACGTCATTCGGATCTTGTTCGGCTTCGACGAGCGCGAACAGCGACGATGACTCGTTGCGCCCGGTGGTCGCCGCGAGCTCGACGATGCCGCGCCGTGCGGCGAAGGCGCCATCCGCATCGGGCGAGGTCGCGACCGCGCGTTGATACGCGGCCAGCGCCGCGGCCTGGTGGGTGCGCGCGCGCTCGGCATCTCCGAGCCGGCGCCACAGATCGGCGCGACGAGGATCGCCGATGCCGCGATCGCCCTGGTGGTCCCAGGTCGAGAGCGCCTTGCGCAGCCAGCGCGCGGCATTGTCGTGATCGCCGGCGGCGAGCGCGGCCCGCGATCCGGAGATCACGGCGTCGAGATCGAGCGGGTAACGCAACAGCAGGCTCGCCGCGAGGTCGCGCGCGCGACGGAGCTCGCCACTCGCGGTAAACGCATCGATCGATTCTTCGAGCAGCGCCTTGCGAACGCCTGCATCGGTCTCCAGATCCGCGAGCCAGGCGCAGGTCTCGCCACGCTCGCTGCCGGCACCGCGCCGACGCTGTACCGCGAGCAGCTTGTGCAGCACCGTGACGTGCTCGGGCGTGATGATCGAGGCCACGGCAGCCCAGCAGCGCTCGGCGCGCGCCGGATCGCCGAGGACTTCGATCGCGAGATCGCCGAGCGCGTCGTACAACCGCAGGCGCTGCTGTGGCTCGGTCGTCGCTTCGGCCTCGCGCTCGAGGTGGGTCGCCGCCGTGATCATGTCGCCCTTCTCGGTCGCGAGCTCGGCGAGCGCATGCCACGCACGCGCGCAGGTCGGATCGATCTTGACCGCGGCCTCGTAGTGGCGCGGCGCGTTCGCGGGGCGCAGCGCACGGACCTCGGCGAGGCCCGCGTGGACCAGGCCGGCTGCCACGGCACCGGCATGCTGCGCGACCTCGGCGTGCTCGGCGAGCGAGCCGAGATGGAGCGCCGCCTCGCGCCACAGCTTGCGCGCGTAGCAACTCTCGCCGAGCGCGAGCGTGATATCGAGCGCGCGGCGATCGAGGCGATGCGCTTCGTGCAGCAGCTGATGCGCTTCGTCGCGATCTTCGGACAGCTCGCCGCAGCGCTTGAGCACCTGCGCGAGCTGCGCGGGGGCGGCGTGATCAGGCGCGGCATCGAGCGTGTCGCGCAACACGCCGACCGCCTCGCTGGCGCGGTCCTGGGTCGACAAGAGGTTCGCGAGCGCGAGCGCGGCCGCCGGGCTGTAGGGCCGCGAGCCGAGGATCGTGCGGAGCCGACGCTCGCCCGCGGGACCCTCCGCGAGCGCGCGTTCGACGACCATCGCCGTGCGCGCCTCCTCGAGCTCGCGGGTGAGCTCCTCGTACAGGCTGGTCAGGCGCGCGGCCTCCGGCAGCTCATCGCTCACTCTCTCGAGCGCCGCGACGGCCGCGCGATGCTCGCCCGAAGCGCGCGCGCGGCGTGCACCCTCGATCGTCATCGCGAGGCGATGGCGTGGATCCGGTTGCGCCGCCGCATAGCGCAGCAGCGCCTCGGCATGGGCGCGCTGATCGTTTGCCCGTGCCGCTTGCGACGCGAGCCGCTCGAGGCCAGGGAGATACTCCGGTGCCGCCGCCAGCAAATCGCGCAGCACGATCGAGGCCTGGGCACGATCGTTGAGCTCGTCATCGAGGATCGCGACGAGCCGCATGCGCAGTGCCGCGACATCGTTCGTGGCCGCGCCGCGGTCGATCGCCTCGTCGATGCGCGCCGCGATGATCTCCGCGGCTTCTCTTGGCTGTCCGCTGCGCGCGAGCACCTCGGCGTAATCGACGAGCCCGCTCACGTTGTCCGGCGCGTGGCGCGAGGCCTGTGCGACGAGCATCGCCGCGGCCGCCGGATCCCCGGCGGCTTCGAGCGCGCGTGCCTGGCCGCGTAGCATGACGGCCTTCTCGACACCGTTCGCGCGCGCCGCGATCTCGCCGCGGATCTCGGCGAGCTCGCGCCAGCGCTGGAGCTTCGTCATCACCTCGTCGAGCGCCTTCCACGCATCGAGATCGGTGGGGCGGCGATCGACGATCGCGCGATACACCGCCGCCGCTTGCTCGAGCCGGCCATTGTCGCGATAGAGCTTGCCAGCGGCGCGGAGCGCGGCACGCGCGCGATCATCCTGCGCGAGCCCGGCGACGCGCTCGAACGCCTCGGCCGCCTTCTGCCACGCTCCCGCGCGGCGATACAGCCACGCGAGCCGATCGTGATGCTCGACATTCTCGGGCGCGAGCTCGACCACCGCCTCCATCGCCGAGATGGTCTCGATCGGTTGGTCGAGGTTCTCGTGGACATCGGCGAGCTCCTCGAGAAAGGCGGCCTGGATGTGCGGCCGGCGCGAGGCCGCGCGCGCTTCATCTTCGAGGAGCAGCGCGAGTTGCTCCCACGCGCCTTGCTCCGCGGCGAGTGCGCGCAGGTGACGCCGCGCATCCTGGTCCTCGGGCTCCGCGCGGATCTCCGCGATCGCCATGCGCAGGCGCTGGATCGGATCCATCGCCTTCTCGCTCTCGGCGCGGTCGAGCTTCTGCCACCTGCGCGTCCGGTGGGTCTCGTCCTCGGGCACTTCGCGATGAGCTTATCAGCGCGCGATGCGCGCGAGGACCGCGCGAGCCGTAGACGACAGGCCATCCGCACGGAGCGCAGCTTCCAGCGGTCGGAGCGCGCGCGCCCGGTCGTAGGCGCGCTGGCGGCCAGCCGCCGTTAGATCGTGCCAGGCCGGGTGGTAGCGCAGCTCGTCGGTCGAGCGCGGTCGATATGCCCCGGCGACCTCTTCGACCAGGAGATCCTCTGCTTCGTCGGAGATCGTCATGTGCCCAGCTCCTGATCGACGACGATGCCGGCCCGCGCGAGGCATTCCGCGAGCAGCTTGCGCGCGCGCGCGAAGTTCTGCAGGAACGTGTTGAGTCGCATGCCGACACTCTCCGCGAGCTCGGTGTCGTCCTTGCCAGCGATGGCGATCCGCGCATCGAGCGCCTTCTTTGGCTGATCGGGCAGCTTGCCGTGACACTCGTGAATCGCGGCGCGCAGCAGCGGATCGGGCGCCGCCGGTTCGATCACCTCGAGGTGCGGCTCGAGCTCCGACGGATCGACCGGACGAACCTTCGTGCGACGGACTTCGCTGATCGCGAGGTTGCGCCCGATCCGGACCGCGAGGCGCAGCAGCCCGTTCGGTGCGCCGTCGGCGACGAACCGCGGTGCGACCTGCCACACCCGCAACAGCGCCTCTTGCAAGACGGCCTCGACATCCACCACGGTCGCGAACGAGCCGAGCGAGAGCCGCACGGAGGATTCGCTGCCCGCGAGCCAGCGCGCGAACGCATCGGCATCGCCGGCGACGATCTGCGCGAGATGGAGGTCGAGATCGATCATCCGAGCAGGAGCCACCATAGGAGCGCGATCACGAGGAGCGCGGCGAAGATCGTGGCGATGATCTGCCACAGCGGGGGCTTGGCCTTCGCCTTCGCGAGCGGCGGGAGCACGGGCGCCTCGAGGTGCTGGCGCACCAACTGCGCGGGTTGCGCTTGCGAGCGGTCGCTGAAGTTCTCGAGGCTCGTAGCTTTGCGCAACGTCTCGAGCTCCCTGCTGCTGGTGTCCTTCTCCTCGGCGAAGTCTCCGTCGGTGGCGTCGTCGGCTCCCGACGAGCCGAACATCGCTTGCGCGCGGCTCACGCCGCCGGTGGGCGCGACAGCGCCGAAGAACCCTACCCGCGGATAACCCGAGATCATCGCCGGCTGCATCGGCTGGCCCTGCGCCGGACGCAGACCGAACGCGCCGGCGCTCGTTCCGTACGGCAACTCCTGGGGCACGACCTCGTCGCGCGACAGGCCGGTCACCACGCGCGCGTCGTCGACCGCGACCCAGCTCGTCATCCGCGTCGCGATCTGGAACGTCAGACCGAGCTCTTCGATCTCGGCGGTCCCCGCATCGATCATCGCGCTCGCTTCGACATCGGCGACGCGCTCGCGCCCGTACAGCGCGGCGATCGCCTGGTTGCCTTCGCCGGGCTGGTTCGGCGGCACCGTGATGCGCTGCTCCCACGCCCCGTCGGCCGTCTGGCCGCGGACCACCAGCTCGCCACCTTCGGGCTCGAGCGCGAGGGCGGCGACGAGCGGAGCGCCTTCGAACACGTCCGGAAGCTTCTCCGGCGCGTGACGCAAGAGCGCGCTGCCAGCGATCTCGACGTTCGTCAGCATCGGCAGCTTCGTGCGATCGAGCAGCCGCTTCGCGCCGCGCTCCGCATCCTCGTCGATGCCGACGATCACCTCGGCGCCGCGACCCGCACGCGCGAGGGCCGTGGCAAGCGAGCGATTCACCGCCGACCCGACACCGAGCACGTGCAACCGACACGACGCGGGCAGCCTGCGATGGAGTGCCTCCAAGATCTGCTGCTCCCCACCGACGTACGCATCCGTCACGAGCACGACCTGGCGCTGCGCACCGATCCGCAGCGTCGCGAGCGAATCGATCACGGCCTTCCTCATCTCCGTCGCACCGCCCGCTTCGCGCGCGCGCACCCACGCGATCGCTTCGGCCTTGACCTGCGCCGTCGCGACGACGGGCTCGGTCTTCCAGCGCCGCGGCTCGTTCGAGAATTCGATGACCTCGATCCGGTCTTTGTCGCCGAGGCTATCGATGATCAGCGCGAGCACCTGCTTGGCCTTGTCGAGCGGCCCACCACTCATCGAGCCACTCGTATCGAGCAGGATCAACACGTCACGCGCGATGGCGGCCTGCTTGGCCGCGCGGCTCGGTGGCACGATCGTGACCAACCCGAACGCGTCGCCGGTGACTCGCCGCGCGGTGCTCAGCATCAACCCCGGCGCGGCCGCTGCGACCGCCCAGCGTACGACGATGTCGCGGTCGAGCCGAGCCCCGCTCTGGAGCTCGTAGCGAGTACCGCTCTTGACCAGCGCGTGGGTTGGCGACTGCGGCTTCGCGCCACCAGTGATCTTGTCGCCGATCGACAACGCGATCTGGAACCTCAGCGCGAGCGGCTGATCGCTGACCTTGACGTGGGTCGCGCGTGCATCGGCGACCGTGTCGGCCGCGCCGATGTAACGCGGCCCGATCACCGTCGGAAATCGCAGCTCCCACTCGCCTTCGGGCAGCCACACGAGCCGCTGATCGATCGTGATCCGCGCGGTCACGCGCTCGTGCGGGGGCAGGTTGCCGAGCCGCTGCGTGAAGATATCGGCGCGCTCTTGCTCGAGCAGCGCCGCGGTGTGGCCCGATGCGATCGCGGTTTCGTAGGTCTCGCGCGCCTTGTGCTTCTTGTCGACGACCCCGGTGATCGTGCGCTCGCCGATCACGAACGCGTAGCCGCTCACCGCACCGTCGGCGGGCAGTGGCATCCGGTACGTGACGTTCAGGATCGTGTCGGAGCTGTTCGCGAACGTCTGTTCGAGCACGAGCCGCGCGAGGCCACCTTGCGCGGTCCCGACCAGCGTTGCGGAGACGAGCGCGAGGCTGCGGCCATCGCTCGTGACGAGCTCGGCGCCCGAGGACGCGCCTTCGGGGGTGGTGGGTTCTAGAGACGACACGCGAGACATCGAAGGTAGCTGGGCGGGCATGGGTGGTGGACCTTTCAGGCGACCAACGCAAGCGGGTTGATTCTGGTGACAAAGAATCTGCGCGCCTCGTAACTCTGGTCGATCATTGGCGTAATCTCCGCCCGATGTGGAGACGCCTTCATCGCTGGCTCGCGATCGTGCTCGTGATCCCGCTGATTGTCTGGTCGCTCACCGGGCTCTTGTTCCATCTCAAGCCGGGCTGGTCGCGCGCCTACGACATGCTCGATGCCGAGCACCCGGGGCCGCCCCTCCACCTCGCCAAGCTCGCGACGGTGCTCGCCGAACAACCGATGACGCACGTGGAGATGTTCGAGACCGCGATCGGACCGCTCGCGCGGATCACGACCGCGAAGGGCGACGAGCTCTACGACGTCGACACCGGCACGCGCCGCTCGCCGCTCGCGATCGACGCCGCGCGCGCGCTCGCGGTCGATGCGATCGCGCGCTCGCCGCACCACTCCGCGTACGGCGCGATCACGAACATCTCCTCGACCGAGACCACCGTGAAGCTCGAGCTCGCCGAGGGACCGGTCGTGGAGATCGGCCGCAACGATGCGCGCCTGACGCAGCGCGGCCCCGACACCGACCGCATCGATTGGCTCTATCGCCTCCACTACTTGCAGTGGACCGGGAGCAAGCCCGTCGACAAGGTGCTCGCGCTCGTCGGCTTGCTGTTGATCTGGCTCGTGCTGATTCCAGGTGTCGTACTTTTCGTGCGCCGCAGATAACTGAACAGCGAGGCCGAGCGGTCGATTCAGCTCACGATGAAACCATGGTTGGCGTTACCCCTTCTGCTCGCGGTTGGTTGTTCGTCCGATGGAGCCAGTGACGGTGGGGGCGGCGGTGGCTCGGGCGGTGGCTCGGGCGTCAACACCGGTGGCTTCAAGATCAAGGGCTCCGTACCCGAGACGATCGCGGCGCGGGTCGCGACGGCCTCGGCGCCGCGCACGATCACGCACGTGATGGCGGTCCAGCCGATCAGCGCCTCGCCGATCCGCACGATCGCCGCGGTCGGTGCCGACGGCTCGTTCGCGCTCGATCTCACGCCCGGTCAGCCGTACGTGTTCGTGTTCGTCGATGCGAACGCGGTCGGCGCCGACATGGCCGTCGCGATCTTCAGATCGCAGACGCTCGATACGGTCGCGCCCCAGATGGATGGCAGCGTCGACATGGGCATGGTCACTGTCGATCCGATGACCGGCACCGCGACCCCAGGCATCGCCTACGACACGTTGATCGCCGGCCTCGGGCTCGATCCCGCGGCCGCCGAATACCTCGGCTCTATCGACGATCTGTCGCTGCGCTATGCGAACCCGGATATCGATGGCGACGGCATGATCGACATCCTCGAGAACCACCAGTTCGGCATCGACTTTCACGTGCGCTCGAACATGCGTCGCGGCTCGGCGATGGGCGCGAACTTCACGGTCGCCGACATGACCGATCAATTCTATCCGGTGACCGGCACCGAGGTCGCGACGCCGGTGTTCAACCTGACCTCGGCGTACGCGATGTACCCGAGCTCGATGGACGCCACGTCGTACGTCGATCAAGCAAACCCGAACATGTCGGTGCTGTTGCACGGCGCGGCGTACACCGTGACGGTCGCCGACGGCTCGATCCCGCGCGCGAATACCTCGTTCAGCGGCATGCCCAGCGGCGGACCCATGGCGAGCTGGGGCGCGGACTACGATCTCGAGCACGATGCAGCGCTCGAGCTGCCCGGCTCGGGCGGTTCGCCGGCGACGCTCGCGTTCACGCTCGGCACGATCGGCACCACGTTGACGTTCACGAACGTTGTCACGCGCACGAAGGCTTCGCTGACCGCGGAAGGCACGCTGTCGATCTTCACGAAGCTCGTCACGACCGCCGGCATGATCTCGAGCGTCGACTACAAGTGGATGAAGACCCAGGCCGGTCAATGGGTGCCGGCGACCGACGACGAGATCGCGGTCACCATCGGTAGCGCGGGTGGCTTCATGTCGTTCCACGTGGTGCCGAACTGGAACAACCAGATGGGCCTCTCCATCCCGGCAACCGCTTCGGGCAACCTGCCGTGGCCCAATGCCGCGCTCCAACCGGGCCAGATCTGCGGCCTCGGAGTCAGCTTCGATGACAAGCTCGGGCTCCGCCACTTCATCGGTGGCGCGGATCCGAACCCCGGCGTGACCTGCACGCCGTAGACTCTGGAGCATGGACTCCGGAGACCGTGATTCGCCCACCATCAAGGTCGCGATCACCGGCGAGAACGACGAGAAGCAGGAAGATCGGTCTCCTTCGTTCGACACGCTCGTCGTCGGTCGCTACCGCTTGGGTCGTCGCATCGGCAAGGGCGGCATGGGCGAGGTGATGGCCGCGCGCGACGAGCAAGTCGGGCGCGATGTCGCGATCAAGCGGATGCGCGCGGCGAATCCGAGCGAGCGCGCGATCGCACGCTTTTTACGTGAAGCCTCGGTGCAAGGCCGGCTCGAGCATCCCGCGATCGTGCCGGTCCATCAGATCGGCCGCGACGATGACAACCTGCCGTTCTTCGTGATGAAGAAGGTCCAGGGCACCGCGCTCGCGGCGCTCGTGTCGTACCGCGACGAGGTGACCCGCCAGCGCTTGTTGCGCGCGTTCGTCGATGTCTGCCTCGCGGTCGAGTTCGCGCACGTGCGCGGCATCGTCCATCGCGATCTCAAGCCCGATAACATCATGCTCGGCGATTTCGGCGAGGTCTACATCCTCGATTGGGGCGTCTCGAAGATCGTCGGCGAGCAGGAGGATTTTCACGATGTCGATAGCGGCTCGGGCGAGCACGGCACCAAGGCCGGCACCGCGATCGGCACGCCGGGCTACATGTCGCCCGAACAAGTCCGCGGGCTCGTCGATATCGATGGCCGCGCCGATATCTACACGCTCGGTTGCTTGCTCTACGAGATCCTCGCCGGCGACGCGCTACATCCGCGCGGCTTCCACGGCCTCGAGAGTGCGGTGCACGGGCTCGATGCACGGCCTTCGCAGCGCGGCCACGATGTCCCGCCCGAGCTCGATGCGCTGTGCGTCGCAGCGACCGCGAAGGATCGTGATCATCGGATCTCGACCGCGCGCGAGCTCGGCGAATCGGTGCAGCGCTATCTCGATGGCGATCGCGACGTCGCGCTGCGGCGGCAGCTCGCGCGCGATCACTTCGAGCGTGGTCGCGCGCACTTCGAGCGCGACGAGCGCGCGCTCGCGATGCGCGAAGCGACCGCGGCGCTCGCGCTCGATCCCGCGCTCGAGGGACCGGCCGCGCTCGTCGGTCGGTTGATGCTCGAGCCTCCGAAGGACACGCCGCCGGAGGTCGAGCAGCTGATCGCGGCGGATGATCAGCGCAGCATGCGCGTGGTGATCACCGCGGGGCTCTGGGTCGTGATCGCGGCGCTGATCTTCTTGCCGCTGTTGTGGTGGATCTCGTCGGGCGACAAGACGCTGTTCGTGCTGCTCGCGGTGATGCTCGCCGCGGATGGCGTGCTCGGCTTGATCGTGCAGCGCGCGAAGCGGCCGCGCCCGGAGCTCATCATCATCGCGAACACCGCTCTCGTGGTCGTGATCTCGCGAATGTTCAGTCCGGTCTTGATCGCGCCCGGCATCGCCGCTTCGATCGCGCTCGCGATGGTGCTGACCCCGCAGCGCTCCAGGCTCGGATCGGTGTGGTCGATCACCGTGTTGATGATCGCTGCGGTGCTCGTGCCGCTCGCCCTCGAAGAGCTCGGCGTGCTGTCACCGACGATGTTCGTCACGTCACGTGGCCTATCGTTCGAGACCGTCGCGTTCGGTGGCACGACCACGCCGGTGTTGATCGTCGCGATCGTGTACGTCGTCGCCCTGATCGTCGGCACCGCGCTCACCGGATCTTTGATGCGCGGCCAGCAGCAGCGCATGCATCGCCGGCTGCACATGCAGACCTGGCAGCTGCGTCAGCTCGTTCCGCGCTAAGCTCGAGGTATGAGATCCGCTTGGGTCGTGATGCTCGCGGCGTGTGGTGGCACCGATGCGTTCAGCAAGGTCCCGCTGCAGGATGCGCTCGTCATCGATGCGCCGCCGCCGATCGCTGCTGGCTGTATCACCGACGTCACGCCGGGCGATCACACGTTCACGTGCGGCGGGTTGCAGCTCGACGTGCGGATTCCCGTGGCGTGCGAAGCCCCGGGTTGTGGCCTGATCCTCGAGCTCCATGGTGATACCGGCAGCGGCTTGCTGATGGATGGCCACACGAACCTGCGCGCGCTCGGCGAGCAGCACGGTTACATCGTGCTCGCGCCGTCGGGCCCGCCGTGGCCTGGTGGTCCGGGTTCGACGTGGCACGCCTCGAACGACGCGACGTTGATCGCCATGACGACGCAGGTTCGCGACGTCTTCCGCGTCGATCCGACCAAGATCCACGTCACCGGGTTCTCGCGAGGATCGTTCGTGACGTGGCGGCTGCTCTGCGATCATGCCGATCTGTTTGCCTCGGCTGCACCCGGTGGCGGCGGTGACGGCACCGACTTTGGCGAGGAGACCTGCTTCTCGAACAATCGCACGCCGTCGCGAAACCTCCCGATCCTGTTCTTGATGGGGCAGAAGGATGCCTCCGTCGGCTACGCCTCGCTCGTGCAGATCCGCGATGCCGCCGTGGCTGCGTATCAGCTCGGGATCAAGGCGACGCTCGACTCTGACACCACCTATCACCACGACCGATGGTCTGGCAGCTCGGTGCCTGTCGTGATCGAAACGTTCGATCATGCCTACAGCACCGTCTCCGACGGGCCTTTCGGCAGTGCGCAGGGTCACTGCATCCCGGGCAGCACGTCGGATCCATACGCCGCGCAGTATGCGATTCCATGCAAGGGACCCGATTCGTTCGTCTGGGGCGAGCAGGTAATGCAGTTCTTTTTGGAGCACCCCAAGACGTGATCTGTGCAAAACTTCGATCGTGGTTCGTCGCAGTGCGCTAGCTGTTCTGCTGTTCGCCGGGTGCACCGGTGACATCGACACCGGCATCTCGACCGAGGGGCTGTCGCCCGCCGAGCAGGTCGCCCAGGACGCGTGGGTCAAGCGCGCGTTGCCCGCGCTCAAGTTCGGCACCTGCGATACGTGTCACTCGGGCCAGCGTCCGGATGCGCCTGCGTACATGATGGGCGCGAACGACATCGAGATCCGGAAGTCGATCGTCGTGTTCACGCCGAGCGTCGTGAGCCTCGGTTCGCCCAAGACCAGCCCGATCATCCTGCGTGGCCCGCACACCGGGCCAGCGCTTTCGGCATCGGGCATCTCGGATGTTCTCTACTGGATCCAGTACGAGCAGCTCGCGAAGGGTCCGGGCACGCCGATCGAGACCACGCCGGCCGTGCCGAGCGCGTGCGTGAACGGACCGACCGATACTGCGGGCTGCGTGAAGACCACGATCGATCTCTCGGCGAATGGTTCGCCGGGGAGCACGTTCGCGTTCTTCGCACAGCCGCTCGGCGCCGACCTCTACCTCCAAGCAATCACCGTGACCGCAGGTGCCTCGGGCCTGACCATGGTCCACCCCTACTTCAAGACCAAGCCGGCCGGTGCGACCGACGCGAAGGCCGATACGAACGACACGTTCTACAACGTCGCGCTCAGCCTCGCGGCCGGCGCGACCGCGACGCTCGGCATGGGCGGCACTTCGACGATGACCGGGTTCAGCGCGACCGATCCGCTGAGCATCCAGTTCGACGCTTTATCGACGAAGTAGCGGGTCCGTGGGACGATGCGTCCCATGAGACCGCCCGCATGGCTCGTCGTAGTGCTCGTCGGCGCAGGTCTGGGCCTGTTGTTCGCCGGCATCTCGACGTACGACTTCGTCCAGCACCTCGATCGCCAGGTTCATAGCCTGCACTGCTCCTTCATCCCTGGCGTGACGCACGCCGCGGATGCGAGCTCGGGTTGCCAGATCGCGATGATGAGCCCGTACTCGTCGATCTTTCGCTCGCATGTATGGGGAGGCATCCCGATCGCACTCGGGGCGATGTCGGTGTTCGCGTTTATCGCGTTCTACGCCGCGGATCTCGTCGTCACGCGCCGCAAGGATGATGCGAAGGCCACACTCTTCCTCGTCGCCGCGACCGCGCTGCCGCTCCTCACGTCGCTCGTGATGTTGATGATCTCGCTGACCAAGCTCGGCACCACGTGCAAGCTGTGCGTCGCGATCTACATCTCGAGCGCGCTCGTGTTCACCGGCGCGCTGATGACCTGGCGTCGCGCGAAGGCGCTCGGTACCGTCGGGACGTCGCGCAGCGGCTCCCACCGCCTCGAGATCGGGGTCGCCGCCGAGCCGACGAGCCTGGGCTATCTCGGCGCGATGGTCGGCCTCGGCCTCGCGTTCGTCGCGATCCCGCTCGTGCTCTATCTCGCGAAGGCGCCGGATAACTCGAAGTTCATCGGCACGTGCGAGGCGCTACCGAAGCCCGACGACACCTACGGCGTGATGGTCGACGTCCAGCGCTCCAAGGGTGCGCCCGCGCTCGAGGTGCTCGATCCATTGTGTCCCGCGTGCAAGGCGTTCGAGCAACGGCTCGTTGCCTCGGGGCTCGCCGACAAGCTCGATCGCCGTGCCGTGATGTTCCCGCTCGACAACACCTGCAACTGGATGATCACCGAGACCACGCACCCGGGCGCGTGCACCGTGAGCGAGGCGGTGTTGTGCGCGGGACCCAAGGCTCCCGAGGTGATCGCGTGGGCGTTCGAGATGCAAGATCAGATTCGTGCCGAGACCGCGAAGGATCCGGGCGCGGCCGCGCGCTACGTCAAGGCAAAGTTCCCCGAGCTCGCGGCGTGTGTGGGCTCGCCGGAGGCCCGCTCGAGGCTCAACAAGTCGCTGCGCTGGTCGGTCGCGAACAACATCCACGTGCTCACGCCGCAGCTGTTCGTCGACAACGTCAAGCTGTGCGACGAGGACGTCGACCTCGGCCTCGAGTTCGCGCTCGGCATCATGCTCGATCGTCACGCGAAGGGAACGCTGCTGCCGCCACCGAGCGCCGCGCCTGCGCCGACGCACAAACCCGAGCCCGAGGCGGCCCCGAAGACGCACAAGCCCGTCGAAGAAAAAAAACCGTCCGAGGACAAGCCGGTCGTCAAACCGTCCGAAGACAAGCCCGTCGAAGGTACTGCGGTCGAAGGCAAACCCGTCGACAAGCCGGCGGATCCAACACCCGCCTCCGGCTCGGGAGGTGCGCCGTGATTCCCTTGCGCATCGCGATCGTCGTCGCGCTTTTGCTCGTGCCGGTCGTCGGCACGGCGACGTGGATCGGCTCGGCGAAGACGCGGCTCGCCGAATCGACCGCCGCACCGGCCGAGGGCACGGCGGTCGCCGCGGCCGCGGATGTCGGCTACTGCAGCCCGGAGCTCAAGAAGATCCTGCGCCGCGTGCTGATGAGCTGCGGCCTCGTCGGTGGCGGTGGGGCACGCGGCTGCCAGCCGGTGCAAGCCAAGAACGTCGCGACGATGAGTGGGACCGACTTCAACGCGCTGTTCAAGCCGATGAAGGATCGCGGCGGCATCGTCGAGTTCGATAAAGACAAATCAGATCTCGATCCCATCGATCTGTCGCTCGTCGATCAGGTGTTCGCCGATCAGCGCGGTGCGAGCTGGTTCTTCGTCGTGTCGCGGAGCTCGCCCGAGGGCTCGGTCGAGCACAACCGCGAGCTCTCGAAGGCGCGCGCCGAGGCGGTGATGACCCACCTCCGCTCGCAATTCAAGGACCCCGACCTCGACAAAGAGGTCGGCATGCTGTGGCTCGGCGAAGAGTTCGCCCAACTCGAAACCGATTTCTGCTCGTGGAAGCGAAGTGCGACCGGCACGACGTGCACCTCGGAAGAGATCAACCGGAGCGCGTTCGTCGCATGGATCGACTGCCAACTCTAATCCTCTCGGTGGCCCTGCTCGCAGCGTGCGACAAGGGTGACGCCACGCCTCCGGCCTCGCGCGCGGAAGGTGCGAAGGTCAGTGCGACGCAAAAAGCTTCGACCGAAGCGTTCTGTGATTTTCACAAGGCCGATGACTCGGGGCCCGCACTCGTGCTGCCCGCGCTCGGCGAGGTGAAGGTCCTCTCGAAGCCCGGCAGCTGGACCTGGCTGAACATCTGGGCGACCTGGTGCAAGCCCTGCGTCGAGGAGATGCCGCGTGTCGTCGCGTGGCGCGCCAAGCTCGCGAAGTCCGGCAAGCCGCTCGAGCTCGCGTTCGTCTCCGTCGACGAAGACGACGCGACCGTGACGGCCTTCCAGAAGGAGCACCCGGGGTCGCCCCTCACCGCGCGGCTTGCGGATTCCAAGAGCCAGAGTGATTGGTTCAAGCAGCTCGGGCTCGATGCCGCGCCGCCGATCCCGATCCACGTGTTCGTGAGCCCGACCGGGCACGTGCGCTGTGCGCGCGCCGGTAGCATTCGCGAGCAAGACTTTGCCGCGATCTCGCTGCTCCTCGCCGAGTGAACTCGGCCAAACACCTCTCCGGGGTTGGGCCAAACATCTCTCCGGGGTTGAGAGCACCGCGTCAAAATCGGCCCAGCCGTCCGGAACTCGGCCCAAACACCTCTCCGGGGTTGAGAGCACCGCGTCAAAATCGGCCCAGCCGTCCGGATACCGGACGCGATCAGAGATCCGGAGGCGGCTTGCCGATGCCGAGCAATGCGCGGCCAGCGGCCGGCAACACGCGATCGACGACCATCTTGTGAGTCATCACCATCTCGATGTCGCGCAGCGCGAGCTGGAGCGGATGGTTTGCACGCACCGCCGCGGCACCATCGATGTGAAAGCAGCCGCGCACGACCTCGGCACACTGCTCGGTCACGTGCGAGGCAGCGAGGCGTAGGCCACCGCGCGCGGCCGCATCGACCGGGGCGCCGTAGATGGTCGTGGCTTCCGCGATCAGATAGGCACGCGCCGAAGCGAGCTTCGCATGGAGCTCGGCGTACTTCGCGACCTGCGGCGACGGCGCATCTTTCTCTTTGATCAGCCGCGCAGCGGCGTGCCGGAGCGCGGCCTTCGCGATGCCGAGCGCACACGACGCGATCCCGGTCGCGAGCAGGCCGAACACGGGCACGCGATACAGCGCGGTCTCGATCCATGGAGGAGTGAAGAGCGAGCACGTATGATCGGCGACGACGGGGACGTTCGTGATCTCGATGTCGTTCGAGCCGGTGCCGGCCAGGCCGAGCGTGTCCCAGTTGTCGACGATGCGAACGCTCGCACGCGGCACGAAGCACACGAGGTGCTTGCCCTCGAAGATCGCGCCGACCGCGAACCAATCGGCGTGGCGCGAGCCGGAGGCCCACGACCATCGACCGGTCAGTCTTCGCTCGCCATCGATCGCGCCGCCGGGCGCGAACACGCCCGCCATCAGCGGTGCCCCCGAGCTCCAGAGCAGCGCTGCGGTCGTACGCGGCAGGTACGCCGCGAGCATCGTCGAGGTCGAGGCGGTCATCGCGACCCAGCCCGTCGCGGCATCGCCTTCGGCGAGCGCTTCGAGCGTCGCGACATACTCGGCCGGCTCGAGCTCGGCGCCCCCGAGCACGCTCGGCAACAAGCAGCCGAGGAAGCCACGCTCGCGCAAGAGGCCGACGACCGCGGGTGCGAGCTGCTTGTTCTGGTCGTGCTCGGCGCGATAGGTAGCGAGCTCCGAAACCAGCTCTCGTGCAGCGGCCGCGAGCATCTACTTGTTCAGCCCGAGCGCTGCCTCGACGCTCTTGATCTCGGCGAGCTCGTTCGGCGACAGGCGCCCATCCGCGGCCGCCGCATCGACGAGGAGCTCGACGACCTCGCGCTTCTCGTCGTCGGTCCACGCCTGGATCAGCGCCTCCGCTTCATCCCAACCCTCGAGCTCGATCACGCGCTGCTTCTCGGTCTCGTCGAGGCCGAGCTTGGTGAAGACGTCGGCGAGGAACGCCTTCTCGTCGTCGGTCATGATGCCATCGGCGACGAGGATCTTCGAGACCAGCAGGGCCTTGGCGACGTGGGGCTTCATGCGCGGGGTCTCCAGAAGGCCACGGTTGCCATCGGGATGAGGGGCCACAGCATCAGCGTCCAGATCGGTTGATGCAGCACGTTGACGAGCAGCAGCACCGCCATCACCGCGAGCATGCCGACGCGAAACTTCGCGTACTTCACCTTGTTCACGGGCGACAGGAACAAGATCACGATGTCGAACACGAGCAACGCGAGATCGGTCTCGTTCGGCCGGATGTACGGCAGCGGGCTGACGATCGACAGGGTCGTCGTCACCAGGCCGAGCAGCCAGTACGGGATGACAGCGATCGCGAGGCCGGTGCGCTGGAACTTGCCCCACAGCCGGGTCAACCACACCGGCGAGGTCAGCGCGAGGATCGCGAGCGCGAGCAAGACGCGTCCGCTCTTCGGCTCGGTCACCGTCGGGATGCCACGCGCGAGGCAGTCCGGATCGCGGTGCTCGGGATCGCGATAGCTCTCGACACACTCTTTGCGCACGTAGATCGGCTGCGGCTCGAGGCCCCACTTGGTGTGGACGGCCTCGCGCAGGAACTGCGGCAAGAACATGCGCTCCCAGTAGGTCGGCACACGATCGGTCGAGCGACCGAGCTCGATGTCGGTCGCGAGCAGCTCGAGCCGGAAACCCTGAAAGCCATCGCGCGACAGATCGCGGAAGGTCTCGTCGCCGGGCGAGTCCGTCATCTTCGCGAGCGCGTGATCGGTGACGTTGTCGATGATGTCGCGGATGCGGGTCGTGCAGTTGTCCCAGAAGTGGTCGTACGCGTAGTACTTGTTCGGCTCGAGGATGTCGTGCTCGAGCTTGTCGATCACCTTTTGCTTCTGTGCTTCGTCGAGCGGCAGCTCCTGGACCCAGATCGTGCGATCGAAATAGAGGTAGACCTGCAGCATCTCCTCGGGGGAGGACTTGCCGACCCAGAAGCTGTGGTCGCCGCGGAAGAACCCCCACGCCATCGCGAGTGGATGGTGGAAGTCACCGATGCCGTAGTTGTAGCAATAGTCGCCAGGCTCCGAATGACGGGCCGCGATCCGCATCCCTCTTTGGGTCACGCATAGGGCGATGTGACCGTGGCGCTCCCAGGGCAGGGCCCCGATGCCCATCGTGACGAGATCGATCTTGACCGTTTCGACGGGGACGGGCCGGGTCTCGGGACCGGGCTGCGCCACCGCGGTCGTGGCCAGCCCGAGCCCCACGACAAGCGTGATCACGAAGGAGCGCATGTGGGTTTTACGGGGCTTTCGTGATCAAGTTGTCGACGGCATGGACCGGCGGCGAGCTGCCGTTGAGGAGGTGCTTGATCGCCCCTAACACCAGGCGCTGGCTCTCGAGCAGGCTCTTGCCGGCGAAGACGGGCGAGACGACGGAGATACTGTAGTGCCCGCCACTACCTGAGGATTCGACGACGGCATCGGGGATCTTGGTCTTGATCGACGAGGAGATGGCTTCGTTGACGTTGCCGACGAAGTCGGTTGGATGATCACTCACAGCCCCGAACTTACCCCAAGCCGCGCCGCCAACCTGCTAGCTTTGGGGGGTGAAGACCATGGGTGTCGATTTGTGGGGCGGCCAGGTCCGTGGCGCCTCCGAAAATCGAGCCACCCTGATGCGTCCGGCGGCTGCCCCACGGATCGACCGCGAGATGCGCTCGCTGTTCCACGGCGCCTATGCGCAGTTCGCCGCGGCCTGCCGCGCCGTCGACGAGCCCGGCATCGCCATGATCGCGGTCGACGAAGCGACCGGCCGGCCGGCCGGTTGTTGCACGCTACGCGCACGAGTCGCGCGTCACGTCGCCGCGATGGTCGGTCGTCACGACCAGTGCGATCTGTTCTTGAATGGCAACGACGAGCTCGCGCTGCGGCACCTGGCGATCATCCTCGATCCGGTCAAGAGCTGGTCGAAGAACTCGAACGTCGTGAAGTATCGCGTGCTCGATCTCCGCACGTCGAACGGCTTCCGTGACGAGCAAGGCCGCCCGCTGCGCGGCCTCAAAGCAGAAGGTCCGGCGGTCTTGCGCGTCGGTGGTTATGCGCTGTTCGTGATGCCGCTCGGCGACGCCGCCGATTGGCCGGAGAACGGCAACGACGCGTGGGACATGATCCCACCACGCGAATACTTCGACGAGCTCACGAACACGCCCGAGGCCTCGATCAAGATCCCGACCCAGCGCACGAGCGGTCTCGAGCGATCGTTCGCCGGCGCGCGCACGCACGTCAGCGTGATCATGCGGACCGCAGGCCCACGCGATACCAGCGATAGCCTCGTGCTGCCAGGTTCGGGCGTCGGCTCGCTCGAGCTCGTCGGCAAGTCGCATCGGGGCACCCTCACGCTCGGTCACAGCGCCCTGCGCGACGGCGTGTTGATCGGTCGCTACGCGCGTTGCGATGGCGCGGGCCTGCTCGACGATCCATCGCTGTCACGGGTCCACGCCCTCCTCCTCGATGTCGACGATGCCTTCCTCGTGATCGATACGGCGAGCCGCAACGGCACGCGCATCGCAGGTCAAGCCTCGACGCGCGTGATCGCGATTTCCGGCGACATGGAGCTCGGGCTCGGTTCCAGGACGCGAGCGTTCTGGCGTTTCTGCTCCTGATCCAGCGATACTTGGACGTTGTCTGCGATCACGCTCGCGGTGGTCCCGTCTGCGCTGCCCGGTGATCGCCGGGTAGCGCTGGATGCGTTGTGCCTCGCGCTCTCGAAGCTTGTCGGCACCGAGGTCAACGGCCTGATCCCGACCTCGTACGCGGACCTCGCCTCGGCGCTCGAGCGCGACCGCGTGCAGTACGCGTGGATGTCGCCCGCGCTGCTAGTGCTGACCAGCGAGCGGATCATGCTGCAGCCGCTGCTCTCGGCTATCCGAGGCGATCGCAACGATTACTGCAGTGCGCTGTTCGTCGACGCGCGCGGTCCGAGCTCGCTCGCCGCGCTGCGTGGCAAGCGAGTCGCGTGGGTCGACCGAGCCTCGGCGGCGGGCTACCTGGTACCGCGCATCCACCTCGCGGCGCGCGGCATCGATCCGAGCGAGCTGTTCGGTGAAGAGATGTTCATGGGCAGCCACGCCGAGGTCGTGCGCGCGGTGCTCTCGGGCCGCGCGGATGTCGGCGCGACGTACGCCGAGCAGCCCGCCCCCGGGATGCCGATCCGGCGTGCCGGCTTCATCGATGTCGCGCCCGATCGCGCGGTCCGCGTGCTCGAGTGGACGCAGGCGATTCCGAACGACGTGATCGTCGGGCACGGGTTGATCGCGCGGACCGAGCATCGGGTGTTCGGTAACGCACTGCTCACGCTCGCCGAGCGCGAGGATGGTCGGCGGCTGCTTTACAACACGTTCCACGCCGATCGCTTCGTGTCCACGCCGCGCCATGCGCTCAAGCCGTTGTGGTCGCTCGTCGAGCTCGCGCGCGCGCACGGCTTGCTCAACCAGCTGTAGATCGAGAGGTCGGTGCACGCAGGCGACGCCGGGCGGGTCGTCTCGCGACGAGCGGTCTTCGCGTGCCCGTTACGAGCTCGGCTAGCGACGAACTTTGCTCTTGGTCTGCGTGCGTGGGCGCATCGTGGAGTTGCGCTTGCGCAGCGGCGTCGAGATCGGGCCCGTCGGCTCTTCGTCGTCGAGCCCGGCGGGCCACACGACTTGCGGCAGCGGGAAGCCGGGGCGCGCGAGCAGGTAGCCCTGACCGAAGTGCGCACCGGCCGCGATCACCGCTTGTAGCTCCTCGACGGTCTCGATGCCTTCCGCGACGACCATCGCGTCGAGATCGCGGCACAACACGACGATCGCGCTGACGAGCTTGAACAGCCGGGTGCCAACCTTGAGGCCGGCGATCAAGCCACGGTCGAGCTTCACGACGCGTGGTTCGAGATCCGCGATGTACTTGAGGTTCGAGTAGCCGGCACCGAGATCATCCACGACGAGATGCACACCGCGGTCGCGGACCTCTGTGAGGATGCTCTGGCACAGGTTGAAGTGCGACAGCGGAATGCTCTCGGTGATCTCGAGATAGAGCTCGTGCGTGTGCTGGAAGATCGGATCGTTCGGCTGGACGAGCCACTTCTCGTTGAGCTCGGCGGGATGAACGTTGACGAACAGCTTGTGGTTCGGCACGTCCTCGATCGCCATCTCGCGCAACATGCGACCGAGCTCGCCGGTGCACGAATGCTCGACGGCAGCGGCGAACAAGCTCAACGGGCCATCGAAGTCGGGCGACTTCGAACGCGCGAGCGCCTCGTACGCGAAGATCTCGTGCGTCCGCAGATTCACGACCGGTTGGTAGACGCAGCGAACCTCTCGATTGTCGAGGACGCGGCGAATAGCCTGGTCGGTAAAAGGGGGGCGAGTCGGACGCACTGGAGGACAGAATACAGGTGTTCCAGCACGTCCGGGCGAGGTCGGGCTAGACTTCTTGGTGTGGTGAGCGTGGTGGTGTCCTCGTGATCGGCGAGCTGCTCGGCAGCTATCGCGTGGTCTCGAAGGTGGGCGCCGGTGGGATGGGCATCGTGTACCTCGCGGAGCATCGCCTGCTCGGCAGTCGCGCCGCGATCAAGGTGGTTCGTGGCGAGCTCTCGAGCCCCAAGACCGTGCAGAGGTTCTTCGACGAGGCGCGCGCGGCGACGCGGATCCACGATCCGGGCATCGTCACGGTGTTGGATTTCGGCTGGCACGGCAACGACGCCTACATCGTGATGGAGTTCCTGATCGGCGAGACGCTGACCCAGCGCCTCGGAATGGGGCGCATCCCGCCGCTACAAGCGGTGCGGCTCGCGCAGATGTGTGCGCTCGCGATGGCGGCGGCACACGCGCGCGGCATCATCCATCGCGATCTCAAGCCCGACAATATCTTCGTCGTCACCGATCCGGCCGTGCCCGGCGGCGAGCGGATCAAGATCCTCGATTTCGGCATCGCGAAGCTGATCGACAACGACGGCGACTCTTCTCATCTGCCGACTCATGCCGGCGCGATCATGGGCACGCCCGCGTACATGTCGCCCGAGCAGTGTCATGGCGCGGGCGAGGTCGATCATCTCACCGATGTCTACGCGCTCGGCTGCGTGCTGTTTCATATCCTTTGCGGTCGCCCACCGTTCATCGCGCAGACTCCGGGCGACATGATCGCGGCACAGGTCCGCGAGCTGCCACCGCGGCCGAGCGAGCTCGTGCCGGAGCTCTCGCCCGCGATCGACGCGCTCGTGCTGCGCTGCCTCGAGAAGGTCCCGGCGCATCGGTTCTCGTCGATGACCGAGCTCGTCCGCGCGGGCTCCATGATCACGGGCGACAACCAACACATTCCGACCATCCCCCCGATGCAGGCGCTACCGATGACGGAAGGCACCAGCGAGCCACCGGTGCCACAGTCTCCGACGACGCTCACCGGGAGCGCGACCTCGCTCGCTCTCGTCGTCGATGACATGCCGCCGCATCGACCGCGCTACGGCATGCTCGCGATCCTGCTGCTCGGCCTCGCTGGTGGCATCGTGGCGGCGAAGTTGATCGGCGGGGATCGACGATCGTTGGGTGTGGCGCCCACCGCACCGATCGATGCACCGGTCGATGCACCGGTCGATGCACCGGTCGATGCACCGGTCGATGCACCGAGCGATGTACGGCTCGATGCCGCCCTTGCGAGGATCGACGCGAGCACGAGCTGAGCTTGCCGATCAGGCCGCCCCCCAGCCGGCGAACACCACGTGATCGACGAGCGCGAAGTGGCCAGCGTCTAACGCGAGCGCGTCGACGCAACACGATGGCGCGGCCAGGAACACATGCGCGCCATCGCTGCAGAAACCGTCATCGGCTCTCGAGCTGCTCGAGGGAGCCCTCCCGTGCGCTCGAACGAAGCTCACCGCGATCGTCGAGCGCTCGCCGGTACGGACGCCGGTACGAGCGTCAATCGGAGCCTCGATCGGAGCCTCGATCGGAGCCTCGATCGGAGCCTCGATCGGAGCCT